>JBQTIF010000041.1:0-44937 GCA_052388395.1 Gemmatimonadaceae bacterium | reverse complement strand
GATTCGGGAGTACATAGAGGAGCAGGCGGGTGAAGCGATCGTGGACGACAGTCGATTTCCAATCGACAGTAGTTAGGCGGCTTCAGCCGCACAGAACCCCTCGCCTTATAGGCGAGGGTCGTTCAGTGTAAAGCGTTACCTGCGTGCATCCGCGCCACTTTCTGCGGTAATCTGCGATGCCGCTTTTAGAAGTGAAACGGCGGATCGTGGATACCACGGTCCGTCACGATCGCCGTGATCAACTCACGTGGCGTAACATCGAACGCGGGGTTGAAGGCATCGATGTCCTCCGTCGCCGCAGATACGCCGTGGAACATGCGCACCTCGTTAGGATCGCGCTGTTCAATCGGAATCGCGGCCCCAGACATTGTCGCCGGATCGATCGTAGATGTTGGAGCGAGGACGTAGAACGGCACCCTGTGATGTCGCGCGAGCACGGCAAGTCCATACGTTCCAATTTTGTTCGCGACATCTCCATTCGCCGCGATGCGGTCCGCACCGACGAATACGCCGTCGAGATCGTGCGTGTGCATGAGCGCCGCCGCGGCATTGTCGCTGAGGAGAGTGACGGGAATGCCTGCCCGCTCCAACTCCCACGCCGTTAGGCGACTCCCCTGTAGCAACGGTCGTGTTTCCGTGACGTAGACATGTACCCGCTGCCCCGCGCGGTGCGCCAGATAGACTGGCGCGAGTGCCGTGCCGATGCCGGCCGTCGCTAACGCCCCGGTGTTACAGTGCGTGAGAATGCGCGCCGTTGCCGGCAGCAGTGCCAGCGCATGCTCGCCGATGCTCTGACACATCGCCATATCCTCGGCGCGGATCGCATCCGCGGCCTGCCGCAGCGCGTACGCAGCGCCTAACGCGTTTCCCGACGTAGTGCGCGTGCACGCCAGAAGCCGATCCATCGCCCAGCCGAGATTGACCGCCGTCGGCCGGCTTGCGCGGATTCGCTCGGCGGCGCTGTCGAGTCGGCGATCAAACTCTTCGCGGTCTAGATGTGTCTCCCGTTGCATGATGCACGCGAGCCCCATCGCCGCGAAGACGCCGATCGCGGGCGCGCCTCGGACTGCCAGCGTGCGAATCGAGTCGCGGATGTCATCCAGCGTCGACACGTTGCGCTCGACCAATTGCTGCGGCAGCGCGCGCTGGTCGATGATGCGGACAGCTCGGCCATCGGGGGACCAACTCACGGCAACGATAGGTTCCACGGCGGCAGTGGCTGGGAAGATTGACGTTCGCTAGCTACATAGATTGAATCGCGCACCCCTCTCAGTCCACCTGCACGGCGTCATCCCGATGACCTATTCGTCTCTCACATTCACTGCCACGGACCGCGTGGCGACGATCACCGTCAACCGGCCGGACAAGCTCAACGCCTTGAATGACGGCACACTGACGGAGCTCGAGGCTGCGATCGATGACGCGCGCCAGCGCGACGATATCGGCGGCGTGATCCTCACCGGTGCCGGACGTGCATTCGTAGCCGGCGCCGACATCGCCGAGCTGGCGCGTCAGACGCCGCTGGAGGCGAAACGGCGCGCGCTCCTCGGGCAAGCGGTCTTCCGCAAGTTTGAACGGTCGCCGAAGCCTGTGATCGCGGCTGTCAACGGTTTCGCGTTAGGCGGAGGCTGCGAATTGGCGATGTCGTGCCACGTGCGCATCGCCGCTGAACAGGCCAAGTTCGGCCAGCCGGAAGTCAAGCTGGGGCTCTGCGCAGGGTACGGCGGCACGCAGCGGCTTCCGCGCCTTGTCGGTCGCGGGCGCGCCGTGCAGTTGCTACTGACCGGCGAGACAATCGACGCGCAGGAAGCGTATCGCATTGGACTCGTAAATCGCGTCGTCCCAGGCGACCAGCTACTCGCGGCGGCAGACGCGATGATGCGACAGATGTTGGCGAACGCACCACTCGCGTTGGCGCATACCATGGAGGCTGTGGATCGCGGACTCGACGTGGCCCTCGAGGACGGGCTCAATCTCGAAGCGAACCGCTTCGCGATGCTCGCCGGGACGAAAGATGCGGCCGAAGGGACGAGTGCGTTCCTGGAGAAACGCCCCGCACAGTTCTCCGGAACCTAACGACTGGCGATGGACGCTGGATCGGTGGCGACGCACGCGATATCAACGCGCGACGTGACGCTCACGGCGTTGGTGACGCGGCATTTCCGCAATCTGGCGCACGTCGACATGCAGCTCCCTGATCAAGGCGTTGCGATCGTCGGTGACAACGGGCATGGGAAGACAAACCTGTTAGAAGCGATCGCATACTTCGCCGTCATGCGATCCGTGCGCGGGGTGCGCGACCGCGATCTGGTCCGCTTCGGCGAACGGACGTTTTCACTCAGCGCCGACGCCAATAGCGCGGGCGGCGCTGGTGCGACCACTGCAGTCGGCAGCGGGCCGGTGCGGGTCACTATCGGCTTCGAGTCTGGCACGGGCACGGCTCGTAAGCAGGTCAGCGTCGATGGCGTGCGCGTGCACCGACTATCTGATGCTTTCGGAGCTATCCCATCGGTGATGATCGCGCCGCGCGACGTGGCGCTCGTCGCTGGCGCACCGGGGGAGCGGAGACGCTACCTGGACGTTCTTCTTGCGATGACCGATCGCCGCTACCTGGCGGCCTTACAGCGGTATCGCGCTGCGCTTGTTAGGCGCAATGCGTCCTTACGACACGTGGGTGCCCGGGGCGCAGGCGACGCGCGCCACGGCGAAGTCGCCGTTTGGGAGGCAGCCCTCGCGGAAGCAGGGGCAATCATCCGCGCCGCGCGTCTGGTCTGGCTTCGCCGTTATGCAGACCGTATCGTGACGCTCTGTATCGCCATGGGCGAGCGGGAGAGAGTAGCGCTGCGCTACGCTGCGCGGCCGGAATCCACTGAAGCTCGCGATCACAACCAAGCGGATGAGGAGCGACGTCTGCGGCTGGAGCTGGAACAGGCGTTGGAGCATGACCGGCCGCGTGACATTCGCCGGCAACTGACACATGCCGGTCCGCATCGCGACGACCTGTCGATCTCGCTCGGTGGGCATTCGCTGCGGCTCGTGGGCTCCGCAGGACAGCAACGCACCGTGGCTCTCGCGTTGCGGCTGGCGGCGCGGGAAACGTTGCGCGATGCGCGTGGACTCCTGCCAATCATGCTGCTGGACGATCCGTTCGCGGAGCTGGACGCGTCGCGCACTCGGCGCATCCTCGACCTGCTGCGCGATACTTCCAGCGGCGGTCGCGGCATGGGCCAACTCATCATCGCCATTCCGCGAGCGGACGAGTTGCCCGCGGCGCTCGCGTCGCTCAAACGCCTAACGATTCGCGACGGAGCGCTCAGCGGATGAAGCGCGGCGAGAAGCCAGAGCGGGTGGATCACGTCTTGGGACGCGTCCTGCAGCAACACGGCATTGCCGCACGGCTGGAGCAGGGACGCGTCGTGCAGGAGTGGCCGACGCTCGTGGGGAACCACATCGCGAGCGTTACACGCGCTGAGGTCGTGAGCGCAAAGAGCGTCCTGATCGTGAGTGTGAAGACACACGCGTGGATGTCCGAACTGGCGTTATTGGAGCGGGAAATCTTGGCGACGATCAACCGCACAACCCCGCACAACCCGATACTCAAGATTCATTGGCAGCTCATGCGCTAAGCCAAAGTCGAACAATCGGTTAGGAGGGTCGGTCCGGGTTGATTCGCGCACCGCGCCCGGTTAGGTTTGTGAGTCCTCGACGGCGCACGTTTCGGCCTTCGTTCGGAGCGCTCTGACCTCCGACCTCTGACCTCTGACCTATCGGTAAATGGCCAAGCCCGACGAGAAAAACGGGAAGAACGGCGGTGCTTACGACGCCGGCAACATCCAAGTTCTCAAAGGGCTCGAAGCGGTTCGGAAACGGCCTGGGATGTACATCGGTTCCACGGCGGCGCGTGGACTGCACCACCTCGTGTATGAAGTCGTCGACAACTCGATCGACGAGGCGCTGGCGGGATTCTGCGATCGCATTGCGGTCACGATCCATGCCGACAATTCAATAACGGTCGAGGACAACGGGCGCGGCATCCCCGTTGATCTGCACCCAACGGAGAAGATTCCTGGCGTCGAGCTCGCGATGACGGTGCTCCACGCCGGCGGCAAGTTCGACAAGGACAGCTACAAGGTCTCCGGCGGCTTGCATGGCGTCGGTGTGTCGGTCGTGAACGCGTTGTCCGAAGTCCTGAAAGTGTGGATCAAGCGGGACGGCAAGGAATACTACATGGACTTCGCTCGCGGCCTAACGACCAAGAAGCTGACGACGTTAGGTAAGGCGAGTGCGAAGGAGTCGGGGACCAAGGTGTGGTTCAAGCCTGACCCCACGATCTTCACCGAGTTGGCGTTCGACCACGCCACGTTGGCTGCGCGCCTGCGTGAGCTGTCGTACCTCAACAAGGGCGTCGTCATCACGCTCACCGACGAACGCGAGCAGCCGCCCAAAGTCGACACCTTCCACGCGAAGGGTGGGCTCAAGGAGATGGTGCAGTTCCTCAACGAAAAGAAGAAGACGCTGCACCCCGAGATCCTCTACGTCGACACTGAGAAAGACGGCATCGGGATCGAGCTCGCGCTGCAATACAACGATTCGTATCAGGAGCAGGTCTTCTCGTTCGTGAATAACGTCAACACGCACGAGGGTGGAACGCACCTAACGGGATTCAAGGCGGCGCTCACGCGCACGATCAATAACTACGCGGCGAAAGGAAACTTCCTCAAGAAGGCCGACTTCACCCTAACGGGTGACGACGTGCGCGAAGGACTCACAGCGATCCTTTCCATCAAGATCGCGGAGCCGCAGTTCGAGGGACAGACGAAGACCAAACTTGGCAACTCCGAGGCGGAATCGGCTGTCAAAACAGTCGTGAACGACTGGTTAGGCAACTATTTGGATGAGCATCCGCGCACAGCCAACATCGTCGTTGAAAAGGCTGTCTCCGCCGCGCGTGCTCGCGAAGCCGCGCGTAAGGCGCGTGACCTCACGCGCAAAAAGTCAGCGCTCGACGTCGGCAATCTCCCGGGCAAGCTGGCTGACTGTTCGCTGGATGAACCCTCGCTCTGCGAGCTGTACCTCGTCGAGGGCGACTCAGCGGGCGGGACAGCCAAAAAAGGCCGCTCGCGTGAGTTCCAGGCGATTCTGCCGCTGCGCGGTAAAATCCTGAACGTAGAAAAGGCGCGCATCGACAAGATCCTCTCGAACGAAGAGATCCGCACGATCATCACCGCGATCGGCACGGGGATCAAAGACGAGTTTCAGCTCGAGGGGGCGCGCTACCACAAGATCATTATCATGACCGACGCGGACGTCGACGGCGCGCACATCCGCACGCTGCTCCTGACGTTCTTCTTCCGGCAGATGCAGCAGTTGATCGACGCTGGCTACATCTACATCGCCCAGCCGCCGCTGTATCGCGTCGCCAAGGGCAAAGAGGAGTTCTACGCCTACGACGAGAAGGAACGCGAGGAGATCGTCGGGCGGTTAGGCAACGGCGATGCGCGTGGTGGCGTCAACATTCAGCGCTACAAAGGCCTGGGTGAGATGAACGATGATCAGCTCTGGAAGACCACGATGGATCCGGAGCGGCGCACGCTCCTGCGCGTGAGCATGGAAGACGCGGTGATGGCGGATCAGGTCTTTCAAACGCTGATGGGCGACGACGTAGAACCGCGCCGCGCGTTCATCGAAGCCAACGCGCGCTTCGTCAGCAATCTCGATATCTAATTCGTTCTTGATCGGCGCGGGCATCCCGCTTCGGCAGAGGACACGCGCACGCTCGGACACTGACGCGTGCCGGCAGTTGCCGACTTGGCGTGCGCGCAACTCTGCCTCCGGGGATGCCCGCGCCTCTCGACCGTCCTGGCGCTGCGTACCCGCGAGAGAGAGGGCGACCGTATCGCACTGCCGCAGTCGCTTGGACTCGAGAGCGAGGATGGCGGCCATACAAAAGGCTGCGGTTATCCCGAGAGCGACGATGGCGGGTACCCGGTCGAGGAGCGTGACGTGCTAGCCGCTGGAGCGGGATACCCCGCCGACGAGCGGACCGCCTAACGCGACGGTGGATGTTCCTTCGCGTAACGCAGGAGCTGACGGGCGAACACAAGATGTACAGCGATCACCGCCGCACAGATAATCCCAACTGACATGACGCTGAGAATGAAGTGCGTCGCGTCGATACCGCCGCCCGGCACGGGCCGCATCGCATAAATCGTGAGCAGCCACAAGCCAAACGCGCCAGCGCTCACCACGAGAGCGCCAAGCGCCGCGAGCTTGGCGTACGGCCGGATATCGAAGTCGAGTGGAATCATGCCCAGAGTGAAGCTCCGCCTAACGCGATTTCTTGGTATAGATGCGAATGGCTCCGCCCTTCGCTTCCGCGCCATACTGCGCCACCGCCGCTCCCCCTTTGACCACCTCGACGCGCTCCACCGTTTCCGGGCGTAGGTGCTGCAACGAACTGCCAGCGGGGAGACGCACATCGTCCACGAACACGACGATCGAGTCTGGAATTGCTTGGAACTGCGCCTTTCCCTGAGCCACGGCGCGCTGCGCGCTGGCCCCCGTTAGGCGTTCGGCACTGCAGCCAACCGCGGCAGAAAGCAGGACGGCGACGACAATGATACGGCGCATGGATTCCTCGGTGTCAGGACTCTAATTCGACAGCACGCGCGGCGCGACTGGTTGCCGTACCAGACCGTTCGGATTACGGCGCCGTCGGCTTTGGTACCACGGCTACGACACGCACCGGTCCACCCGACCCCCGTTCGATCTTCATCGGCAACGCGAACAGATACGCACCCGTCGCCGGCAGCTGGTCCAGTCCCATGAGGTTCTCGAGGTTGTAGACATTATTCGCAGCGCCTACGCGATGTACCCGGAAGTCCGTAGACGGTCCATAGTCCACCGACGGCGAGTCGATGCCGAGTCCCGCAACGTTCCGCTCATCCACGAGCAACTGCGCAGCCTCGGCGCCAAAGCCGGGGAAATGCAGGTTGCTTGCCAGTCCCGGCGTCGAGTCGCCGAAGTACGCCAGCCGATCTCCCCAGCGCTTGTCCCACCCCGTGCGCATGAGCACGATGCTCCCCGCCGGGATTCTGCCCGACGCTGATTCGAACGTCGCCACATCTCCTGGCGTTAGGCGGTAGTCCCGATCCGCGGTCGCCTGTGCCGACACATCGATCACCACAGCAGGCGCGACGAGCGCGGCGATGGGAATGCGATCCGTGGTCAGGCCGTCCTGCGCGAAGTGAATCGGCGCGTCGATGTGTGTACCGCCGTGCTCCGGCATCGCAAAGGTGTACGCTGCGTAGAACCAACCCCCCGGTGTCACCCCGTACGACAACTGCTTGAGCTCGAATCCGCTCGGCGAGGTGGGCCAGAAGAGCGTCTTCTCACTCAGCGGATGCGTGAGATCGACGAGATTGACGCGCGCCAGGTCCAGCGCCGGCGTGCGAATCGGCGTCGGGGCGCAGGAAAGCCCTAGCGTGCAGGTGCCTAATAGAGCAAAGCCTAACGAGCTTCGTCGTCCCATGGCTCGCTGCCCTCCTTTGTGACGCGGTGTGAGATGAGTGGGAGCGGTGGCTCGGCTTCTTCCGCGATCTCGATGGCTACATCGAGTGCCGAACGTGCGATGCGCACCCCGTCGGCGTCGCGCGCCAAAATGGTGGCAAGCGGCTCACCGGCTTTGACGGCGTCCCCCACGCTGGTGCTAATGACGAAGCCGACGCTCGGGTCGATGGCTCCCTCGAGTTGCGTACGCCCGCCGCCGAGTGCCGTAATCGCGTTGCCGATGATGCGCGGCTCGACGCGAGCGACGATTCCATTGCGTGGGGCGGTGTAGAACTCGCACTCGGCGGCCTGCGGAAGGCGTGACGGGTCGTCGACGACGCCTGGATCGCCGCCCTGCGCCGCGATGATCTCCTGGAATTTCTTCGCGGCGGCGCCCGACGAGATGTTCACTTCCATGCGGCGCCAGGCATCATCACGCGAGGCGGCGGCGTCCGCGAGCAGCAACATCTCGGCGCCTAACGCAAACGTTAGGCGTGTGAGATCGGGAGGGCCTTCGCCGTGCAACGTTTGGATTGCTTCCTCGACCTCGATGGCGTTGCCGCAGGCACGGCCCAGCGGCCGATCCATCGCCGAGATCAGCGCGACGACGGGACAGCCCCGGTCATCGCCTATCGCGATCATGCAGGCAGCGAGCTCGAGTCCCCGCGTGAGCTCGCGCAGGAACGCGCCGCTCCCACGCTTGATGTCCAGCACCAGCCCGGTGAGTCCCTCGGCCAGCTTCTTACTCATGATGCTGGCGGCGATGAGCGGAATGCTGTCGATCGTCGCCGTCGCGTCACGCAGCGCATACATGCGTCGGTCCGCCGGCGCGATCTCCGCCGTCTGGCCGATCAGGACACACCCGAGCTGCTCCAGCTGCCGCCGCGCGTCGCCTAACGAAAGATCCGTGCGAAACCCCGGAATCGACTCGAGCTTGTCCAGCGTCCCACCAGTGTGCCCCAACCCGCGCCCCGACATCATCGGCACGCCGACGCCGAGTGAGGCGATGAGCGGCGCCAGGACGAGCGATGTCTTGTCGCCGACGCCACCGGTCGAATGCTTGTCGATGCGTGCGCCGGCCAGGCCGTCCACATCGAGCGTGCGCCCACTCGCGATCATCGCTTCGGTGAGTGCTTGCGTCTCTTCCGCATCGAGACCGCGCCAGTAGATCGCCATCAGCAGCGCGGCCATCTGGTAATCCGGAATGTCTCCGCCGCCGTATGCACGCGCCAATGTGCGCCATTCGTCGGAAGCGATGCGTCCTCCATCGCGCTTCCGTTCGATAAGGCGGCGTGCGAGCATTCGTGGCATTAGCGGGTATCTATGTGCAGCGTGTACTTACTCGACTCCGGAGCACTAGCGCATGAAACTGATCCGTAAGCCGCTGATCGCAAGCACGTTGGCACTTGTCGTAAGCACATCTGTTGGCAGTGCGCAGTCCGTCGCTGAGCACATCGCGGCCGGCGATCGCGCGCACGCCGCGTTCAACTCGGCCGAGGCGCTCAAAGAGTTCGACGCAGCGATAGTGCTCGATTCAACGAACGATGAAGCACTCGGTAAAGCTTCGCGCGCAGCCGTGGATATCGGTGAGAGCGAACCGAACCGTGCGCGGCGCGATTCGCTCTTCCGCGTCGGCGAACGGTATGCGCGGGCAGCGGTCGCAGCCAACCCGAACGTCGCAGAACATCACTTTGCCTTGGCTCGCGCGTTAGGCAGGGCGGCGCTCAGCGTTGGCGTGCGCGATCGCGTCAAATATGCCAAGGAGATTCGTGCCGAAGCGCTCAAGGCCCTGGAGATCGACGCCAATCACCCCGGCGCGCTGCACGTTATGGGCGTATGGAACGCCGAAGTCATGCGATTGAACGGCGTACAAAAGTTTTTCGCAAAGTCCTTCCTCGGCGGTGCCATCCTGGGCACGGCGAACTGGAAGGACGCAGTCTCGTACATGGAGCGCGCGGTGGCTGTCGACCCGGAACGCCTGACCCACCGCCTGGACCTGGCGAAGATCTACATCGACGTCAAAGACACGGCGAAGGCCCGCGAGCAGCTACAGCACATCGAAGCGGCGACTCAGCAGACTGACATCAACGATCCGGGCTACAAGCGCGAAGCTAAGGAGCTATTGGCGAGAATTAGGTAGCGAGTTGGCCTCTGGAATCACATTATGTGATGTCAATCACAAGGTGACCGATGTGGCTGGTATGACCTTGAGAGATATGACCGCACTGCCGCATGACCGCCCACCGACGGTCCTGATCGTGGAGGACAACGAGGACAACCGGATCGTGTACTCCACGATGCTCCGGCACTTCGGTTTTGCGGTCGACGAAGCCGAGAACGGCGCCGAAGGGATCCTGAAGGCGCGGACGAACCTCCCCGACGTGATCCTGATGGACATCGCTATCCCCTTGGTCGATGGCTGGGAGGCCGTGCAGCGGCTCAAGAAGGACCCTGTCACGGCCCGCATCCCAATCGTGGCGCTAACGGCTCACGCGATGCCCGCTGATCGTGAGCGGGCCATCCAGGTGGGGTGTGATGGCTACCTCGCGAAGCCCTGCGAGCCGCGGGCGGTGGTGGAAGAGGTCAAGCGACTCCTGGCCATAAAGCCCGCCAAGTAGGGTCGCTTCCGCGTTGCCCGCGCGCGAGGTCCCCCGTCCTATGGATGCGGGGACGTTTTGTTTCCGCTGGCGCGTGGGCGCATGCAGCGGCGCCCGCGGCGCACACCCACATGCCGCACGGCCCCATGGAAAACATGTCCCACTCCCTGATCGACGCAGACCCGGAACGCGCGCACGCTGAAGCGGATGAGCTGGCGCACCTGCGATCGCAGGTCGCGAGCCTAACGCGCGAGCGCGACCAGTTAATGGCTGTTGTCGATATCCTGAAGGAGATCTCGTCGACGCTGCATTTCTCCGAGATCATGCAGCGTATCGCCCGAAAGTTGGGTGACATGTTCGGTCTCGACCGCTCATCGATTTTCCTTGCCGGAGACGGGGGCGCACAGGTGCGCCTCGTCGCGACCTACGAAGATCCGTCACTGCGCAATCTCGTCGTCGATCTCGATCGCTATCCTGAGCTACGGCAGGCGTTCGATTCGGGGGAGCCGGTTTTCATACCGGACGCGGTGAACGACCCGATGCTATCGCAGGTGCGCGAGACTCTCGATCTCCGTAATGTGCGATCGATCGTTGTCGTGCCGATTCGATGGAGGACGAGCGTGATCGGCGCGATCTTCCTACGCACTGAGCGCGGGGCGGTCCCCTTCTCGGAAAGCGACGTTGAATTCTGCCAGGTGATCGCTGCGCTGACGGCTACTGCGCTGCGCAACGCTCATCGCTACGAGTCATTGCAGCGTGAGAACGGCGATCGTATAGCCCGAGAGCGTCGCGCGGAGCTTGAGCGAATTGCCATGCTCGCGTTCATGCGGCGTCTCTTTGATCGCTACGCGACGAGCGACGATCACGTGTGGGCGGAGACGCTACTGCCGCGCGAATCAGATGAAGAGTTGGATCGACTGGTGTCCGTTGCGATGAAGGTGGTGCAAGAAGAGGCTGCGGGATAATTAGGTCAGAGGTCAGAGGTCAGAGGTCAGAGGTCAGAGGTCCGAGGTTAGAGGTCAGAGGTCAGAGCGGCGTGAGGCGGCGCATGAGTGTCGTCAGCATTCGCACCACTTGATCCAGAAGTCCTTCTGCGATTGCTAGATCAGGGTCGCGCAGAAATCGCGATCGCCTGGAAACAACGAAATACGTGTCAAGTTCCCGGGATGAGCCACGCGCTATGGCCAGAAAGCGCACGTAATCCCGAGGCTGATTTCTGCTCTTGCCTTCCGCAATGTTCGCCGCAATTGATACCGCCGCCGCGCGCATCTGCTGAGCGACACCGTATCGCTCGCTTCTCGGAAGGAGTCGCGACACACGATTGACTTCTACTGCAAGGTCGATCGCCTTTTGCCCGACGATGAGTCCACGATGATCAGCAAAGTGTGGTTTGGGTGGTCGCGCTTTTGAATTCATGTCGCGCATCGTAACCATCAGCGCACCTGGCGCTACACCATTTCTTTGCTCTCTTAGTCATTCGACCGCAAACTGCATGTCCTGTTGGCTCTGACCTCTGACCTCTGACCTCTGACCTCCCCGATTGCCAGTCGCGCTCTCGAGCTGCGACAAATCCTCGAGCAGGCGTCGTACGATTATTTCGTCCTCGACCGCCCGACCATAACGGATGCCGAGTACGACAAACTCTTTCATGAACTAAAGGCGCTCGAAGAAGCCCATCCTGAACTACGCACCCCTGACTCGCCGACTCAACGCATTGGCGCCGCACCAGTCAGCGGCTTGCCCAAGGCGGCGCACGCTGTGGCGATGCTCTCGCTCGCCAACGCGTTCACCGACGAGCAGCTCAGCGAATGGGAAGAGCGACTCGTGCGCATCGCCGGCGATGAGATTCGTGCAGCCGGCTACTCCGCCGAGCTCAAGATCGACGGCACCGCGGTGAGTTTGACGTACCAGGACGGCCTACTCGTTAGGGGAACGACGCGCGGAAATGGCACGATCGGCGAAGACGTTACGCCGAATATCCGCACCGTGCGCGACGTCCCGTTGCGCCTTCGCGGCACTCGCGTTCCCAAGCTCATCGAAGTGCGCGGGGAGATCTACTACCCGTTCGACCTCTTCGAGAAGATGAACGAGGAGCGCGTTCAGGCCGGCCTCCCAGTGTACGCGAATCCACGGAACACGGCGGCCGGTAGCTTACGCCAGCTCGATCCGGCTATGACGGCGAAGCGCCCGTTGCGGTTTTTCGGCTACACCCTTGTTGCGCCGTTAGGCGAGCGCATCCCGTTCCGCACGCAAACCGAAGTGCTCGACGGCCTTAAGGAGTGGGGCGTCCCGGTCGCACCGAGCCACCAGCACTGTGCCACGTTAGGCGACGTCAAGGTGTGGGCTCATCATCTGGAATCCACAGTCCGCCCGACGCTCAACTTCGCCATCGACGGCGGCGTGGTAAAGGTCGATCCACTCGCGCTGCAGGAGGACCTTGGCGTCGTCGGAGGCCGCGAACCGCGCTGGTCGATCGCTCGCAAGTTCGCTCCCGACATCGCTGAAACGCGCCTGCTCGCGATTCGCGTGAATACCGGACGCACTGGAGTCCTGACCCCGTACGCGGTCTTGCAGCCTGTAGAAATCGGTGGCGTGACTGTAACGAACGCCACGCTGCATAACGAGGCGCTCATTAAGACCAAAGACCTGCGCGAGGGGGACATGGTACTGGTCAAGCGTGCTGGCGAGGTCATTCCGCAGATCATCAGTCCCCTGCCTGAGAAACGCAGCGGCAACGAACGTGTGTGGACGATGCCGGAGACGTGTCCGTCGTGCGACACGCCGGTCGTGCGCGAGGAGGACGACGCGGGCGTGTATTGCCCGAACCCTGGTTGCCCAGGACGCCGCCTCGAGGGGCTGGTGCACTTCGCCGGCCGGTCGGCGATGGATATTCGCGGCCTCTCGTACCAGCGCATCCAACAACTCGTCGGCGCCGGTCTTATCAAGGATGCCGCTGACTTATATCGCGTCACGCCCGAGGCACTCGTTAGGCTCGATCGCTTCGCTGAAAAGTCGGCGCAGCAGCTCGTCGACGCGATCGCGGCATCGAAACAGCAGCCGCTCAGCCGCCTCATTTTCGCGCTCGGTATTCGGCACGTCGGGGCCACTGTCGCCGAGCTTCTGGCTAATGAGTTCGGTGACCTCGCCAGACTAATGGCAGCGTCTGAAGACCAGGTGGCCGCGGTGCATGGGGTCGGAGAAGAGATCGCGGGCGCCGTCGTTCGGCACTTTGCCGACCCGACCACCCAGGACCTTATTGCTCGGCTCGGCGCGGAAGGCGTCAACCTCCAACAGCCGCGGCGCGGTGCCTCGCAGGTGCCGGGTGCCCTCAAAGGGCTCACAGTCGTCATAACGGGCACGCTGCCTTCGCTTAGCCGCACGGAAGCGAAGACCCTGCTGGAACATGCGGGCGCGCGCGTGACAGATTCGGTCTCCCGCAGTACGAGTTTCTTGCTTGCAGGTGACGCGGCTGGCAGTAAGCTGGAAAAGGCCCGCCAACTGGGCGTCGAAGTGGTCGATGAGGCCGAGCTGCGACGGCGCCTGGAACATACGAATTGAGGGGACTATGGCATCGCTTGAACTCGCCGCTCACGGACTCGCCGCTTTTCCAAGAAGTTCGCTCTCCGCGCTTCGTAATGCGTTGCTGCGCGATCACGGGCCCGAGGCCGCGAGCGCCCTTCAAGAAGCTGGGTACGCCGGTGGCGACACCGTGTACGCCGCGTTTACAGCTTGGCTGTCGGAACGCACGGACCTCGACGTCTCGCAGCTCGACGTCGATGCATTTCAGCACCGCGCATCGGAGTTCTTCAGCGAGTTTGGCTGGGGGACGCTGAGTGTCGGCGCGATCGACGACGCCGTTGCGACGCTCGACGCGTCAGACTGGTGGGAAGCTGACGGTGACGCGAGTCTCGACGCACCCGGATGTCACCTAACGACTGGTCTCTTCGCCGATCTCTTCGGACGGCTCGCGGGGACGCAGGTCGCGGTGCTCGAGGTAGAGTGTCGCTCGATGGGCCGGGCGACCTGTCGCTTCCTCGTGGGAAGTCCCGAAGTGCTGGAGTACGTGTATGAGGAGATGAGCGACGGAGCAGGCTATCGTGACGCGGTGTCTGCGGCTGCAACTGCCTAACTAGCGAGCGCGCCCGCTGTAGCACCACTCTCCGCCCAAAGCTGTGAGACGTCAGCTGCCAGCTATCCAGCTGCAAGCGAGTCGTTAACCGCGTTTGCGACGCAGCAGCTCATCAGCTAGCTCGAAGCTCCTCAACTCGCGGCTGATAGCGCACAGCTTCGCGCAGGAGCCCAAGCGTGCCAGAGCGGGGGCGCAGCCTCGCTCGACAAAGCCATGGTTCGTTAGGCGGTGTCCGCGTACTTCGGGTTCGGCACCAACTCTCCGCCTACGAGTACTTCGCGATCCCACGGTAGCACGATCACACTCTCGGTTTCCAGCGCGTAGAAGTCCGGCTCGTGCTTTCCGGTCTTGAACGAGACGGCAGTGCGTATTTCGCGCGCGCCACCGTTCACGGCGGCCGCCACGGCCAGCCGCAGCGTGTCTCCGGACTCGCACGTCTCGTCCACGACCAGCACGCGCCGATCACGCACCTCCGGCGGCGCCCTGCCTAACACCGCTGGTGTCGCGCGCACCGTGTCCGCGCGGTAGCGACGGCTCACGATGATCGAGTAAAACTCGCGATCGAGCACCGCCGCGACTGTCGCACCAGGAATTACGCCAGCAGGCGCGATACCGAGCACGAGATCGAGTTCGTAGGCTCTGGCAACCTTGAGCGCGAGTGCGCGCGACAGTTCGCCGAAGAGCGGCCAGTCAACAATAAAAGTCCCTTTGCTGGCGTCTTGCGGCGTGCGCGGCATGGCGATGAGCTGAGAGTGATGCGAGCCGCGAAAGTTATGTTTGCGTGCAAGCCGGCGCGAGCGAGCGGCGAGCCCAACTAAGTTGCTGTGTTGCATGTCGTTGCTCGGCTCGCATCCGGGCGATACTTTGCGTGGCGTCCCGCCACGCTTGCGAGTGATTCCAATCCTGCCGTTCTGCGCATGTCTTGGCTGAGCCGCCTATTTGGCTCTCGATCCGAGAGCGAGCTCAAGCCGCAGCGAGTGGACTACCTCAAAGAGGCCCTGCTGCTCGAACGGCAGGGCGACTACGAGGCTGCGCTCACCTCGTATCGACTCGCCCTTCGCGAGAAGCCTGACGATCACCGCGTCCTGCAGAACATGGCGATCGCGTACTCTCGCACGAATCGCCAGGACGAAGCCGCGCGCTGCTATCGCCGCGCACTCGAGATCAAACCCGATCTCGCCGGTGCACACTACGGTCTAGGCTTCTTGCTCCTGAAACGGGGAGATACAGAACAAGCCGTGCGGCACTTGCAGGCTTTCCTCGCATCACCCCCAAAAGGGGGCGAAGCGGAGCAATGGATCGAACATGCAAGAGCCGCAATGGAGGGTGTGCACAATGGCGGCGGTGGAAGCGAGAGCGCGAGCGGCGTGACGGGATTGGCAAGCGGAGGCGGAGGAGGCGCCGCAACGCCTAACAACAGACCCGCAGAGGCCCAGCCCTAAGTGGGTCGAGTCCTGGCCGTCGTCAGCCAGAAGGGCGGCGTTGGCAAAACTACGACCTCAGTGAACCTCGCAGCGGCCTTCGCCCGCCGAGGACTCAAAACGCTGATTGTTGACGTCGATCCGCAGGGAGCGGTGCGCTATGGCATCGGACTTAGGCGCGGTCACGCGACGTACGGCTTCGCCGACTACCTCTCAGGCGATCGCCAGCTTCGCGAAGTAATCCTTCCGACGACGCTGCCGTGGCTACGCGTGATCCTCGCCGGCGCCGTGACCGAAGCCGCCAATCATACGGAGTACCAGCGTATGGTCGCCGAAACCACGTTGTTAGGCGATCTCTTGCGTACCGCCCGCGAGCGCTGCGACATCGTTGTCGTCGACACACCGCCGGGCCTTGGGCCGATCGTCATCAACGTGCTGCAAGAGAGCCAGCATGTCATCGTGCCACTCCAGACCGAACCGCTTGCACTGCAAACAACACCGCAAATTCTGCGGGGTATCCAAGAGCTGGCCGACGTAAACTCTGAGCTCACGTTGGATGGTCTCTTGCTGACGATGTACGAGAGCGGACACCCCGCGGCGGAACGCGTCGCGGAATACGTACGCTCGCATCTTCCGGCGAATCTTGTGTTCGATCTGGTGATACCACGTTCCGTTGCCGCTACCGAGGCCTTTGCGGCAGGGCAACCAGTCGTGCTGCGGACGCCGGCGGATCCGGCTGCGCAGGCGTATGTCAATCTTGCTACGCTACTTGTTGAGCGCTTTGGATGAGGTGGCGTTTGGCGGGATGCATTGCTGCGTTTCTAGTGGCAGCGTGCGTGGAGCTTGGGGTTGATCCTAACCAGATCGGTGCGATCAGCTTCAGCGGAATTCCCTATCCCGCTGTCGTCATCGGTGATACGCTTCGAAACGAACAGGGAGCTGTCACGCCTTTACGCGCCACGGTATTGAGCGGTGCGGGCGACACGGTCGCAAATGCGGAAGTTCAGTTCTTCGTGCGCGACACAACGGTGACGCTGACGAACGACGGCAGAGTCATTGGACGTCGCGCCGGCGTCGCACGGCTTTTTGCCACCGCAGGGACGCTGCAGAGCGTAACGCGCGAGATCGACGTGGTGACTCGCCCCGAGTCGGTTGTATTTGTGCGTGCCCCAGACACGATGACGGTGAGCTCGGTCGACACGACGAACAACTCAGGGGAATTCCGCCTGCGACTGGTCGATGCTGCGGGAAACGGAGTAAAAGGGTTCCTTGTTCGCTACCTCCTCGAGTTCCGGGGCGAAGTGGTTGCGCCCGGCGAAACGACGCGGATCTTGTTGGTCGACGACGGTGGGCGACCATCGGTTGTAGACACAACAGATGCCAGCGGCCAAGGGGCACGGCGGGTGCACATCCGAGTGCCGCAGCTGTCTGGGACCACCGACTCGGCGGTCGTGCGCTTTCGTGTTTCGGCGGGTGCGTATCCGGCGGTGCAAACTGAGTTTCGTCGTGTCCTGCGGTTTAGCCCACGTGGCGGTTAGGCATGGCAACTGAGACCTATGCGCGCGGTGGCCCACGTCCGGCACCGGGCACGATCTGCAAGCTCTTCTTCGACGCGGTCGCGAAGCAGCGTCCTGACGCGATGCGGGTGCGTGTGAGCGGCAAGTATCAGCCGATCTCACACGAGCGCATCCTCGAGTGGGTACGTCGCACGGCCTTCGGCCTTTCGGCGTTGGGAGTGCGACGCGGTGACCGTGTGGCACTGTTGTCGGAGAACCGCCCGGAATGGACGATCACTGATTTCGCGTGCCTAACGAGCGGCGCTGTGGACGTACCGATCTACGCCACACTCCCACCGGAGCACATCGCGTACATCCTGAAGGACAGTGGCGCGGTCGCAATATTCGTGTCTACCGCGCAGCAAGCCGCAAAGATTGCCCAGATCCGCGCGGAATTGCCCAAGCTCGCGCATGTGATCTGCTTCGATGAAGCGGCAAGCGACCAGTGCACGATGACCTTCGCGGCGCTGGAACGCACGGGTGCAGCCAACGACTCCGAGGTTGTGGCAAACGCCTGGCGCCGCGACGCGCTCAGCGCAGCGCCTAACGACTTGGCGACGATCATCTATACGTCGGGAACGACCGGTGAGCCGAAGGGCGTCATGTTGTCACACGACAACATCTACTCCAACGTCGCGGGAACCGCCGGCGCCATCGATAGTGGCTCGGGTGACATTGCGCTCTCCTTCCTGCCGCTGTCGCACATCTTCGAGCGCATGGGCGATTACTGGCACTTCACCAACGGCGTCTCGATCGCCTATGTCGAGTCGTTCGACGCGGTCCGTGCGGCGATGACGGATGTGCGTCCGACGATCGTGCTGTCCGTTCCACGGTTGTACGAGAAGATGTATGCCGCTGTTTTGGAGAACGCGCTGTCGGGCGGCGCGCTCAAGAAACGCATCTTCTTCTGGGCGCGCGATGTCGCGCTGCGGCGAGCCGACCGCATCCTGGCTGGCAAGAAACCGGGCGCGGCGCTGAACGCGGCGTTTGCCGTCGGCGACAAGCTCGTGTTCTCCAAGCTACGGGCGCGCACGGGGGGGCGGCTGCACTACTTCGTTTCCGGGGGCGCACCGTTGTCGCCGGAGATCAACAAGTTCTTCTACGCGGCTGGCCTAACGATTCTCGAGGGGTACGGGCTCACTGAGACATCGCCGGTGATCGGCGTCAATACCCCTTCCGCGTTCCGTATTGGAACGATCGGCCGGCCGATCGCTGGCGTGGAAGTGATGATCGCACCGGATGGCGAGATCCTCACACGCGGTCCGCACGTCATGCTCGGCTACTACAACAAGCCTGATGCAACGCGCGAAGCGATTGATAGCGAAGGGTGGTTCCACACCGGCGATATCGGTGAGCTGGACGATGGCTTTTTGCGCATCACCGATCGCAAAAAGGATCTCATCGTCACAGCCGCCGGCAAAAACATCGCGCCGCAGCCGATCGAGAATGCGATCAAGACAAACAAATTCGTATCGCAGGTCGTGATGATTGGCGATCGCCGGCGGCACACAGCATTGCTTGTCGTGCCTAACTTCGATCAACTGGAGAAGTGGGCGCGTCAGAGCAATCTGACGTGGACCGATCGTGCCCAACTGATCGTGCTGCCAGCGGTGCAAGCCAAGATGGAGAAGGAGATCGCGGAGCATCTGCGCGGACTCGCGAGCTATGAGACGCCGAAGCGGATCGGACTGCTCGCGAACGACTTCAGCGTGGAAAGCGGCGAGCTCACGCCGACGCTCAAGGTCAAGCGTCGGGTGATCGACAAGAACTATAAGGCGCTGATCGACGAGCTGTACGCGCCGCGGGCGGACGACCCGGCTTCGGTCGCAGTGTAACGGGGGGCTAAGTCGGCTCCGAGTCTTTTGAACGCCGCGTTCGGGCGAACCTTCGAGCACCACATCGAAGAGCCGATGAACGGCGGTCGACCGTGACTGCCCCCCTTTTCGCGCCTCACTCAGGGAATTCTCGCTCTTCAAGCGTTTCTCTCTGCGGCCTTTACATGCTGGGTGAAGCCGCTCGCTCAGGATGTTCTGCCACCAGAGATTACGACCTGTCTATCCATATCGGCGATGAAGCTCCCGACTTCACCCGTGCTGCGAATCGGAACTCGTGGATCCGCGCTCGCCCGGGTACAGACGGAGAATATCGCCGCGCGATTGCGCGAGTTGGGTCATACCGTAGAAACGCGCGTACTCTCGACCGCCGGTGATCGGGCGACGGATCGCGCCTTCACGGACATCGGCGCGTTTGGCGTCTTCGCCGCGGAGATCGAGACTGCGCTGTTGGCGGGCTCAGTCGATGTCGCCGTGCATTCATACAAGGACCTGCCCTCGCAAAGCGCACCGGGGTTGGTCGTCGCGGCCGTACCTGAACGCGTCGATCCGGCTGACGTGCTGCTCGTGCGCGCGGAGGCCTGCTCCTGGGCGTGCTCTCCATTGCCGTTAGGCACCGGCGCGCGCGTGGGCACGTCCGCGCTGCGGCGCGAGGCGTTGCTGCGCGAGGTCAGGCCCGACCTCGATTTCGCCTTGCTGCGCGGGAACGTCGTCACTCGAGTGGGTGCGCTGGTCGCTGGCCAGTTCGACGCTATCGTGCTGGCCGCCGCCGGTTTGAAACGCCTGGAGCGTGCGGCTGGACCCCTGCACTTCGTGCTGCCGGAAGGCATCGTACAAATACCTCTCGATCCGACGGTGTTTGTCCCCGCTCCGTCGCAAGGCGCGCTCGCAGTTCAGGTGCGCGAAGACGACCAGGCGACGCGCCGGGCGGTGGCGCCGCTCGACGACAGCTCTCTCGCGAGCCCGCTACTCGCCGAGCGTGCGGCGCTCGCGCTCGTCGAGGGTGGCTGCCGGCTCCCCTTCGGCGCTTGGTGCCACGCCCACGGCACCGGCGCGCTCGTTATGCACTGCGTACTGGGGGGCCCCAACCGGCGCCTAACGCGCTGTCGCGTGACAGGGTCTGAGCCGCACGCGCTGGCTGCTTTGGCATACGACACGCTCATGCGGAGGCTGGCGTGACCGGCGGATCCCTTGCCGGACGCCGCATCGTGATCACGCGCGAAGTGGACGATGCCGGCGCGTGGGCTCGGGCCGTCGCAGCGTTGGGCGCGCAGCCCGTCCTACTGCCGTGCATCGTTCATGAGCCGCTCGAAGATCGACGTGCCGCTGCCGCGTTGCGTACCGCGCTGGCGGACTCGGACTGGCGGCTCGTTTTCTCGGCGCGAGCGGCACACTGTGTTGCCGGCTTGATCGGCGCCGAGCTGCCGCCGGCGCTCGAATGACGAACGGCGAGCTTCACCGTCCGGGACGCGTGCGCCCACGACGCACACGGCGCAGTAGGCTGCTGCGTGACCTCGTCTCTGAAGCGACCGTGACGGTCGAGCGGCTCATCATGCCGCACTTCGTGCTCCCCGGCGATAGCGCGCGTGAGCCGATTGCTGCGATGCCCGGTATCGAACGTGTCGGCGTAGAGGATCTGGTGCGGGCGGTCGCGTCCGATAGAGACATCGGTATCCGCGCCGTTTTGCTCTTCGGACTCGCCCTGGAAAGCGCCAAGGACGCTCACGGTTCACACGCGTGGCAAGCAACGAGCGCCGTGGCACGAGCTACCAGAGCGTTGAAGTCCTCGTTAGGCGATGACATTATCGTCATCAGTGATGTCTGCTTGTGCGCGTATACGGATCACGGGCACTGCGGCGTGCTCGCCGACGGCGAGGTCGCGAACGATCCGTCGCTCGACATCCTCGCCCGGATGGCGTTAGCCCACGCCGACGCCGGCGTAGATATCGTCGCACCCTCGGACATGATGGATGGCCGTGTCGGCGCGATTCGCGACGCGTTGGACGCCGCCGGACACACCGGCGTCGGCATCCTCGCATATTCGGCCAGGTACGCCTCGGCCTACTTTGGACCTTTTCGCGAGGCAGCCGATTCGTCGCCGCGACAGGGCGACCGCCGAACGTACCAGATGGATCTGCGGAACGCGCGTGAGGCGCTGCGCGAAGTCAAGCTGGACGAGGCGGAAGGCGCCGACCTGGTGATGGTCAAACCCGCGCTGGCCTATCTCGACGTCATCCACCGCGTACGCGCCGCGACGAATCTTCCGTTGGTGGCGTACAACGTATCCGGCGAGTACTCGGCGGTCAAAGCGGCGGCCGCAAACGGCTGGTTGGATGAGGCAGCCGTCGTGCGCGAGAACTTGACAGCGATGGCGCGGGCGGGCGCGGATGCGATTATCAGTTACCACGCGCGCGACGTCGCGCGCTGCGGCTGGTTATAGATCCGCCTTATCCGCCTGCGTCGTCTTGAAAAGTTCTGTCGTTAGGTATCTGGCGCCGGAATCTGGTGAGATCATGGCGACGCGGCGTCGCGGACCCAGTTCCCGGGCGAGGCCTAACGCTGCCCATGCGATCGCGCCGGTGGACATCCCGACGAAAAGCCCCTCTTCGCGCGCCATCGATCGCGCCAGCGGAAACGCATCCTCCTCCCACGCCTGTACCACGCGATCGACAACGCTGTGATCGAAGTTGGCGGGGACAAAACCAGGTCCCATCCCCTGAAACTGATGCTCGCCGCGCACACCTCCCGAGAGCACCGGAGAGCGAGCCGGTTCGACGGCGACGACGAGCGCATCTGGGTTCCGCTCTTTCAGATAACGGCCTACGCCACTGATCGTGCCGCCGGTGCCCGACCCGTACACAAAGGCGTCGATGCGACCGTCCATCGCATGCCATAGCTCGGGGGCTGTGGTCTCATAGTGAATGCGTGGGTTGGCCGGATTGGTGAATTGGTTAGGCATCCACGCGCCGGTCTCCTCGCGGATGCGCTCGGCCTCTTCGATGGCGGCAAGCATGCGACGCGCGGGGTCCGTCAGCACTAACTCCGCTCCATAAGCGGTGAGTGTACGTTTGCGTTCCTCGCTCATCGAGGCCGGCAGGCACAGGATGAGCCGATAGCCGCGCGCTGCGGCGACTTGCGCCAGGCCGATGCCCGTATTGCCGGACGTCGGCTCCACGATCGTCGCCGCCGGAACAAGGATCCCTCGGCGTTCTGCGTCGAGGATCATACCGAGCGCGGTGCGGTCCTTGATCGACCCACCGGGATTCATCCCTTCGAGTTTGACCCAGACGCCGGCCGCCGAGGGGTCCGCGATGCGGCGCAGCCTAACGAGTGGTGTCCGTCCGATCGCCGCGTCGACGGTGGCGCAGGGGCCCTCGCCACCCTCGTACGGCAGAGCCGGCGCGGTACTCGTGCTTGCAGTCGTCACTAAACCGCTACAGTCATGCGCAGCGCACGTGATGCTGTCCCCTCACGTGAGACACCGTGCTGTTAGGCGTTTCACTGAGAGTCGGCATTGCTCAGGCGACGTGCGTAAACGAGTGCAGTCCGCACTCTGTCTTGGCGCGGCCGCTCCAACGCCCGGCGCGTTCATGCTCGCCCAGCTGCGTTGGTCGGGTGCACGGTTGGCAGCCGATACTAGTGTAGCCGTGGTCGAGGAGCGGATGGTACGGCAGCTCGTGTCTCCTGATGTATTCCCGCACGTCGCTGCTGGACCACGCGGCGAGCGGATGGATGCGAATGAGCTCGCGGCCATCTAGGTCGTCCTGTTCCAGCACGCGAATCTCACTTCTCGTGACGGACTGATCGCGCCGCAAAGCACTGACCCATGCGACAACCTCGAGCGCTTTGAGCGCGCGATGCATTGGCGCGACCTTATGCAACGTGCAGCAGCGATCGGGATCGCTCGAGTAGAGCGGTTGTGGTGCGGTGGCAGGCGTCAACGTGATGACGTTGAGCGAATAGCGCTCAGCGAAGCGACTGCTGAAGTCGATTGTTTCGGGAAAATGGAAACCTGTGTCAAGAAACAGGATCGGGACGGAACGATCTGCTTGGCTCAGCATATGAGCGAGCACGATGCCGCCGCCGCCAAAGCTGGCGCTCAAGGCAATGCGGCCGCGGAAGGTCGCAAGCGCCCATGCGAGGACATCACTCGCCTGCCACTGTTCCAGCACGAGCGGCGAGAAATGGCTGGTCGCCGTGAGAGTCGGTTCGTTAGGCATAACGCAACGGCAGGCCCCCAAAAAAAAAACACCGGGCGGGGCCCGGTGAGGTCGTTAGGTCCGCGATGGATGCATGTCAGGTCATGCTGCTTGCTCTCCACGCGCGCACGCCGGGCCGCCCTCGGAAGAGAGAGATGCGACAGCAAACGCAGAACGCGCCGCGATGTGCGGCGCCCGTGCAACTACACGCCACCAAGGTCGTTCCCAGAGAAGCAGTACTGAAATAACGCGCGAGGCGGAAAAAAACCCTTAGTCCCGCGCCCGCGCCGCGGCGATCGCGCCAAGCCTAACGCGACTCTCTTGACAGATCTCCACCCGGCTGTTAGCGTCGGAGAGACAATTGACACCGTGGTGATTTGCTGCCTATTGCCGCCACGCTAAACAACGAGCTAAAAAGCATCCGCCCGGCGGCAGCACCGCTGGGCTTTTGCTTGGTGGCTCTGCAGGGACCTAGATCCTCAGCTGAAGTCTGTATGCATCGAAGCGAATCCTGTCATAAGCACCGACACACCAACTGCGCTCGCACCTGCGTCTGTACTTGCCGCGGCACTTGTTGCCGCAGGACCGCGCGCGGCCCGATCGGAGTGCCCTTGTGATGTGGCCTGAAGTGAGATCGCTACACGCAACCGATCAGCGGCCGCTTCTCCAAGCGGCCGCTCTGATTTTGAACAGTACCCGTGTCGCGAAAGCGTCCACAAGCAGATCGAAGGAGGCGACGTTGGATCTCGGGCTATCAACACGACGCTTGGCTGACGGCGAGAGCGATAATCGTCTCGCTGCACATGCAGCGTGCGTTCAACCGACCGGCTCTGTGTATTATCCCGTGTCCCTCGATCTCCGAGGACGCGAAGCCGTCGTAATCGGCGGCGGTGCGCTCGCGGAAGCGAAAACCGTTGGGCTTGTCGAGGCGGGTGCGCGCGTTGTCGTCATCGCGCAAACGCCAAGCGATCGGATTGCGGGACTGGCACAGAGCGGTGCTATCACGCTCCGTCGGCGCGAGTTTCGCACTGGAGACCTCGGCGCTGCGTTTTTGGCGATCGCAGCCCTCGAGTCTGCCGAAGAGCGCGCCCTCCATTCGGCCATTTGGCGCGAAGCCGAAGCGAAACGGATCCTGCTCAACGCCGCCGATGACGCACAACATTGCCACTTTATCGCGCCGGCAATTCATCGCCATGGCCTCGTCAGCGTCGCTGTCTCGACATCGGGAGCGAGCCCCGCGCTGGCTGTTCGCTTGCGTGACGACATCGCGCGGCGTCTCGGCCCTGAATACGGCGAGCTTGCGGAGATCTTGTCTGCTTTGCGTGCGGATGTCGCGCGCGCCATCCCCGATTCGAAGCAGCGCGCCAGGCTGTGGAAACGGATTGTCGACTCGAACGCACACCGACTTGTGCGCGCTGCCGGGAGCGATACTGCGCGCCAACGAATAGCGACGCTCGTATCGCATGCGGCAGCTGGCGAGAGCATTCACACGCGAGCGTCAAGAACGCGGGGGACCGTGTATCTCGTCGGCGCGGGACCTGGGGCGCCGGAGTTGCTCACGTTGCGTGGCCGACATGCATTGCGCCGCGCAGACGTGGTCGTGTACGACCGGCTCGTGGATCCGCGCGTCCTGCGGATCGCACCGGTCAATGCCAGACGCATCTATGTCGGGAAGCGGCCGGGTGCCGCCGGCGAACAACAGACGATGATCAATCGGCGGCTCGTTAGGCTCGCGCGCCGCCACGAGGTTGTCGTTCGGCTCAAAGGTGGGGATCCGTTCGTCTTTGGTCGCGGGGGTGAGGAGTGCGCGGCACTGCGAGCGGCGGGAGTGCGCGTCCATGTTGTGCCAGGCGTAAGCGCCGCGGTCGCAGCGCCGGCGGCCGCGCACATCCCCCTCACGCAACGCGGCGTCGCCAGCGCGTTCGCTGTCGTGTCGGCGCGCGGAGCGGATGACAGCGATCCGCTCGTCGACTGGGGGGCGCTTGCGCGCATTCCCACAGTCGTCGTGCTCATGGCGTTCGCGACGCTGGACCACGTCTCGGCCCAGCTGATAGCACACGGGAAGCGCGCGGATACGCCGGCAGCCGTAATCGCGCGGGCGACCCTGCCCGACGAACGCATCGTACACGCCACGTTAGGCACGATCGCGCGAACCGTCGCCGCAACGAGGAACATGGCCGCGCCGGCGACGCTGATTGTCGGCGACGTTGTTAGGCTCGGCATTACGCCGAATCGAGGTCAGCTATGACCGGTCCTCCCGCCAGGGAAACCGCCGCCCAGCGCGTCGAGCGGATCAAGCGCGAACGCGCTCCATGGTCGATCATGGACGATATCCGTCGCTACGCGCGCGAGGGCTTCCATTCCATCCCGGAGGCGGACCTGACCGTCCGCTTCCGTGCGTGGGGACTCTACACGCAAGGTGACGGCAACGGTACGCGCGGCGACGCCGTGCCGTTCTTCATGATGCGCGTGCGCACGCCTAACGGCGATCTCACGTCGCAGATGGTGCACACGATCGCCGACCTGGCGGATCGTTATGCGCGCAGCACGATAGACATCACCAACCGGCAGAACTTCCAGCTGCACTGGTTGCGCATCGAGGACATCCCCACTGTGTGGGACGCCCTGGCTGAGGTCGGGTGGACGAGTCAGGGCGCCTGCGGCGACAACACGCGCACCGTCACGGGATGTCCGCTCGCCGGCGTCGACGCGGACGAGGTCACCGATGCTTCAGCGCTCGCGATCGCAGTCGATCGCACGCTGAACGGCAACCCCGAGTTCGCAAACCTACCGCGAAAGTTCAAGATCACCGTCACGGGCTGCCGCCACTGGTGCACCTATCCGGAGATCAACGACATCGGCATAACTGCTGTTAAGCGTGGCTCGGAACTCGGCTATCACGTGCAGGTCGGCGGCGGCCTCTCGACACGACCACACATGGCGCTGCGCCTGAACGCGTTCGTGCCGCCGGAGCACGTGGCGCACGTCGCCAAAACGATCGCCGCGATTTTCCGCGATTCGGACGAACTGCGCGTCAATCGCACGAAGGCGCGCATGAAGTTCCTTTTCGTGAATCACGGATGGACGGCTGAGTCGTTCCTGCAAGAGATCCAGCGCCGCCTGGGCCATCGCTTCGATGCCGCAGCGCACGACGACATCCCGGATGGCCGCATCCGCGATCACGTCGGCGTGCAACCGCAGAAACAACCGGGGCTGAGCTACGCCGGTTTCTCGGTTGTGTCGGGCCGCATCACGCCGCCGCAGCTCCGCGGTATCGCCGATCTTGCGTCGCGTTACGGTAACGGGAAGCTGCGAACGACCGCGATGCAGAACCTCGTCGCCCTGAACATCCGCGACGAAGACATCGCGACCCTGATTCACGAGAGTAGTGCGTTAGGCGTTCCGCTGACAGGATCAGCTTTCCAGCGTGGCACGCTGTCGTGCACCGGTTCCGAGTTCTGCAAGCTCGCGATCACCGAGACCAAACGCTTTAGCATCCGGCTCGCCGCGGAAATGGAGCAACGCGTCCCGGGGTTGAACGAACGCATCCGCGTGTACGTGACCGGCTGCCCCAACGCTTGCGGGCAGCATTGGATCGCCGACATCGGTCTGCAGGGTGTTCGCCTGACGGAGAACGGCGAACAAGTGGAAGGGTTCGATGTCTTCGTCGGCGGCGGTGTCGGCGCGCGCGCATCCTTCGCACGACGCGTCGGGTTTCGCACTCGTGCCGATGAAATCCCCGCGGCGCTCGAGCGCCTGTGCCGCGCCTTCACGGCGGGAAGCTCGACCGGGGAAAGCTTTCACGCCTGGGTCGGCCGTCTTGCCGATACCGACGTCAAGACCTTACTGGCTGGAACCTAACGAGGAGCGCCTATGCCCTACGTGATCACCGACGCTTGTATCAGCGTGAAAGATCGCAGCTGCGTTGACGTCTGCCCGGTGGACTGCATCTACGAAGGGCCGCAGCAGCTTTTCATCAACCCCGACGAGTGCATCGATTGCGCGGCGTGTGAACCGGAGTGCCCGGTCACAGCCATCGTCGCGGAGGCCGATGTTCCGGCGCCGCTCACGCACTTCATCGCATTGAACAGGGATGTCTTCGCGAGCAGCACTCCGCCCGCGAAGGCGCTACGCAAATGACTCCCACCTGTGCGCCTTGCCCCTCCGACGACGCGAAGCGCATCGAGTGCGTCCGCGCGGGAGATCCCGCTGCCTTCGAGCAAGTTTTCCGCGCGTATCACCTCCAGCTCTGCGCGTTCGCGTTTCGCTACCTGCGATCACACGCGGCGGCCGAGGATGTGGTGCAGGAGGTCTTTGCCACACTCTGGGAAGATCGCAAGCGCTTTGCGAAAACAGGGTCGATCGGACGGTTCTTGTTCGGCGCCGTTCGCAACCGCGCGATCAGTCTCCTGCGGCGACAGATTGTGGAGCGTCGCTGGGAAGACGGCGACTATGCACGCGCCAACATGGACCCACACTCGGATGATGTGACCGAGCGGGAACTGCGATACGATGAGTTGCGCCAAGTCGTCAGCGCGGTCGTGGCAACGCTCCCGGAGCGCTGCGGCGTGGCCTGTGTGCTGCGCTGGGAGCGACAGATGAGCTATGCGGAAATCGCCGAGGCGATGGGCATCGCGGTGAAAACTGTCGAAACGTACCTGCTCCGCGGGACAAAGGCGCTGCGCGCGTGTTATCGCCAGCGCTTTCCCGACGGGTGACGGCCTAACGTTACTTCTTACGATATCGAGTACCGCTGTTCAGCGCGTTGGTTCTCCTCCGGCTCGTGGCGCACGGACCCCCTGGCCTCCACCAAGCCGGACGAGGTCCGCGGAACGTGCCACGACCCACTCGCGCTCGTCGCGAGCTAGACTCACCGTGCCTGCTGGTTGCGGCCGATGCGACGGTAATACAAGCCGTCCATTCACCCGCAGCAGGGCGCGCACCTCCTCGATGCTCAAAACCGCCGCGTGTGCTGCGTCTACCGCCGCGCCGTCGAGACTGGCAGCTGCCAGCGGCACACGTGTGTCGATGCGGAGCACGCTCGCGTGCGCCGCGACGTGACCTTCGGCATTGGCCGCAACGCCAATTGCGATGCACAAGGCATCGTACATAACGCTGAGCGCCGGAGCGATTAGCGCGTACGAGCCGCACAGCATGACGCGCCGGCCGGGCTGGCTGAGATCGAGCTGCGCGGCCAGGCGTAAGGTCGCCTCGTCGTTAGCCCAACCGCTGGCCGTCGCGTGGCGAGTTATCCCGCGCGCCTGACGCAGGTCTGCGACGGCTTCACGGATCGGATACTCGCGTCTGCACACGGCGCAGCCGAGCAACCCCTCGATGATGCGGCGCTCGCTGTGGCGCGTCGCTGTCGCGACCAGCGGCGACTCCTCGTGCTCTGCCGGGCAGCAGAGCCGTTCGATCACGTCGAGGTGCATGCGTTACGTCCGCGTTAGGCGCAGCTCGTCGATATTCACGTCCGCTGGGCGCGTCACCGCCCAGAGCACGGCATCGGCCACCGCTTCGGCGCGCAACATGTTCGCCCGCGGTGTGAATCCAGCGCGCCGGTCCGGATGGATAGGATCCCAGAGCGCCGTATCGACTGGGCCGGGAGAGACCAGCGACGCGCGCACACCGCTCCCGGCGAGCTCCGTGCGCAGCACCTCGTGCAGCGCGCGAGCTCCGAACTTGGCCGCTGCATACGCGCCATTCTCTGGATATGCCGTGCGATCGGCAACGGACCCGATGGTCACCACGTGACCACTGCCGCGCCTTTGCATGCGCGGGACGAACGCATGCAGCAGCGCGTACGGCGCCACGAGGTTGAGCGCGAGCGCCGTGGCGAAGATAGCCGGCGCTAACTCGCCGACTCTGCCTAACGGAAAAACGCCGGCGTTGAGCACAAGCACGTCCGGCGGTCCTTGAAACGTGTCGAGTAACTGCTGCACGGCTGCGCCGATCTGCTCGCCGTCAAGTAAATCGCACGCAACAGCGACTGCGCCGCGCCCGAGCGCCTGTGCCTCCGCACGTAATACGTCGGCACTGCGCGCCAGCAGCGCGACGCGCGTCCCTGATGCGGCGAGCCCACGCGCCGTTGCGAGCCCGATGCCGCGTGACGCGCCGGTGACCGCTGCAGTGCGGCCGGCCAGCGGCGCGTCGCTCACCCGAGCGACGCCGGCCCGTGCGCCAGCCGCAGGAATTCTTCCCGCGTGCGCGCGTCATCACGGAAAACGCCAGTCAGCGCCGACGTGATCGTCTTGCTGTTTTGCTTCTCGACGCCGCGCATCATCATACAGAGATGATACGCCTCGATCACCACGCCGACTCCGCGTGGACGCAGCACCTCACACACCGCGTCGGCGATATCGCTCGTGAGGCGTTCTTGCACCTGTAAACGGCGCGCGAACATGTCCACGATGCGCGGCAGCTTCGACAGGCCTACAATTTTCCCATCGGGGATGTATGCCACGTGCGCGCGGCCGAAGAACGGCAGCAAGTGGTGCTCGCACAGCGAGTAGAGCTCGATGTCGCGCACCATAACCATGTTGTCATGCTTCTCCGCGAAGACCCCATCGCCAACGACGTCATCGAGGGACATCGCGTAGCCACGTGTCAGCCACGCGAGCGATTTCGTGACGCGCAGGGGCGTGCGCTGGAGTCCCTCACGGTCGGGCGCCTCGCCTAACAACTCGAGTTGACGTCGAACCAGTGCTTCGAACTCGGCGGCCGCCACCCCCGGGATAGCGTGGCGTTCATCATCGTCATCCATGGGGTGAGGCAGCACCAAGTCGGACCGGCCGATGCCGCGCGCGGATTCAACGCCCTTCGTATTCGACATAGTTGTTCTCGGTTTCCCACAGCTTGAGCTTTACCAGCTTTGCCGGCGCGAGGCGCGGCTCCAACACACGCCAACATGCCAGGATGAAGTGCTCCGTCGTTGGATTGACGCCGGACATAAACGGCACGTCCAGGTTCAGGTTGCGATGGTCCACATGGTCGACAAACTCACGCGTCACGAGATCGCGCAGGAGAGCCAGGTCCATGACATACCCGGTGCGCGCATCGATCTCGCCCGCAACCGAGACCTCGAGTCGATAGTTGTGGCCGTGCCAATTCGGGTTGTTGCACTTCCCGTAGATTGCGCGATTCTCCTCATCGCTCAGCGCCGGGTTGTGCACGCGATGCGCAGCGTTGAAACGCAGGACTCGAGTAACGGTGATGACGGGCATGCAACAACGAGGGGATAGGGGATAGGGGATAGGGGATAGGGGATAGGGGATATTAAAGAAACTCCGGCCCAATGGGACCGGAGCTTCATAATAGATGGAACGAAGAGGGGTTTTTTGAAGCCCAATAGAAACTGATGAGGCCCGCAACCATGTGTTCGTCTTCCCCGCACTGGGGCATGGCGTTCACACAGCGTTTTGAACCCGCCCACTGGACTTGTTGGCTCAAAAACTGAGTCTCTTCGCCCCACGTCTTGAGTCGTCGAGAATGTAGGTGCAGAATCGGAGACCGTCAATTACGATCACACGACATGGACGTCGGAATCTTTATTGCAATCGCAATGCTCGTTGTGTGGGCCGCTGGCACGTTCTTTTATGAAGCGCCAGGGTGGCTGCACCTCCTGCTCACGTTCGGCGTTTTTTTGCTGATCTGGCGCATCGTCGTGCGCGGCAACGCACCAACGAAAGGACGCGCAAAGGATGTACGGGGCAACGAACGTCGTTAGGAACGCGTCTCTGCGTGAGTCGCAGTTCCAATCAGCGCTAATCTGCGCTGCCCTAGATCTCCCAATTCGAGAGGACTATCCCATCCGGCGTGCGCACTTCCTCGTAATCCGATACGTACATGCGCAGATCGGTCCAACGCACGCGGGCGCCTAACGCTATGAGCCGGCGATAGGCTTCGAGATACTCTCCCTGCATGCGGATCGCGATGCGCCGAGTGCCGTTGCGGCGCGCCGCATCGGCGAGTCCCTCCGCAAGCACTTCGATTCGCGTTTCGTCGTCCAGCACGAGCTTGAGCACTCGTAGCTCTTCGCGGGGTCGTCCATCGACAAGCGGCGCAATATGGAAGATTGCGAACCCGACGATACGGCCGCCTTCCTCCAGTATGACCGAATCGCCCACTCCGAGCTCTTGTGTGAGCCGCATCTCACGCGTGAAGTCGTACCCCTGCAACAGTGCGTGCGTCAACGAACGCGACGCCTCGATCGCGTCCTCCCTCGCGGCCGCGCCGAGCGCTCCGAGCGTGCGCAACTTGCGTCCTCCTTCCTGCGCGTCGAGCGTTAGCGTGATCGTTAGGCGTCCAGGAATGAAGCCGAGCCGCGAGTAAAACCCGATATTGTCCATCGTGCGCGGCATTGTCTCCAGCCCGATCACGCTCGCGTTGCGCGTCGCCAAGAGACGAGTCCCTGCGCGAACGACTTCCTTTCCTACGTCGCTCCCTTGCCAGTCGGGGCGCACAGCGAGCGGTCCCATCCACCCTTCCACACCCGATCGGTGCACGACATTGAACGCGACGATCTCGTCGCGCTCCCCGCGCCAGAGCATCGCCTCCCCTCCATCGCTGGCATCCTCGATCGCGTAACGCCAGATCGCTGGGTTGAGGCTGGGGACACGCACGCCCACCATCCCGTCGCGGCGATAACGCTCCGTGAACGCTGTCGAGAAGACCTCGTTCAGCTCGTCGATATTCTGCGGCAGGATGCGATGCGGCCCAGATGCCGTTCGCGTGGCCGGGAACTCGCGCGTGCTGGTCATTCCCCGACTCCAGCCGGAACGGCCCGCCCAGCAAGGCTCGTTAGGTCCACATCGTCAGTAGGTACGCGGACCCGTGAGGCACCCGTTTCTTCGTCATATTCGACAGTCACGACGCGATCCAGTCCGTCACGCACCGAGTCGATGTGCGTGATCACGATCACTTGCTCGAAGCGGTCGTGCAGGCGCCGCAGCAGTTCGACGACATGCTGTCTGCGTTCATCGTCCAGCGAGCCGAAAACCTCGTCGAGAACAAGCAAGGAGAAACTCTGCCCCGCGCGGTCTGCGATCATCTGCGAAATGGATAGACGTAACACGAGATTCGCGAGATCCTCTTCGCCGCCGGATATCACCGGCTTGAGCACACCTTCCGAGTGCACCTCGACGTTATACTCGTCATCCAACTTGAGCTCCGTGTACCGTTGATCGGTCAGCTCTGCAAGCAGCGAGCTGGCGATATCAGACAGCTCTGGTCGCAGCTCGAAGTTGAGGTCGGTCCGCAGATCCGATAGCGCGCGATCGAGTTCGTCGTGCAGCCGACGATCGCGCTGCAACGCGTCCAGCATACGCTGTGCGCGTTCCAGCTCTGACTTGGCCACCAGCGCGCGCTCCGCGGCAACCTGCACCGCTTCTACCTCTACCGCTGCGCCCGCATGCGCGATCTCCGCGGCGCGCAAAACGCTAGCAAGCCGCTCATGTTCGTCGCGCATCTCGGCGAAATCTGTTTCGGAGTAACGAACGGCCTCGCGCCGTGTGGCCAGCGCCGCGATGCGCGAGCGCAACGTGTGCCGAGTTTCGACGACACGCGCGTGCTCCTCAGTGAGGCCTGTTTCACGCTCAATTTGAGCTTCCAGCCGAGCGGCGCGCTCATTCAGCGGTGCAAAGCGGCTCGTCTGCTGCTGCAGCACCTCGTGGCGGATCGGATCGTAGCCAGTCGGCACGGAGGCCAGCTCAGCGAGCACACTGGCATGCTGCTGTTCCTTGAGGTGGATCTCGCGGACGATCTGCTGACGCTCTGCCACCGCCGACTGCACGCGCGCGAGTTGTCGCTCGAGTGTGTGTACGCTTTGGCGCAGCGAGTTCCGTCGCTCGTCCACGGCGCGGATGTCGGCCGGCATTTCGCCAAGCTGGTCCAGTCGCGTGCTGTAGTAGCGGCCGTCGACGGTGATCGTTTCGAGTTGCTCCTCGAGCTGCTCGAGCACGTCGCGGAATGACGCGCCTAACGGGCGCGTGCACGTCGGGCACGCCCCTTCTTCGCCCAGCTCGGCCAGCTTATCGCGCTGATCGCGCAACTCCTGGTACTGCGTGCGATACGCATCGCGCTTCGTTTCCGCTTCCTGCCGATCGCGCACCCATTCTGTGCGCCGCTTTTCCAGCTCGCCGTCGGCATCGCGCTCCAGCCGTCGTTGCGCATCGAGCTGCTCGGTCAGTGTTTCCTCGGCCTCGACCTCGCGCTCAATGCGCTCCAGGCGTTCACGGAAGCGGGCCAAGTCCGTCGCCAGAACGCGCTCAGTATCTGTAAGCGTTAGGCGACGACCTTCTTCGCGCGCCAGGATCTCGAAGCGCTGAAACTCATCAGCCAGCGCCGCCAGCGGGGCGATGTCGCGCGCCACATACTCCAGCTCCGTGCGCGCCTCAGCGACCGCAGCAAGTTCACGTTCGATGCGCTCCTGATCGCGCGCGTGCGACGCGTCATCTGCTTCGGCCACTCGCAGCTCGCCCAATACGTCCTGCAGCAATTCGCGCGACCGCTGCATAGCGGTCCAGCGCGGCTCGAAGTCGCGCGACTCACGACGGACTCGCTCCAGCGTCTGCAGCGTTTCCCGATGGCGTGTCGCGGCGCTTTGCACACGCGCATCGGCCTCGCGAACCGCGCGTAGGATGGCGTCCGCATCTGGCATGGCGCTGCGCAGCGTGGATAACCCGGCGATGATTTCGCGGCGTCGTTCACGCACTAATTCCTGCGCCACACGTAAGCGCTCGTAGCCGAGAACTCGCGAGAGAAAACGCGCGCGATCCGCCGGTCCCATCAACTTCATCACGTCCAGTTCTTTTTGGCCGGTGAAGTAGGTGTTGAAGAACTCGGTCCGGCTCATGCCGAGTCGGCGCTGCAACAACTCGGTCACGCCGGTGAGCGACGTCGCGATTGGCGTCGGATCGCCATCGAGGAAGAGCTCAGCGCTCGTTAGGCCTCGGCACACCCGGTAGCGATGGTTTCGCAGCTCGAAGTCCAGCTCCACGCGCACCGGATCGCGCGGTCCGGCGCGGTTGAAGCGAATCGACTCGCGCGTCCCACGTGCCGCAGGCTTGCCGTAGATCGCCCACGCGATCGCCTCGAGGATCGTGGACTTACCGGCGCCGTTGGGTCCGATAATGCCGGTGAGGCCCGCCGTGAACGTGAGCTGCGTGTCGACGTGCTGCCGGAAGTTCAACAGGCGCAGAGAATTGAGCTTCATTCGCCCTCTACCTGTGCGGCGAGCGCACCCTCCTCGCGCGCCGCGGCGTCGGCAAGGTAGCGCATCCCAAGCTCGACGAGCGCGGGCCGGTCCACGTCTGAAGAGAGCGGACGTCCGTGCAGTTTGTCGCGTACGATGTCCGCCAGCGAGGCGCGCCGGCCGCTTAACCCGGAACGCTGGCCGGCAGTCTCGGGACGCCGGGCGTCGAGTTGAAAGTGTAGCGCCCGGCGTTTGTACTCGCGCAGGGCTTTGTGGTCCAGCTCGCGCGCGATATGGCGCGGGATCTCACGAATGACTTGCCTAACGACCGTGTTGGTGATCCCGCCGGGGCATGCGTCCACGTGCGCCCGTATTGCTGCGTCTACGTCGCTCGCGCTCATCCCGCGCGCGTCTAAGGACGGCAAGTCGATGAACGAGCGCAGGCCGCGTAGCGGATGGAACTGGCGCATCCCCTTGTCGAGGTCGAACTCGACGATTCCCTTGCCCGGGATGCGGTGGCTCTTCTCCTCGCGCCGCTCGCCCCACACGTCAGGACTTGCGTACTCCAGCGCACCCGAATAGCACGCGTTCGGCGCGATGGCGCTGTAGACGTGATAGTGACCAAGCGCTACGTAGCTCCAGCGCTCCGGCGCTAAATCTTCCAGCCGGTACACGTTAGGCGGCTGTTCCGCGTCATGCCGATGCCACGGAACCATGCCCGCGATTTCACCGTGCAGCAGCAAAACGTTGTAGCGGTAAGCCGGATCCGGCTCCAAGAAAACACGCTCGCCGGGGATGTCCGGAACGGCGAGGACTGAGAGGTTCTTGTCTTCGAAGCTGAGGCGACGCCACCCGGGCTCGACGACGTGAATGCCTAACGGCGTGAACAAGCGCAGGATACAGCCTGTTTCCTGCGTCCGCGGCGTATCGTGATTCCCGGCAACCATCACGATGTCCGAACGCGGCAGCGAGCGCACCAGGCGCGAGAACTCGGTAAAGGCAAGAAGTATCGCCGGGTTCGACGGACGCACCGAGTGAAACACATCGCCGCCGATCAGGATAACGTCGGGCTGCAACTCGATCGTGCGGTCTATGGCTCGCGTGAAGGCGCGCGCCACGTCCGCCTCTCGCTGGTTGCCGCCGTCAGGCGTCAGCCGGTGAAACTGGCGAAATCCGAGATGGAGGTCCGCGAAATGAATGAGGCGCATGCGCGGGAAGAGGCCCCCTTAGGAACCTCTGCACTGCGGCGAAATTAACGCAGGGCAGGAGGTTACACACCCCGCCGACGCCATTTGTTCAGCCCTTCCGGCTTGCGCTTTGGGCGTCAGTAAACCTGCACCCACTGCGAGATTTTCATCCACATCCGGGCCGAAGCTGTGGTCGAACCGCTCTCCTGGAGGAGTGAGCGCGAAACCACACTCGTGCGCACGTCGATGATCCAGCCGCGTGTGCGGTCAATCACGATGCTCCCGGTGATGGAGCCGCTCGTCGAAACGGTCGCAGCTCTTTCGCGACCTGAGCGCCCTCTACCAGCATTTGACTCGGCCCCATAGGGGACGGTCGCACTGCGCACCAGGCGCCCCGTAAGGGAGACGTAGGCTATGTCCCCTGCCCGGCTCACAGAATCCAACTTGAAGGTCCCAGAGATGGCGGCAGAGCCTCCTGAGCTCCCCGTACCGGCCGGTGGCACCGGGATCTCCATCGTCCGGACCCAACTCTGGCCAACCTCCACCGGCTCCTTGGGGAGCGTGGCAGGCATTTGGACGACGCTACGTAGAGCCCCTGTGGCTAGCCCTTCTGGAGCCACGACTTTCGTAGCGCCGTCCGGGGCGACGTGAAGGCGCACTCGGCGCCCTTCTGCTGCCCGGGCTGCCGCCGCAATCGCATCACGGCTGCCAGAGGAGTTCGTTAGGCGTACCGAATCGGTGATGGCGGTTACGTCGGCACCGTCGAGATCCGTCGCTTCCACGGCGATACGGGTGTACACGCGCAGGGCACTACGCTCGTGCGACGTACTATCCGGCTTCCCGGCTGCCCCTGCTCCCCCGCTTCCGGGCGCTTTCTCGCGACCGTGCGTCCCCTCGAACTCGGTCGTCTGCTCCATTTTCAGCCGCAGGGTGTCGCCAGCGCGTGGCCGGAGCTGCAGCGAGTAACGCTGCGCAGAGGCCGCATTGGCCGTGCCTAACGCCAAAAGACAGGCTCCGGCCGCGATCCGCGTCCAACTGACGCGACCCAGCCATACAACCCGCTTGTCCAGTGTACGCATCGTCACCAGGAAAAAGCCGCTCGCACGAGAACAGCTACACCCGCCACGCGACTATGCTCCCAAGAGGCCGCCAGCCCGTGCGCCCTTGCGCTCGGCAGCGCGAGACCACCGCACCGGGGCGGCGGCGCCGGGTAGCCGGAGATGCGCGACAGGCGACGGTCCTGAACGCGATCCGCCAATCAACGCGCGTTAGGCACCACCGATATCCCACGCTTGTTCTACGTCGCTGCGCGAATATGCCCGAAAGGCTGTGAGCGTCTGAGTCCGCTCGATACCGCTTACCTTGGGAAACTGCTCAGTCACGACGCGTGCGATCTGCTCGTACTCCGCTACGCGCACCACGACAACGAGATCCCACTCGCCGGATACAGAGTACACCTCCTGCACGCCGTCAATCCCCGCGATCTGCATCGCTGTCTGCGGGATGTGTTTGGGATCCGCGCGCACAAGGACGATGGTGGTGATCATAGCGCGCGCTAAGATAGCGTCGGCTCTCGCAGCGCTACCAGGGCTGCGCTATTTTTGTCTCAGAGACGCAAGGCAAGCATCGCTTGCCGATTACATTGACATCCGAAGGTTAGGGGACTGTGGAGCACGACGATCGGGAACTATCTGGCGCCGCGCGAAGTGCGCACGTGCTGCATGTCACGCCCAGAATCGGGGGCGAAAGTGCTCGGGTCGTCCAGTCGGCGCTGAGCAAGCCTGCGCAAGGAACTGACGTCGCCAATCTCGTCATCGTTGGCGATCGCCAAACTGCGTACGAGCTCGCCGGCAGTACTCGCCGCGCCGGCGCAGTACTGACCCCTTTGAGCGTTCCGACACGCGCCACTGCGCTTCTCCAAAGGCAGCCGCATTCGGTTGTCGGTGCGCCGAGTGATCTGATGGCACTCGTTCGGTCGGCGGCGCTCAAGCTGGAGAGTGTACGCCACGTCGTCTTGCTCTGGGCTGATGCAATCCTCGCCAATGAGCAACAGGCGACCGATCTGGACACATTGCTCACCGAAACGCCACGCGAGGGAGATCGCACGCTGATCGTCGAGCAAGTGACACCGGCTGTCGATGCATTTATCGAGCGCGGTGCGCTGAAGCCGCGGCGACTGACACACGAGCTCGCCCTACCGGCGGAGCAGCAACGCGTCTCCTACCTCCTGGTGGCAGCGGAGCAACGCGCCGCGATGCTCCAGCAGCTGCTCGACGCCCGCGACACAAGCAGCGTCGCCGTCGTTGCCGATGATGCGTCCGCGGTACAGGATGCGAGCGACGCCTTGGCCGCGTTAGGCATAGAAGTTCCCGGCACCGCGCATGTCGTGACGGCGCCCGAAGTCGCCGATGCAGCGCTGGTGGTGTGGTACGGCGTGCCGAATTCGCCCGAGCGGATCACGGCGCTCCTCAGCGGCACAGACGAAGCGTCCCAGATCGTGATTCTGGCGACGCCGATCGAGCTGCAGCGCGTGCGCTCGCTCACAAATGCGATCACTCTCGTCCCGGAGAATTTGCCGCAGCCGACGGACGAGGCGGCGCTGCGGCAGCGTCTGTTACGCGAGGAACTTGCGTCGCTTTTGCGCCGCGAGTCCGTGGACGCGGAGCTTCTGGCCCTCGAGCCCTTGTTCGCGCGGCACGCGGCGGCGGAGATCGCAGGAGCAGCGCTGCGTCTGCTCAGTCGTGCGCGCCAAGCCGCGGCGCGCGCGGAGCGAGCGGAAGCGCCCGTCGCCACGCGACCATCCTCCGCCGCTGCGGGCGGCGACCAGCACTGGACGCGTTTGTTCGTGAGCGTCGGCGAACGCGATGGCGCGCGGCGCGGTGATCTGGTCGGCGCGATTACGGGAGAAGCCGGCATCACCGGCGCGCAAGTCGGAAAGATCGAGATGCGGGACACGTATTCGCTGGTGGACGTGGCAACGCCCGTTGTCGACAAGGTCGTGGAGCGCCTAACGGGTGTCTCTATCCGCGGCCGCCGCGTGACCGCGCGCTTGGACCGCGGCGGAACGCGTGCCGGACCTGCAGATGCGCGTCGCGGTCCGCCGCGACGTGAGGGCTCTGATACGGTCGGCGCTCGCGGGGCACCGCGCGCCGCGCGCGAGCACGAGGAGTGGTCCTCCCGCGCCGAACGGCTGCGTCACGCCAGACGTCCGCCCGCGAGCGGTAGCGAGCCGTGAGCGCGCAGCTCAACGGCGGATGGATTGAAGTCATCGCGGGGGTGATGTTCAGCGGCAAGACCGAGGAGCTGATGCGGCGCGTTAGGCGCGCGTTGATCGCGCGCAAGCGCGTGCAAGTGTTCAAGTCGCACCTCGACGACCGCTATCTGGGTGTGCTCGCCGTGTCCAGTCATGACGGCCGCTCGGTCGACGCAATACCAGTCGATTCGTCGGCGCAGATTTCGTCGCGCATCGATCCGACCGCGCATGTCATTGCGATCGACGAGGCGCAGTTCCTCGATGACGGCATCGTGGATTTAGTCACTTGGCTCGCCAACAGCGGCCGCCGAGTGATCGTGGCGGGGACGGACACTGATTTTCGCGGCGAACCGTTCGGACGCATGCCGCAGCTGATGGCGATTGCGGAGCTCGTGGACAAGCTGCACGCGATCTGTGTTTTGTGTGGCGCGCCGGCGACGCGCAATCAACGGCTGATCGACGGTGTTCCCGCGCCCTACGATTCCCCAACGATCATGGTGGGCGGAAGCGAGGCGTATGAAGCGCGCTGCCGCGCCTGCCACATGGTGCGGAAAAAAGACGAGGGGCAGCGGACGCTGCCCCTTTAGTTTTACTCGTTAGGTCGCCACCCCAGCCCTATTCTCTATCCACTATCCACTATCACCTACACGCCCTGCAACCTTCTAAAGAAGTTCGCAACACCCATCTGCAGGAACTGTTGCGGATCGATCTCGTAGTACTCGTTGTCTTTGTAGCGCCCAGTGAGCGGGAAGAACGGCGGTGAGTCGAAATCCAGACACGGATCCTTGACACGGTTTTCCGCGAAGCCTGTATAACCACCGCTGAAGGTCGCGTAGATGCGCTTCTGAATCACGCCGCCGGCCTGACTGATACAACCACCCGACGTGCTTGCCGTGAATCCAACTTGCGGCGTGCATGTGCGGAGGGCATTGGACCCTCTGTTGTAATGCTCTGTGAAGAAGCCGCCGGTCGTGTTGTGCACACCGGACATCGACACGCCGTGCAGGAAGAAGTCCTGATTGTCGTCGAGGAACCGCGCCCCGGAGCCCGTCACACTCGAGTTAATGTATTTCGGTCGATTGATCGCGTTATCGGAGAGCGCGGCGTGATTGCCCGTCAAGATCCCTAGCAGGTTCGTGCAGATGTTGGAGAGCGTTCCCGGCGGCGACGTGTAGGTGACATCGTCGACGAACTTGACATTGGAGTCTGCATACACGGTCGCACGGCCACGCACCAGGCCGTTCATGTAGATGTCGCCGTTCACGTGGATCACGCCCGCGAAGTTCGGATTGAGCGCACGATGCAACGGCCAGAGGTACGGCAGTTCCGCTGCCTGACGCGTGGGTCCTATCGGAATGCCGAGCGCGGCGTTCGGATAAGCGCGCCAAGCACCCGACCGATTGACGGCCGTGAACGTGCTGTCTTCGCCACCCCAATTCGCGTCGCCCGGATCGACGTACCGCTCCGTCGGCATAAGGTGCGGGTCGCCCGCCGGGTAGCAGCGCGCCCCCGCACGATTGAGAATTTGAGCCGTCGTTTGCAGGCGGAGTGTATCCGCATTGGCAGCCGCCGTCGCCGGCGCCTGTCCTTGGCGCAGGAAAGTCTGCTCCATTGCATTGCGGAACCAGCGTTTCGCGACGACCGCATGGTCGTGCGCTGCGACGGGAACGAACCAGTTGAGCACCTGGTATGGAGGACCGGCTGGAGCCGGGTCATGCCAATACTGATAGGTTGCACCGCACTGATTGCGTACGACATGGCGATACTTCGCGCTGGCACCGGCGGCCGAGAGGGTGTCGGCGCGCGCGTTGTACGGCCACTGAGCTTTTGTTACGAAGGTATCGGCATTGGCAATGCCTAACGCTCCAACGTTGCCATCGTAGATGCGGAAGAACCCTTCCTGTTGATCGGTCACGTCGCCGTCACCGTTCAAATCGATCGCGACAAACTCCATGCGCGATCCGCCGCGTGTCGCGGTCGCAACCGGCGTAATGTTGTAGTTGGCCGCCGTGGCAAGGTTCTGCATCTTCGTCAGCCACGCATTGCTCGGATAATTGATGCGCGTGAAGTTCGGATAATTCCCCTTTTGGTACTGGGCAGTGCCAGTAATCGTGGTTACAGCGGACACTGAGTCCGTGTAGATCGGCCCTGGCGAGCTGCTGCACGACTGCCATTGCGTGTTGCTGTGCGCGCGGCCGCGGATGATTTCACCTGTGGTGTAGCAGAGACCGGCCTGCCACTGATCGACGAACACCGCGTACACGGCGAAATTCTCGGCGAGGAGCTCGAGGCGCCTAACGTGACGCGCGCCAGAGCTGTCCGACGCCACGGCCACGAGGCTGACAGCCTTACCGTATTGACCGCTCGTCACACCGGAGAGCCCGGCATACAGATCGACACGCACGAGCGGAATCGCCTGGCCGCCCACTGTCGTCGGCTTCGCGTTGCTCAGCAGCGTGATGTAGCCTGAGTCGGGGAGGACGAGCAGCGTGTCGCGTGATATGCGCGATTTGGCCATCGCAAGGGCCCATTCTGCGGCATAGCGGTAGTCACGCTCGCGGTCGTACAGCTTGCTCACGATCGTCGTGGTGCCGTTCATGTAGATGGCGGAAATCGCCAGACCGCCTAACGCGAGGGTGAACAGCAGCACGAGCATCAGCGCGGACCCGCGCCGGTTCGACCGCTTGTTCGCTGTCTTTCGAAACATGCGTGGTCTCCGTTAGGGGATGACGATGACAGCTGCCGACATGATGTTCCCTTCTGACGGGGAACAGTCCTGCGCCGCGACCCCGTAGCGAACCGAAGTCCCCGGCGCGGGAAGGACGAAGTCTTCCCATTGCACAACGCCCTTGCCAACGAGATCGATCGGATCCAAGTAGCCGGCGAGAAGCGTGTCGCGATAAATGACGTAGCGTTCCACGTCCTTCTCACCGGCTGCCTCGTCGATCGAAGGCGTCCATGTGACAATCACTTTCGGCGTCCCAGTCGCGTTGTCCCACACCGCCGCGACACTCCCTGGATCCAGGGGCACGTCACCGCATGTGCGTCGCGCGACCATGCCCATGTTCATGAGACGCGTCTTCGACTGCACGGTCCGCAGGTAGCTCGTGGTGTCCCCCGCCAGATTCCAATCGTGGAAGACGCTGCGCACCGTGATCTCCACCGTTCGGATCGAATCCGAAACCGGATTCGTCCAATACAGCGGAAGCGAGCCAGTCGGGATCGCAACCTGCGCACCTAACGTATCGACGCGACTATACCGGAAGAGTGGCTGGCCTGCCGGAAGCTCGATACCGCGCGTCACGACGACGATCGGTCCGTCGTTTACACGCCGGAATAGCACGAGGTCGTTCGGTATCGTCGTCGATGAATCCGCCGATGCCCACATCGAGATCGTCTCGGCGCCGCTCAACGCGCCGTTCGACTTTTTGTATGTGTAATCCGGATACGAGGGCCCGCCGAGCGGCAGGACGATTGAGCCGGCTGCCAGCGCGTCGGTGAGAGCCACTGGAACGTTCGGGTCGTAGTGAACGGCCGCGACGTCCGCGGTATCAGTCGTCACAAGGTTCGAGTTGAACGTAAAGGCGAAGGCGGCCGCCTGCACGATTTTCGGCTGGTTGCGCGGAATGCCTAACGCCACATGCATCGGCTCCACCGCAATACCGATATTCCGTAGCTCGCGGTCGAGTGTGTTCTGGGCAAAGCGCGCCGTGAGCAGCGCGTCGGCTCGCCCCATATCGGCCTGGACGCTGCGCGTCTGCACCTTGAAGAACGGCACAGCCGCTGCGAAAACGAGCACCGTGAGCGAGAGGCCGAGCAGCAGTTCGGAGAGGGTGAAGCCCGGGCGCCCTGCCGAGAATCGTCCCTGCGATCGATGTGTCGTGGTCATGGATGGTGTCTCCTAGAACCGCGCGATCGCGGTGGTCTTGACGACTGGCTTCGACATGCGCGGGTGAGTCACGGTCACCGTGAAGTGCCAGTGATCGTTCGTCGCGTTATTCGTACGCACGCCCTGCGTAACGCGCGTAAAGCAGCCCGCGCCTGCCGCCGGAAGGCAGCTCAAGTTCGTTTCGGTTGCGATGTAGCTGCCGAGAGTGAGATAGTTGCGATCGACCTTGATGTCCTCGAGTCGCGCAGTCGAAAGATCCAACGCGGTGTTCGAAACCGACGTGTCTGCGTTCGTGCGCGAGAACCGGCGGAAGTATTCCGCTGTCGAAAGCAGGACGCCGCCGAGGATGATCAGCGCGACCATTAACTCGATGAGCGAAAAGCCCTCGCGACGCGCGCTAGCCAGTTGCGTCATAGACTCGACCTCCGCCAGCTGCTGCCCGCGTAACGCCAGGACTCTGTGCGGCCGGACGATTGGGTAAGGATCAACGCACGTTGATTGTCTCTGTCGCAGCGCGCCGAACAGATGTAGATGTTGGCATCGCTCGATGAGGCGCCGTCACGGAGAAAGGCCAGCGATGGTAGTCCGAATACTGTGACGAGGTTCGGACCGGAGACCGCTGTCGATGGCATCGCCGTGCCAGGCACCTGCGCCGTCGGCACAACGAATCGCGCCCCTTCTTCCAGCGGCCTAACGCGAAGGCGTTCGCCGGCGTCGAAGTTGTAGTTGTTGTTGGCGTCTTCGATGATGAACATGCGGCGACCAGCGATCCAGAACACGACCAACATGTTCGTCTGCCGCATGATCGCCTGACGCTGCGACGTCTGCAGCGCGGCGCGTGTGACGCGCGCCGCCGCATCCGCGCGGTAGCGTTGATAGTTGAGACGCGGGATGGCCATCCCCGTGATGATGCCCACCATAATGAGCACCACCGCGAGCTCGATGATTGTGAAGCCGCGGCGAGCCCGCGACCAGGGTCGCGCGCTGCACGTGCTCACTCGTAGGGCAGTTTCTGTCATCGACTCCTCCATCACATCGCGTTGCGACGTTGCGGTGTTGCCGCACCGGCGTCCTACAGCGTTGCCGCTTTCGACACCGCATCCGTCGTAAGACGAGACGGTTGAAAGCCAAGTTACCGCTCGCGGAGTGCTCGTTCGTCACGTGTGGGACCGGCGGCGTCACTCTCTCCGCTGCCCGCATTGCATTGTGACGTAACGCGTCACTCGCACGTCCTGTAGGTAACGCATGATCGAGACCACAACCGGTGCATCCTCGTGGGGATTGTAGCTGCGCTGTTGCCTAACCCGGCGCGGCTCTTTCGCCTGCGCGCGGCCATTCGCGGACGTCATGCTGTTGAAGCGTGCGCCGACTGGGCGGCTGTTACGCGCATCTGTGAAGAACAGCCGGTGCATCTCGCGGTGCTCGACGTTTTCTCGTCAGGCAGCATGAGCCTCGAGCCGCTGCGTCAGCTCAAGCGCCGCTTCCCGCGATTGAGCACCGTCATCTATGTCGATGTCGCCGCCGAGCGCGCGCACGACCTGTTCGACGCGGGCCGCTCAGGGGTAGATGGCTTGATCGTGGCGGACCGCGACGACGATCCACGCGCCATGGCCTTGATTCTGGAACAGGCCGAAGCTCGCGGCGTGGCCGCACAGCTGCGCAGCGCGATGGGCCAGTGGCGCCCGCTCGTGCGCGATGCCGTGCTCATCGCCGTCACGCGCGCGCACGAACGCCTAACGACGGACACTGTCACCCGCACGCTGTCGGTCAGCCGCCGCATTCTGGCGCGGCAACTCTCCGACGCGAGCCTCCCAACCCCACAGCGCTTGCTCACGTGGGGCCGCCTCATCGTTGCCGGTCACCTCCTCGAAGACACCGAGCGCAGCGCCGACGGCGTCGCGTACGCACTGCATTTCCCTTCGGGAAGCGCATTCCGCAACACCTGCCAGCGCTACCTCAAGGCCACACCATCTGAGATCCGCGCCAATGGCGGCGCAGGCTGGGTCATCAGCCGCTTCCTCACCCCGGAATCACATGAGGGGATGGTGGACGACGAGCACGACGAGGTCGCGGCCTAGCGGGGGTCGGGGGTCGGATCTTGAAATACGTGTCCTAAACGTGCGGCCGTCATCGAA
>JBQTIF010000040.1:0-4185 GCA_052388395.1 Gemmatimonadaceae bacterium | reverse complement strand
GCGAGAAGATCGAAGGCTTCAGCGCCGAGTCCTTGGAAGGTGTACGGCGAAGTGCGCGGCTTGAACGCGCCGCCGCGCAACATGACAGCCCCAGCCGAACGAACCGCGCGCGCCGCGGCTAGGAGCGTGTCGTGACCCTCCACCGCGCATGGGCCAGCAGCGATAACGACCGTACGCCCGCCGACCTTGATGTCAGGCGTCTGCGAAGACCCGAATTCCGCCCCCGTTCGCGGAATCGAGACGACAGTGCGTTCCGCCACCGCCCCACGCGCCGTGAGTGCTTGCACGCGGGCGCGTTCAGTGGCAGTGGGTTCGCCCGTCATCGACATGAAAGGGCGCGACGTTTTGTGGCCATGTGGGAGTGGCTAGGGTGGCCGCTGCACGTGGTCCCGGGGCGCGCGCAAGATCGTGTCTCGCGCACGACCTCGCCAGAGCACAGTAGTACGAGTGGCGTAGACTGGCGGCTGTGCCGCCAGCCGTCTACTGGCGCGCTGACAGAAAGCGGCGGATCGCCCGTGGGCGACCCGCCGCTGCCAGCTCGTCACAGGCAGACTGATCGCCTACGTGGGCCTCGGGACATACTCCGGAGGCGGCGCCGTGTGCGTTACGTGACGACGCTGTCGCATGAGGGCGTCGATCGAATAGGCACCTGCACCGGCGAACATGAGCGCTACGCTCGCCGCTGCTAACGTCAGCACAAATTCGATGCCGTTAGGCAGGAAGAATCCGTTGGGCAGATGCACCAGGACAAGCGCCGTGACCATGTTGATCGTTAGACCCAGCGCGACGACCCGAGTCAGCAGCCCGAGCACCAGCGCGATACCGCCAAAGAATTCAAGAATCGCCACCAGTGGCGCGGCGACGTGCGCATATGGAACGCCCATCTGCTCAAGGCCTCCGGTGATCGCCGGAAGGCCGAGGCCGAACAGTTTTTGCGCACCGTGGGCAACGAAGACGCTTCCGACAACAAGTCGGAGTAATGCAAGTGCGGCGTCAATACGTCGGGGTACTTCACTACGTCGTTGTTCGATGGTGTGCGTCGGGGACATAGATGAGCTCCCAGAAGAGTGGCAGCGTGCTCAGTTCGTGATCTTATCGGCACTTTCTGCACCACATTTGTCGAGCTCTACCGGCAAGTCGGCTCGCGATAGGCTGGCGCCGGGCGGAACAGCAGAGCCGTTAGGCGCCTCCGGCGTGAGAATGGTGCGCTAGCGGGCGCGGCGTTCGCACACTACGGCTCGTGCCTAACGAGTGAGGCGGTAATCAACGGTAACCAAATGATGGGTCAGCCTGGCGCCGACGGTCCTCGCACTGTCGACCGAGACACGCTCTTCCGGGAGGTGTGGAGCGGCCCATGACCTCAGTGGCCGCTAGCGATGGCTTGTGTCAACTTTCTTGGCACGCGTTTGCGCCTGGATGGCTGAGTTTCCGTTCAGCGCGCAAGCGCGCGTTTCGCAACTGACGCGCGGAGATCGGACAACGTTCCGACGCGGCCGTGGACCCCCGCAATCGTTTCCACCGGCCAACCCATCTCGTCGACTTTGCGAAGAAACTCGACGGTCAGCGTGTTGGCGGGCCCAACCTCTCCCTGGTCGGGCAGGATGACGAGATCGCCCTGAAAGATCAGTCGCTGGCGAGGGAGCCAGGCGAGCACCATCTCGTCGACGTGGGAATTCGCACCCAGTTCATGAAGCTCGACAATCATCGTGGTGTCCGCGAAGACGCGGCGGCCCGAGAACGTCTCGATCAAGGGGGGGCGCGGGGCGCGAGACAGCGAATCCGGAACGAAGGAATGGACGGTCCTCGCCACGCGCTCCACGAAGCGGCGATTCGACGGGGTCGTGACGATCGTGATCCCGTCGGCGATGTACCGTCGCAGTCCCCCGGCGTGATCGTCGTGATGGTGCGAGAACGTCACGTAGCGGATCGGTTTGCCGGGAACCCGAACGCAACGGTCACCGTCATGTCGCCATCCACCCCGTCATCGCGGAGTGTTTGAACGCGCGCGAGGAGCCCCGAGCGTGCGTCGAAATGAAGGGCGATCTGGGAGCCGTCCTGATCGGCGAAGGTGACGACGGCGTACGTTCGTCCACCGTCCGACACTGACCCGAGCGACCGCAGCATTTGCGCTCGGCGGAGCGCGCGCTGGACCAGGAACGCCGGAACGTCGAAGTCCAAACCGGAGCGCGCCCGGTCGAAGTTGAGCAGCGCTCGAGCCTGAAACTCTGGTAGCGCATGTGGCGAGCGCCTTCGTAGGCAATTGTCAGGTCCTGGAGGCGCTTCGCAGCCTCCACTCCGTGCGCGGTCACCGCTCGATCCAGGACGGCCCTTGCGCGGCGGTACGATTCGAGGCTCTGGCTCGGCTGCGCCGATACGCTAGCGACATGGACCAAGACGAACATCGCGAGAGCCAGTCGGCGAAACGGTCGCATCAGCATTTCCTCGGTGAGAGATGTTCCGGAAAACGACTGTATGATGCCGGTCAGTGGCTGAACGCTTATGTCGTTGTAGAACGCGATCTACGCACTACACGGTGACGCGCGCCTCTCGTTTGAGGGTGGCTCGGATTCGAACCGAGACGCCTTTCGGCACACCTCCGTACGCGACGCACGGGCTTCGGTGCTTCGCGACAAGGTACGAGCAGAGCGTCGCCGGTCCGAACGTGACAGCCCGAAGTAATAACGCGCGGAGTTCACCGCACATCCTAAAGCCGATTGATTTTATCGGGATTCAGTCTAGAATGTCGGGCTATGCACAAGCTCTTGTTAGTAGGGCTCGCTCTATGGGCGTGGGCGAGCGAAGGTTCGGCGCAGCCCCCGTCGCGCATCGGCGCCATTGTGATCGCGCATGGCGGCGACTCTCTCTGGAACGCACACGTGGTCGACGCGGCCAATGCAGCGAACACGGGCGGACCCGTGGACGTGAGCTTCCTCATGGGACCTGCGGCGAAAGCGACCCGCGTTCAGGATATCGTCGCGCGTCTTGAGCGCCAAGGCGTAGCAGAGATCGTGTTGGTTCCGCTGTTCGTATCGAGCCACAGCGGGCACTACGAGCAGATGCGCTATTTGGCAGGCGACTCGGTGCAGCTTGATGAACAGATGCTGCATCACCTGCACATGGCCGGGATCGTGCCGCCGCGGTCGTCAGTGCCGATCCGCCTAACGAGGGCTTTGGATGACGCGCCGCAGTTGGCGCGCGTGCTCACCGATCGCGCGCTGGCACTGGCGCACGACGCACGTGAGCGCGCGGTCTTCATCGTGGGACACGGGCCGAACTCCGCGGAGGACTATGCGGCCTGGATGACGAACTTGCGCGTCGTGGCCGACTCGGTGCGCATCCGCGGTGGATTCCGCGACGTGCGCGTCGAGCTGGTGCGCGACGACGCGCCGGCGGCGGTGCGCGCAGAGGCTGTACGACGGGCCCGCGAGCTGATCGAGCTGCAATACCTCGTGACTGGGAAGGAGGTGCTCGTCGTGCCCGCTCTGGTATCCAAGGGAGCGATCAGTCGCGACAAGCTCCCGCATGATCTCAAGGGCCTGCCGATGATTTATTCTGGCGAGCCGCTGCTGCCGCATGCCGGAATCGTCCGCTGGATCGAGCAAGCCGTGATGGCGCAGCCGCGTTAGGCGGCTCGTCCTGCACGCCGATCCCTTCTGAGGAACACGTGTTGGCTCCGGCCTAACGCACACGTGAAGGGCTCTACGGAGTCGGTTGAGCTGGACGCGCTCCTCGCGGCCCTCAGCGGGATCAACGCGCGGAGAGATTCGTTAGGCTGGAACCAACGGCGATCGGGCCATTGGTTGCCAGATAGCTTTGAACGATGGAGCCTGAATGGCCGCAGCGTGAGCCGGCACAGGCACGACGTCGCCACCCTCGACATAGGTTTCGAGGAGTGAGCGCAGCGAATCCCAAAATGATTTCGTCAGCTCCTCCTCCGTTGCGCCCGCTGCTACGAACTCAGGAAGCTCCGCGATGCTAGCTTCGAGGCCCTCTGCGGATCGATCAATACGCACGCTCCACGGGAGGGTCAGGTACTGTTCCACGATACTTCTGTTACTGGCTACCATAGGACGCTATCTCCTGCATCGCGTCGCTCGACTGGCGCAACAAATCCCGTGCGAGAGCGGGCGACCGGACTCGAACCGGCGACGTCCAGCTTGGGAAGCTGGCATTCTACCAACTGAA
>JBQTIF010000039.1:0-8940 GCA_052388395.1 Gemmatimonadaceae bacterium | reverse complement strand
CGCGCCACCCACTCACTCTCCGTCGACGCCTCGAGGAGAATCCGCGCGCGGGGGCGCTGGCCAAGGACCACCGTGAATCGATCCCGACTCGTCACGATGCGAGGCTCCATGATCTTCCCATCCTCGGCTCGTATGCAGCGCTGCGTCTCGCGTTTGTGTAGATCCAATCCTCTCATCTCCATAACGGCTAGCCTCCCGGTTTTGCGCCCCGTCGCAAGACGGTGAGCGCGTCAAATTGGTTGTGGGGCACTCGATGCCACCACGTTACCGCGGAGGTCCAGCCTCTCCGCTTCATACCCAATTGAGGACAGAGCTGTGAGGTTTACAGCGCTCAGGTCAGACGCAACTACGGCTGCTCAACGTACGGTTTGTTGCGTCTCACCTCACAGCTGCACCCCTGAGAGCTCTGACCTCAATCCTTTGGGCCGGGGGGGGCTCGTAGCCTAACGCGTGCCGGTATGAGTGGATCGAGTTGGGAGTCTATATGACGGAACGCCTTCACGTCTCGGCGCGCCTGTCACCGTGTTTTGCGGGTTGTGCGGACGGTGGCAGATCTCGTACGCTGTGAGATCGTGCTGGAAGACATCGCCGGGAGCGTCGCTATCCCTCGTTAGGTGCGTCGCGAAGCGCGACGGGGGTCGTTTGAGGGGCCCGAGCTCAGGAGCGCGATGTTACGCGGAGTAACGATCACTTCCCATACGGGAACGAGGAGCGAACGCGTCCATGATATCATGTGGGCGCGAGGCTGCGCCAAACCTATGGTGCACGCGGAGCAACGAAATCCCGGGAGGGCGTGATGATGCGTATGGCGACGTTAGCGGCGGTGGTGTCAGGCATCGTTTTCGTCGGCCATCAGCCCGAGCCGCCCGTAACGGCGGCTCGCAAAAACGCCTCACACATTCATGCGGGCGTGACTGTCGTCCCGAGCGGCTCGCGAACGGAGTTTCACGCGGACAGTAGCGCGCAACCCTCCGGGGCGTATACGTCGTTCTTTCTGGTCACGAACACTTCTGGCCACCAGGAGAACTTCCAGTTCTCATGCCTGAGCAGCACGAACATTTCCTGTGTAAGTGCACAGCCGGCCAACTTCCTGCTCACGGCGGGAAACAACGTTACGGTCACCGTTTCCTGGAACTCCCTCACCATCGGGGGAAGCAGCAATGAAAGTGCAAACATCAGGGTTGTCGGGGAAGGCGACAGCAACAGCTTTGGACAGGGGACGCAGAACCTAACGCTGTGGAAGAAGGCGCCCCGCGTCTTCATCGTGACACCGATCGACAGCGTCCTGTGGCCTAATCCGTTCAGCCTGGACACGAACAGCGTCAGCTTTCAGGTACGCAATGTCGGAACGACGACGGAAACGCTCGATCCGACGTGCAATACGTCGTCAAGCGTCGAATGTTTGTCGCACTCGTTGGCTGGGATCACGCTAGTTCCGTTTGAGCCTGCCAAGACAAACGCCGTGAGTTTCGCGACTACGCTGACGGCGACTGGCCAATTCCTGGTGAATCACATTCGGCCAAGCGGTGGCGCCGTCGCCGACTCGGGTCGGTACACCTTCGACGTCGTGCGCAATCCATTCGTCGTTGCCTCCGTGACACCGGATGGCGGTCCGGCCGTGCAACGATCGCCCAATACAACGCAGACGACTCCATTCACCGTCACCAACACAGCAGCCAAGAGCGCGGAGTACAAACTTTTCATAGTAAGCGGCGGGTGCTCTGGGCCGGCGTTCACGACTCCGGCGACGTGCCGCGTGACCTCGCCAGCCAGCGGATTGACCGGCCTCCTCGCGCCTAACGGCGGTGCTATACCGGTCACTGTGAGCTTCGACACGCGCGGCATCGGCAACAGCGGCAGAATCACCCTGCGTGCCCAACATGTCGAGGACAGCCTCGCCATTTTCGACACTGGGTTCAGCGACGTCACGATCGTGCCAAGCCCGATCTCCGTGCAAGTGAGCCCCGACGGCGGCACTCTGTCTCGCATCTCGGAATCCTCGACGACCGTCACGTTCACCGTGGCACATACGCAGACAGCCGGGGCGCCGCCCACAACCACCTACAGTATCAATCAACGGCAGTGCGCGGGCTCGTCGTTTCCGCAGAACTGCCAAGCCTCACCAACGACGCTCAACTTCAGCGCCTCGGGTTCGCAAACCTTCGATGTCACGTACAACTCCAGCGGCGTGGTCGGCTCGTCGGCGCTTGTCGAATACGAAGCGCGCGCGCAGCACGACACCGCCATCGCTAATCCAGGCAGCATCACCGTCACTTACCAGTCAGCCGCCTCACGCCAGGTCATCGCAACGGCGTTGACGGCGTCGCGCACCGATACGGTCAATCAAAGCAACAAGACGCTTGTGTTACGAGTGCAGAATGCAGGGACGGTTGCCGCCACGTATTCATTGTCGACGGTGTGCACGCCGGTCATTCTCGCCTCGTGTGCGACGCCTCCAACGACGAATAACCTGATTCCTGGAGCGTTCCAGAACGTCACCGTGACGTACGCGACCGGAAGCACCGCCGGCTCAGGAAGCGTCGGACTTCGCGCGACTGATACGCAGGACGCGGGAGTGACCCACACCGCGAGCACGGCGCTCACGGTTGTTACTGGTGGGGCATCCGCGATCGCGTTGCGAACAACACCAGACAATGAACCGCGGAATACCGCGGGCGCTCGTCCTGATACCGCGGTGTTTACGGTGAAGAATGTCGGGACGGCGGGCGGAACAGCCAGCTTTAACGCCGCGTGTCTGTCGGCGCTATTCACGGCCGCGTGCACGCCGCACATCGCATCGGTCTCGATCGCGCCTAACGAGAGTACCTTCGTGCGTGTGCCGCTCACGACAGCGGCGTTTGGCACCGGCCCCGACACGGGAACGGTGTCGCTCACCGCGACCTCGGGCTCGGCCAGCGATCCCGGGTCGATCAGGCTTACGCGGGTGAATGCGCAAGCGCTGATTGCCAGTGCCGACAGCAGCCACGCCGGCGTCACCGTGGCACGGGATGTCTGCCTAACGCTGGCGCTGCCTGCGGACGCAACGTCGGAGTGCGGGCATCTGCGGCTCTGGCATCCGCTCCCGTCGACGCGGACACTGACGACCCTCCGCGTGCCAACGATGGTCTATTCGAGCGCGCACGCGCATCCGTATCCAACGCTGCCGATCGATGTCACACTCCCGACCGGGGCGGCGAAGCCCGATTCGGTAGAGCTGCGCACACGCATCAACGGGTCCGTCAAGCGCACCGCGCGTTATCAAGGGAGCGATCTGTTGGCCGGCACCGGACGGCGCGTCGTCGCCGGCTACGATGCCAGCAGCGATTCGACGGGGATCTACAACTACTCACTGGAGCTCACGAGTTTCTATGGCACCTCGCGCATCGACGCGACGCCGCTGGCTGGCCAGCTCGCGGTCGTCAACCGTGACAGCAGCGCGTACGGCGCGGGCTGGTGGCTCGCCGGGCTGGAACAGCTCAAAGTGCAGCCCGATTCGAGCCGCTTGTGGATCGGCGGGGACGGCAGCACCCGTCGATATGCGAAGGTTGCGACGAACACCTATGTCGCCCCCGCGCTCGACTTCCCGGATACGCTGCGCTGGGATCCGCCGAACTCGCACTATGAACGTCGTGAGCGCGGCGGTGTTCGGGTCCGATACAACGCCCAGGGCAATCACACGTCGACGCTCAATCGGCTTGGGCACACGACGAGCTTCACTTACCTGGCAACCGGCTCGAATCCGCGGCTCGATCGCCTAACGATACCAGCGCCGGCTGGGGCAGCGACGCAGGAGTACGTGTTTGCATATTCAGGCACGAATCGGCTCACCGCTGTGGCGGCACCTCTGATCGGCGGCGTTGCGCGACCAACGTTATTCAGCATCAGCGCTTCGAACCAGCTCCAGTCCGTGACGGATCCTGACACGTCCGTCGTGCAGTTCGGCTATGACGCAACGTTCTTCCGACGCGTGGCGTCTCGCACCGATCGCCGAAACGTGCTGACAACGTTTGCCTTCGATTCCGCGCATAATGTGACGCTGGGTCGGCTCACGATGGAAGCTGGGAAGCCCCCGATCCCGGTCAGTGTCCGCAGCATTGCGTTCCAGGGTTTCGGCGCACTCCCTGGGGCAGTCAATCGCATGGCTGATACGAGTTCGGTCTACGTATTGCACGATGGCCCGCGGCCCATCAGCGACGTGGGGGACACCACGCGCTTTTACCTCGATCGCTACGGCGCTCCCAAGCGCATCATTGATGCGTTAGGCAACGCGACCCGTCTGACACGTGCGGATACCCGTTTCCCGACGCTCGTCACCTCACTCCAGCGAGCGAACGGTCACGTATTGAATGCAACATATGACGTGCGTGGGAATCTGCATCGCAGCATCGACGTCGGTGGCAACACGGCAGGCGTTCCGGACACCACGCGGTACGAATGGGATCAAACGTGGGACGTTCTGCAGCGTGTCGTCCCGCAGATGAAGGACAGCATCGTCTTCACGATTGATGCCGCGACCGGTAATCGCCTGTCACAGAAGTTTATCCCTGCTGCCCAGCTCTTCACCTTCACGTATTACTCCGGGACCGGACTCATCGCGACAACGAAATCGCCTGCGGTGTCCAAGGCTGACTCCATCTTCTACGATGCGCAGCTCGGAAACTTGTCGCGTACCAAGACGCCGAAAGGATACGTGAGTGAATGGTTCTGCGACGGGATCGGTCGGGATACGCTCACAACGACGCCGATCGACACGACGGCTGCGCCGCGCCGCATCTCCACGCGCACCATATACGACATTGTGAACCAGGTGCGCTCGACACAGACGTACGCCCCGGCCACGATCTACACGCTTGTTAGCGCGCCGGCGAGTACACGCGCCGTTCCACCCGAAACAGTGACGGTCAATCGGACCTATGACCGGGAAGGGAACCTCCGAACGATTCAGACGTTGCCGAGTGGCGATTCGGTTGATGTCAATCCATTCGAGTTCTTTTCGTACGACAATGCCGGCCGTGTGCTGACGCGCAATCGCAGCTCGGGGCCCGTGGCACTGACGTATGACGAAGCGGGCAATGCCATTGTGCAGCGCTACCGTGGCGGTGGCGATGTGACGGAGAAATTTGATGCGCTCAATCGGCGCATCCAACGGATTGTCCCCGGTGCTCTTTTCACGACGCAGGGGTGCACCGGCTTTCCGCCGGGACCCATCGGAGGTGGCACCGGTGCGTGTTTCATGCAATTCCCGTTTTATCCGAATGATCCTCAAGGCCTTCGCATCCCAGCCGACACGAGTACGTTCGTCTATGATTCCGTTGGCAACCTAACGCGCGCGGACAACGCCGACGCGCGCGTTAGGCGCCGCTACACGCTGAACGGCCAGGTGAGCCTCGACACACTGGCCATTCGCAGCTACGCGACGTCGAGTTTTGCGACGACGGTTTTCGTGACCACGTATGGGTACGACCGAAACGGGCGCCGCCGCTGGACGCGTGTCCCCTCGCAGATCGCGCTGGGCGACAGCATGGACTTCACCTATGATGGGGCGGGGCTCGCCCGCATCGTGCGCGATCCGAGCGGTCGCCGGCACCAACTGTCGTACGACAGCGGGCGGCGGCCGACGTCGTATGAAGCCGGGCTCGCGAGCGGCGGGCTGCCAATCCTGGAGCAATACGTCTACGACGATGACGATCGGCTGATCCGACGGACTCGGACCGCTACCGGTATCCCGGGAATCGTGAGCGCGGACACGCTGGCGTACGATGCGCGCGGCAAGATCCTCAGCGTGCGACGCCTAACGCGCGTGCAGAATGTCGGAACCGAGCACGTGGACCTGATCTATAGCGGGCTGGGCACGATCGTCGCGATGGACCGCCGCTTCAACGTGAATCAGTGGCAGATCGAGGAGTATCGCGCGGACGCTGTCGGCCATGCCTGGTGGAGCCAGACGAAGTCCTTCGCGGACGGCCCGCAACTGGAGCAGCGGAGCCAGTTCCGGCTGCAGACCGGCGCGCTGATCTCACGGGCGGCCGCCTTTCCGCAGAGTCCGACGGGGAGCACGCTCTATCCCGACGAGGTCACCACGGGCATCCCGACGTCCGGCATCGTGGCACGCACGGGGGAAGTCCAGCGCAACTTGAGCTCCGGGGTGTATACGCACTACGCGGCGACGCGGACGTACAGCACCGTTGACGGGAAGACGCACGTCGTGCAGCGATATCAGGTGAACAGCACGATCAGCAACGGCGCGTATGAGGAGTATCGGCATGATGCGTTAGGCCGACGCGTGCTCATGCGCACCCGCAAGACGACGACGCCACCGGCTGGAGGCGGTCTGTTGGCGGCCTTGTGCGGCACAGGGCCGTGCGCGAGCTCGATCAGCCGCTGGATCTGGGATGGCGCGCAGTTGTTAGGCGAGATACGCGCACCGGGACACGATGGCTTGAACTCGGGTCAGCTCGACCAACTGTTCGGGAGCCCGCCGCATTATGGTGTCGTGGGCTATGTGCACCACCATGCTGGTGGATGGGACGAGCCGAAAGCGTTGATGGACGGGAGAGTCCTCAATCCCAACTGGCGAGGGTTGCCGGAGAGCAGTCAACTGGTCGACGGGACTGCCCCTGACTGTTCGATGGGCTTGAATCCTGGGAGCTGCATAACAGTGGCGTGGCCGACGGATGTGGGACCCTATTTCCGACGACCCGTACCGGCTGCGCAAGGATCCATTGTGCCGACGTGGTTAGGCACGCTGGCAGCGAATGGACAGACGGGGAGTGGAAGGTTGCATCGCCGGTTCCGCGAGTACGATCCCGCGACGGGTCAGTTCACGCAGGAAGATCCGATCGGGCTCGCGGGCGGTGCTAATCTCTACGGATTCGCGAATGGGGATCCGGTTAACTTTAGCGACCCGCTTGGGTTGCATCCCATCGCCTGGCTGGCGAGAGCCGCAGTTTGGTTGGCTGCGCGATCGCCTACGATCGCGCGTGTTCTCGGCATCGGAAGCGCGGCTGCGGCCACCGCGCCACGGCTCGGCCCCGAGATTGCTCGAACGTTCCATGGAGGAACCTACACGGCAACGCGGTTGGCCGCGGACATGCGTGTGCACAGAATCTTTGGAGGAGCTGCGGACCAAGTCGGTAGATTCTTTACTACGACCCCGGTGGCGACGACCGAAGGTGCAAAGGCGGCGCTAAACCTGCCAGCGCAAAACGCCGCAACGCACGTTGTGGAAACGGTGATTCCGGCGGGGACGACCGTCTATCAAGGCCTGGTGGCAGGAGGTAATGCTACGCAGATATTCATAGCGAATCCGACGCTCGTTAGGTTTGGCATAGTCACCCAGCTTCCACCGGTGCCCATCCCATGAATGTTGAGAGGCAGGCTGCACTACAGGCGCAAATCGATTCAGCCATTTTGGAAGTTGACCGTGCCCTAACTGCGGGCTGGCGCAAACCGAGTGGTGAATCGGCTGAGAGCAACCTCCGCGAGTTGCGAGAGACGCTTCAGCGTGCGCTAGAGCAGGCGCGGAACGGATTGGTTCCAGATGATCGGCGGCTCTTCGGCATGACTAAATGGGTTGCGGATTGGATCCCCGAGATCGAGGCGCTTTTGCGGCGCGAGCTCCACAGGTTTGAGCTCCCACTACAGGGCTAAGTCGGAAAATCGACCGCGCGGTAGCGTTTCGCGCAGAACCAAACAGCGACCGATTTCTTCGGATCGAGGGCCAGCAGACACATTAAAAACGTTGCATATTCGTTAGGCACTGAGATTTCGTCGCTGGCATCGTTCGTCACTCACTGCATCGCAGGTTTCGCGAGTAGGAGCGTCCGACGTTTCTCGCGCGCGCAGAGCGCGTCTGCACCGAGCATGTGGATCTGGTATATAACGGACTCGGGGCGATTGTGGCGATGGACCGCCGCTTCAACGTGAATCAGTGGCAGATCGAGGAGTATCGGGCGGACCCGTTAGGCCATGTTTGGTGGAGCCAGACGAAGTCCTTCGCGGATGGCCCGCAACTGGAGCAGCGGGGCCAGCTCCGGCTGCAGACCGGCGCGCTGATGTCCCGTGCGGCCGCCTTTCCGCAGAGTCCGACGGCGAGCACGCTCTATCCCGACGAGGTCACCACGGGCATCCCGACGTCCGGCATCGTGGCGCGCACGGGGGAAGTCCAGCGTAACTTGAGCTCCGGGGATTATACGCACTACGCGGCGACGCGGACGTACAGCACCGTTGACGGAAAGACGCACGTCGTGCAGCGATATCAGGTGAACAGCACGATCAGCAACGGGGCGTATGAGGAGTATCGGTACGACGCGTTAGGCCGACGCGTGCTCATGCGCACCCGCAAGACGACGACCCCACCGGCTGGAGGCGGTCTCTTGGCGGCCTTGTGCGGCACAGGGCCGTGCGCGAGCTCGATCAGCCGCTGGATCTGGGATGGCGCGCAGTTGTTAGGCGAGATCCGGGCGCCGGGACACGATGGCTTGAATTCGGGTCAGCTCGACCAACTGTTCGGGAGCCCGCCGCATTACGGCGTGGTGGGCTATGTGCACCACCATGCTGGTGGATGGGACGAGCCGAAAGCGTTGATGGATGGGCGCGTGTTCAATCCCAACTGGAGGGGGTTGCCGGAGAGTAGTCAACTCGTCGACGGGAGCGCCCCTGACTGTTCGATGGGGTTGAATCCTGGGAGCTGCATCACGGTGGCGTGGCCGACGGATGTGGGACCCTACTTCCGACGACCGGTGCCAGCGGCACAGGGATCGATTGTGCCGACCTGGTTAGGCAGCCTGGCCGCGAATGGACAGACAGGGAGCGGAAGGTTGCATCGCCGGTTCAGGGAGTACGATCCGGCGACGGGGCAGTTCACGCAAGAAGATCCGATCGGGCTCGTCGGCGGACTCAATCTCTACGGGTTTGCGAACGGCGATCCCGTCAATTTCA
>JBQTIF010000038.1:0-6876 GCA_052388395.1 Gemmatimonadaceae bacterium | reverse complement strand
GACTCCTTTTCATGGCCGACGCTGCCGAACCTGCCGGGATCTTCGACCCAACCTCATTTCGGCGTATCGAGACGAACCGTATTGGATTGAGCACGTGCAGCCGCTCGATGACCCAGCGTATTTCGGGCTTCCAGTAGATCGCTTCCAAGATTCCTCTCGCCGCAGACGGAGTGATGACGTCGTAACTGACCCGCTCGACCTTCATTTCCGGCCGCGTGAAGCAGCCAAGTTCGCCCCAGCAGTGCAGTTTGATTCCCAATGGCATGTATGGCTACACAATCAGTTCGGCGGAATCCATCCCCAGCTTACCGAAAGACAGGCCTTTATCGCGCGTGTATGCGGCTTCGTTCTCGAGGATAAACAGCCCTGCTTCATGCTCAGAGACTACTTGGCGGCTGATCAGCACGTGAAGATCGTTAGGGTACACTCCCACGAGATATGGCTGCGCCGCGCGTAGCAACTGAAAGTTGATCTCACGTGTTCGCATTTGCGTACGGATGTCTTTGGCTCTGCGATCATAGGGCACCAAAACAGGTTTCTGGTCATCGCGGATCATCCGATACTGGTCGGCCGCTCGCCGGAACTGCAACTTGAGATGCGCACTCCTTAGATCGTCGTCAAGAGCTGCCATGACGCCGTGGTGATCCCAGCGGTGTTCTTGGGTCCAGTAGAGCTGCCTGAAGTACGCGGAAATCGCGTTAGGTGCCAAGGGATTGGGATACATCTCTGTTAGCTCGTGTGCGACTTGCGCTGCATAGCGCAGCAAACCAGGCGGAGGCGGCGACGACGTCTCGTACAGGAACAATTGGCCGCGTTGCAGATGTCCCTCTCTGTTGCAGCGCCCCGCGGCCTGGGCTATCGCATCGAACCCGGCAGGCGCGCGGAAGACAACAGGAAAGTCGATATCGATGCCGGCCTCTATGAGTTGGGTGCTGACCACGAAACACGGCAGGCCATTCCGGAGGCGAATGCGGATGCGCGCGATCACATCGCGTCGGTGCTGAGCGCACATGAAGGTGCTCAGATGAAAACAGGATTCCTCAGCGAGCAGCTTCAGTATCGCGTCAAAGATGTTCGAAGCGTGAGGTCGCGTGTTGACGATGCAAAGCGCGGTACGCTCCTGAGCCATGAGCGCTCCGAGCTCGTCATCTCTAACCACGCCGAGCGGAATCACTGCTACGCGCTCGAGTTCTGCGTGGAGACGCTCTGGATGGTGCACGATGGGCCGAACATTACGCAGCCCGATGGGAAAGTCATCGCGATGCTCGACCGCGGGTTGTGTTGCCGTGCAGAGGACGACGGTACAGCCGTAGTGGTCGATCAGTTCCTTGAGCGCCGCCAACGTCGCTCTGAGCAACTCGACAGGCAGCGTTTGTGCTTCATCGAGCACAATCACGCTGCGCGCGAGTCGATGGAGCTTGCGGCATGGAGTTGTGCCGGCGGCGAACAGACTTTCGAAGAGCTGCACGTTGGTTGTCACGATCAGTGGTGTATCCCAGTTCTCCGTCGCGAGTTGATTTGCCCGCGTCTGTTTGGTCGGCTCGATGTTGCTATGATGCTCAACGAGAGCGCTCGCAGCCAGCGTCCCGAGTGCAGTGCGATACGAGTCGGCCGTCTGTTCGGTGATCGTAGTGAATGGAACCGCTACGATTACCCGACGAAGTCGGTGCGACCGTGCGTGATGCAGCGCGAAGGCAAGTGACGCGTAGGTCTTGCCTCCGCCCGTCGGCACATTGAGCGCAAAGACACCGGGGAGTTGCGCTGCTGCGGCAACGCAATCTCTCAATACCTGCGCGCGCATGCGGTTCATCGCCGTTGCAGGGGCTTCGGCCTGCTTGAGAGCCAGGAATTCATCCAGCGTTTCGCGAAGCTGCTCAATAGCCGGCCGCGGACTCAGGCGTTCGCGCGATGCGTCGGGAGAGCAGAACGCCTCCGTCGCGGTGCGATCAGCGTCTACCAAGCACGAAAAGAGCATGCGTGTAAAGAACGCGACCTGAAAGCCGAGGTTCTCCGGGCGCAGCGTGAATGGGATCTTGAGCTGCGGTGCACGGTGGATAGTGGCCGGCAGCGAAACAGCCGGAATCCTTGGCGGCCGGGCGTCGAGGCGCGCGAGCAGGCTCGATTCTCTGTTGTGCTCCTCGGTGCTTGCTGCGTCCGGAATGCGACCGTGGTGCCCCGCGATACAAAAGGCGAGGATCTGGCCGGTATGCCCGCCGATCGTGCGCGCAGCGTACTGTGCGCCAAATGTCGAATGATCGACGCGATTGCCTAACGACTCCTCACTAGCGTTCGCGTCCGCAGTCCGAAGAAGGTACTCTTGGAATGCGTCCGAATATTTCCCGATATCATGCCAGGCGCCGAGTGTCTCCCCCCAGGATCGAGCGCCAAACGAATCAGCGTACTCGCCAGCGAGCTTCGCGACTGCTGTAAGGTGCCGCTCCAGTGGCTCCCAACGCTCTTGCGGTTCGCCGGCAAGTGAGTGCGCGTACGCCGCACGAACTGGAGAATGCGCATGGCCTCCGCCCAGGTGAGCGTGCGCATGGGGCCTTATTCGCGGCACGCCGCGGCCGCGCACATCACGAGCGCCTTCAGTCGGGCTGCAAGTGGCCTCACCGAGCCGCTGTCTGTCGTAACAAACACATTACGCAATTGTGCGGGGTCGCTCTGCAAGTCGTACAACTCGCGCGCACCGGTCGAGTGTTCGGCGTACGTCTGGGTGCGCGTCCGGAGGGCGAGCACAACCTCGCCGTTGGGCCGATGGATCTCTACGAGGAAGTCCTGCCGCCACGTATCGTTAGGCACGAGCTCGCGTTTGAGTAACGGCACCAGCGAGCGGCCGTCTACCGTTGCCGGTGCTGTAAAGCCGGCGAGCTCTGCGAATGTCGGCCCCCAATCGATGTTCAGCGCAAAGTGATCACGGCGAACCTTGGTGGGGACGCCCGGTCCGCGAACGAACGCCGGGACACGAATATCCTCTTCATAGATGTTGAGCTTCCCCGTCATGAAACGGTGCTGACCCAAGTGATAGCCGTTGTCTGACGTGAAGATGATGTACGTATTTGCCAGCTCCCCGAGTCGTGTGAGTGTGCGCACGAACTGCTCGATGGCCTCGTCCACTGACAACAGGGACCGCAGCCGTTCGCGATACAGATAGTCGAGTACAGCGATCTGGCCCGGCGTTAGGCGAGCACGCTGCCGGATCGCCGGCGGTTTGTCGCTCACATCCTCCTCGTTGAACGACGCGGTGCGCGGTGCTTGCGCCGTGGCGAAAGCGCCGCGATGTCGCGGCGCGGGAACCGCCGGTCCCTCCTGACCTAAGCCCAAACGCGGATCACCATGCGGTGCATACGGCGCGAAGTAGATGAACCACGGCTCGGCGTCACGTGTTTCAGCTTCCTCAAGGAAGCGCACGATGTTCCTCGCGTGCACGTCCATCTCATAGTCCTCGGAAGCGTCGCCGTACTGCCTAACGCTACCGTTCTCGTTCACGCGATAGTTGAAGAAGTTCTCGTTGTCGAACGTGCCGTGCCACACCGTCCATCCGGGAGGGACGTGCTGCGGCGTGTTCCCCGGGTAGCCGTTCAAGTACTTGCCGTAGAGCGCCGTGCGATACCCTGCCGCCTGCAGCCACGTGGCGATCGTGGATGCTTCACCGCCGCGATCGCGAAACTTGGCGAAACCGCCTAACGGTGGAATGTTGAACAGGATTTGATGGTTGTGCGGATACTGCCCCGTGAGGATCGATGCGCGCGACGGACAACAAACGGGGTACGTCGTAAACGTGTTTGTGAACGTGACGCCCTGGTCCGCGATGAGCGACTTGAGGCGTGGCATGTGGGTCGCCGACTCGACGTCAAGATCGTCAGCCAGGATGAAGAGGATGTTCGGCCGATTCGGGGCCAGCTGAGACGAAACCGGCACCGGCGCAGCGAATGAGAAGGTGACTGCGGCGACCGTTCGCAAGGAAAAGGACATGGGCGAACCGAGATTTGTGAACGCGCGGAATCGAGGCAGCAGCTATGCTGCTTCCGATAGCGGACGCCGGCAAGCCGACTCATGGCGCCGGCGGCGAATAACGGGCAGGAGCTTCGCGCCTGGCTCGCCGGTCGCGCGGTGAGTCGGTTAGCAAAGTGACGACGCTGCGTCCGGCGCGTATTGGGGAGGGGTGTTACATGCACTTGGACGGCTTCAGTCTCTGCATCTCCGCGACGGATCTCTCGCGCTTCCTGAGTTGCCGGCATTGTACGGCGCTCGATATGGCCGTGGCGCGCGGCAAGCGTGAACGCCCGTTTCGCCACGATCCCCTGCTCCGCATCCTCGCCGAGCGCGGCGCCAAGCACGAGCGGTCGTACGTGGACTCGCTAATCGCGCGCGGCATCACGATCGTTGATGCGAGCGATATCGAGGACTTCGACCATCGTGCGCTCCGCACGCTCGAGGCGATGCAGGCAGGGGTGGACGCGATTGTGCAGGGCGCGCTGCGCGGCGCCCCGTGGTTCGGCTATCCGGACGTGCTGCAGCGGGTAGAACGTCCGAGCTCGTTAGGCGACTGGTCATACGAGGTGGCTGATACCAAACTCTCGCGCGAAACGCGCGGCGGGACCATCTTGCAGCTGAGTCTTTACTCCGACATGCTTGCAACCGCGCAGAGGAGCGCGGCCGAGTTCTTTCATGTCGTCACGCCGGACGCCGTCCAACCCGTGCGTACGTACCGGGTCGCCGACTACGCGGCGTATTGCCGCCTCGTACGCGCGAGACTGCACGCCGGTATGGACCAGGACGACGCGCAGCTCGCTGCGGCACACTACCCCGAGCCGGTGGAGTACTGCGGCGTGTGCCACTGGCTCGCGGGGTGTAGCGCGAAGCGGCGACGCGACGATCACCTCTCGCTAGTTGCCGGCATCACACGCCTGCAGCGGCGCGAGTTGGCCGACCACAGTATCACGACAGTGAGCGGTGTCGCGCGGCTCCCTTCGCCGCTGCCGTTCAGGCCCACCCGCGGATCCAGCGAGGCCCTCGAGGGCGTGCGCCACCAGGCTTACCTGCAGCTGGAATCGCGCGGGCGCGCGGTGCCGCTATACGAACTGCGCACGATCGAACCGGGAAACGGATTGCTACGCCTCCCCGAGCCGTCACCGGGGGATGTGTTCCTCGACCTGGAGGGCGATCCGCTCGCGATCGAGGGGGGGCGGGAGTACCTCTTCGGCGTTGCCACGTTAGGCGCCGGCGAGCCTCGCTACCTTGCCTGGTGGGCACTGACGGATCGCGATGAGCGCCGAGCGTTCGAGGCGGTGTTGGATTTCATTACCGTGCGCTGGCAGGCGTATCCAGGAATGCACATCTACCACTATGCGCCTTACGAGCCGACAGCGCTCAAGCGGCTCATGGGTCGTTACGTCACGCGCGAAGCGGAGTTGGACCGGCTGCTGCGCGCGGAGCGGTTCGTGGACCTGTACTCGCTCGTTAGGCAAAGCATGCAGGTGGGCGTTGAGCGGTACTCGATCAAAAACCTCGAGCCGTTGTACGCGTTCGGGCGGACGGTGCCGCTGGACCAGGCGAGTCGCGGGCTGCGCGTTGTGGAGGAGGCGCTGGAGCTTGGCCGGGCCGGCGATCTGGCTGACGAGCTGCGCTCGGTCGTTGAGGGATACAATCGGGACGATTGCCTTTCCACGCTTCGGCTGCGTGCGTGGCTCGAGGGGATTCGCTCGGAAGTGGAGGCGCGCGGTAGCGTGCTTGCGCGTCCGGTTCCGCAGGAGGGTGACGCATCACAGACAGTCGACGAGCGGACCCGGCGCGTGGAGGCCCTGCGGACGCGGCTGCTGGCAGGCGTTTCGGACATCCCAAGCGAGCGGAGTGAGGAGCAGCAGGGGCGTTGGCTGCTGGCGTATCTGCTCGATTGCCATCGCCGTGAGGACAAGGCTGCGTGGTGGGAGTACTTCCGGTTGCGCGATCTCAGTGAGGAGGAGTTGCTGGACGAGCCTCAGGCGGTGGCGGGGCTCCAACACGTCGAGCGCGTGGAAGTCGTGCTGAGCAAGAAGGGCCGCCGGACCGGGTCGGTCATCGACCGCTACCGCTTTCCGCCTCAGGAGATGGAACTGGGACGTGAGGAAGAACTGCGAGTCACGGATGGCAGCACGTTAGGCAGGCTGGTCGCTGTCGACCGCGCGGGCCGGACCATCGATATTCGTAAGGGCCCTTCGCGCGCACAGGAGCATCCGAGTGCCGTTTTCGCGTACACGTACGTCGCCACAGACGTACTCGAGAACTCAATCTTTGCCTTCGCTGAATCGGTAGCGGAAGCCGGCCGCTTGGACGTGGACTCGGGCCCACAGTATCGCGCTGCACGCGAGCTTTTGCTTGCGCGCGCGCCGCGTCTACGATCCGGCCCGTTTATGCCGGAGCCTAACGAGCTCATGTTGGATTTCGCCGAACGAGTGGTCGGCGATCTCGCCGATACCGTGCTCGCGATTCAGGGCCCTCCGGGGGCCGGCAAGACTTATTGCGGTGCGCGGATGATCTGCCGGCTCGTATCGCAGGGGAAGAAGGTTGGCGTGACAGGCGATGACGAAGGGAGAGCCGGTGGCAATGGTGGGTCACATCTTCGAGCAGCGTTAGAGGTTTTCGCGGGATTCGTAGGCCTGAGCGTACCACGGACAGCTGCGCGAGTCCATGCAATGCACAGCGGAAGTTTCAATGCCGGCGCTTGAGTGAACCACCTCTACTCCGCAACGTTCGAGTTTCGGTTACAATTGTGGCTCTTCGGGGAAATGAGTGGGTAATTTCGGGCAGTTCCGCAAGGCGTTAGGCGGCGGTTTTTATAGAGAGACCAGGGGTTGCTGCGGGGTCGGAGGTAGGCTGAAGTTCGTGCATGCTTTC
>JBQTIF010000037.1:0-19865 GCA_052388395.1 Gemmatimonadaceae bacterium | reverse complement strand
GTTGTAGTACCCCGGCGCCGCCGGCAGCACCGTCGCCCCGGCGCGTGACAGCCGCAGCAGATTCTCCAGGTGGATGTCGCTCAGCGGCGTTTCGCGCGGCACCACGATCAACCGTCGGCGTTCCTTGAGCGTGACGTCAGCCGCGCGCTCGATCAAGGAGCGCGACGTGCCGTTCGCTATCGCAGCCACGGTCCCCATCGAGCAGGGGCAGACAATCATTCCCGCCGTGCGCGTGGAGCCTGAGGCTGGCGCCGCGCCACGGTCACCATCGTCAAATACGCGAACGTTGGAGTCCCAGCGCGCCGCGCCGACATGACGCCGCAAGGCCCGCTCATCCGCGATTGCAGACTCCGTTTCGAGTAGGCGCCAGCCATGCGCCGAAACGACGAGCCACACGGGTCGCGCCGCGCTAACGAGCACCTCGAGCAGACGAACGGCGTATGGGGCACCGGAGGCGCCGGTGATTGCTACAACGAGAGGTAATGCCTCAGAGCGCGATCGAGAGCGAGCGGGCATGCAGTAAACGATCGATCACGACACACACAAAGAACGTGATGCTGATCACGCCGTTCATCGTGAAGAACGCCGCGTCGAGGCGTGAAAGGTCGGACGGCTTGACCAGTCGATGTTCGAACGCGAGAAGCAGCGCGACAAGCGTTACGCCTAGGCCATAGAAGAGCCCAACCTCACTGCGAAAGCCAGCGATTATCAGCGCGAGCAGCGTCAAGAGGTGCATCGCACGCGCGACCGTAATCGCGCGATCGACGCCTAACGCCGCCGGAATGGAGAACAACCCGTTGCGTCGGTCGAAATCGACATCCTGCAGCGCGTACAGGATATCGAAGCCGCCCACCCATGTCGTCACCGCCACCGCGAGCGCGATCAACAACCACCAGGGCTCGCTCCAGCTTCCGGTGACAGCGAGATATCCGCCGACTGGAGCGATGCCGAGACTCAAACCGAGGACGACGTGGGACCACTGCGTGAAGCGCTTGGTGAAGCTGTAGCAGAAGATCCAGCCTAACGCGAGAGGGGCGAGCAGTCCGCAGAGCGTGTTGAGCTGCCACGCCGCGAGAATGAAGGCCGCCGACGCGAGTGTAACCGCGACAACCGCTTCGCGCAGAGCGAGCGCGCCGCGCGGCAGTTCGCGCCCCGCTGTCCGCGGATTGAGCGCGTCGACGTGGCGATCGACGATGCGATTGAAGCCCATCGCAGCGAAGCGTGCCGCTGTAAATGCGAGCACGATCCAGCCCAAAGTCGCGACGGTGATGGGACGCGCATACGTCGCCAGCGTCGCGCCGACGAGCGCGAACGGCAGCGCAAAGACCGTGTGCGGGAGCTTGACGAAGTTCACGTAGTGCGTCCAACGCGACGCACCGTCGAACGTCTGGCCTTCGCGCGGCGCGGTCACGTGCGTTGCCCGAAGCGTGCCACGACTTGCGCCAGGGATCCGGCCGTTTCCTCCAGCGTGGAAGCGGTGCTCGTTAGGTCATCGGTGAGCGTAAGCTGCTGCGCGCTCACACCTGCCGCATCTTGCGACGAGTCCGCCGCCGCGCGCGCCGCTTGCACAATCGCGCCCGCCGCCGAGTTGAGATCGCGCGCGAGATCGGCCTGCCGGCCCGACGCGGTGACGACGTTCTCCGCCAGTTCATGCGTGCGTCGCAGCTTCTCCTCAATGTCGCGCAGTGCGCCCATCGTCTCGTGCATCAGTCGTTCGCCGTCCGCCGACGAGCGCTCGACCTCGTGCGCCGCTTCCTGCGCGGTCGCGGCGCGAGCGGTCATCTGCCTAGCGAGATCCTCAATACGGCTGAGTGACGAAGCGCTCTCCGTCGCAAGCTTTCCCACCTCTTCCGCGACCACCGCGAAACCGGCTCCGTGTATCCCGGCGCGCGCCGCCTCGATCGAGGCATTTAGCGCGAGCAACTTCGTCTGATCGCTGATGGAGCTCACGGCCGTCGCTATTTCTGCCACGGTGTCGGTCGCGCCGCGAAGCTCACCCATGCGCTGGGCCAGATCGCGCGCCGCTCCCGCCAGAGTGCTGATGGTCGCTGAGGCCGCGCCGGCTGTCTGCACACCCGTCTGCGCCCGTTCCTCGACCGCTCGCGAGATCGCTCGCGTTTCGGTCGCCGCGGTGTGCAGCGAGCCTGCAGAGTCGATCAGCTGTCCGGCGACGTCGGCGATCTGCGTCGTCGCCTTGGCCGCATCGGATGAGCCGCGCCGCACGACGTCGAGGACTGCGCTCGTACGCCCTGCCCCTTCGCGCACCTCATGCCCAATGCGCGCCGCCTCTGCCGAGGCCGCAGTCACCCGTTCCGTAGCGCGCTGCGTCTCAGCAATGAGCGTGGCCACTTGCTGCAGCGCGGAGGCGAAGCTCTGCCCGGTTGGCGAGCGATCCTCGAGCACGGAGTTCCAGTCGCCGCGTCGGATCGAGAGACCAACCCGCTCGAGCTCGGCGATGGGACGTCGCGCCAGGGTGTTGAGCCGGCCGACGACCCACGCAATCGCTGCCGCGGAGATGATCCAGCCAAAGACGACCTCACCGGTGCGCAGACCGCGGAAGGCGACAGCGTACACGATGACGCCAATGATGAGTAAGAAGATGCCTAACGTGGACGCAATGTCAGCCAGCACGGAGCCGCGCAGCCACCGCCGTACCACGAAGACGATGCTGCCGACGGCCACGAACATAAAGCCTAACGTCCAGTAGAGACGCGCCGGTGCGTACGGAACGCCCTCCCAGAGCTGCCACGCCGCGATGAGGGCCATCATCGGACCAGAGCTCCCAAGCCTAACGAGTGCCACATCGCGTCGACCCTGGCGCGGACCTCATCCGACATGCGGATGCGCTTGGGCCAGTTGCGCGTGAACCCCTCCTCCGGCCACTTGCGCGTCGCGTCGAGGCCGAGTTTGGAACCGTACGTGAAAGAACGGCTCGAGTGGTCCAGCACGTCGATCGGCCCCATACTGAAGCGCGCGTCGCGCTCAGGATCCAGATGATTGAGCGCGACCCACCACGCTTCCTCGGGATCGCATACGTTCACGTCTTTGTCGAGCACTACCAGCACCTTCGCGAGCGACATGAGGCCGGCCCCCCACAACGCGTTCATAACCTTGTACGCCTGTCCTGGGTACTGTTTGTCTATCGAGACGAATACCAGGTTGTGGAAGATTCCAGCGGCCGGCATGTGGTAGTCCACGATCTCAGGCACTGTCAGCTTGAGCAGCGGAAGGAAAATCCGTTCTGTTGCATGCCCAAGGTAATAGTCCTCCATCGGCGGCTGGCCAACGATTGTCGTGGCGTAGACGGGGTTGCTGCGCATCGTGATGGCGGTGACTTGCACGCGCGGGTACAGATCCGCCTCAGAATAGAACCCTGTGTGATCACCGAAGGGCCCCTCTGTGACGAGCGGCTCGCGCGGATCGATAACACCCTCGATCACGATTTCGGCGTCGGCCGGAACGTCGAGATCGTTCGTCAGCGCTTTTGCCAAGCGCACCGGCGACTTGCGTAGGAAGCCCGCAAAGAGAAACTCGTCAACGTTAGGTGGCAACGGAGCGGACGCTGAATAAACAGAGGCCGGGTCCGACCCAACGACAATGTTGACCGGCATGCGCTCGCCACGCTCCGCCATCTCGCGCCAGTGCGCCGCTCCAACCTTGTGGCGCTGCCAGTGCATCGCCACGGAATCCCTGCCTAACACCTGGACCCGGTACATGCCCACGTTGCGGATGCCACGCTTCGGGTCGCGCGAGCAGACCATCGTCAACGTCACGTAGGGACCGCCATCCTCCGGCCAGCACGTGATAATCGGGAGCTTCGCCAAGTCGATGTCGCTACCGCGCCAGACGATGTCTTGGCACGGCGGCGCAGCGCTCGTGCGACGCGGCGGGAACTTGGCCACCTCGAGCAGCTTCGGAAGCAGTTGCAGCTTTGCCAGCAGACCGTCGGGCACATGCGGTTGAATGAGTTCGGTAATACGAGCCCCAACGTCATCGAGCTGTGCGACGCCTAACGCCATCGCCATGCGCCGATTGGAACCGAACAGGTTGATCGCCACGGGATAGGGAGAGCGGCGACCGTCATCCAGCAGGACGTGCTCGAACAGCAACGCTTTGCCGCCCCCAGGCATCTTCATCACCCGATCGGCGATCTCACACAGCTCCAGACGGGCAGCGACTGGATGCTGCACGCGGTGTAGTTCGCCCGCCGCACCCAGTGCTGCGATAAAGTCCTGCAGTGAATCGAGGGCCAAAGACCTAGGGGATAGGGGATAGAGGATCGGGGATAGGCTTTTCCGCCACGTGAATTGCAGCGATTCCGAAGGTCAGTGTTCGCCATTCCACGTCGACAAACCCCACCCGCGTTAGGCGCGCCGCCAGCTCCTCAACCGAAGGAAAGAAGCTGACGGACTTGGGAAGGTAGCGATAGGCCGTGCGGTGACCACTGATCGCACGTCCAATCACCGGCAACACGTGGTGGAAGTACGCGTGGTATGCGCCGCGGATCAGCGCATTACGCGGCGTCGTAAACTCGAGGATTACAAAGCGGCCACCGGGCCGCAGTACGCGAAAGACCTCCGCGATGCCTGCATCAAGGTCCGCGAGGTTACGAGCCCCAAACGCGACGATGGCCCCATCCATCGTCGCCGATTGCAAAGGAAGCGATAGCGCATCGGCAGTCACCGGCGAGACCGCCCGTCGCTGGACTTTCGGCAGGGCGACACGAAGCATCGGCTCGGCGAAGTCGCTGGCCAGGACGAGGCCGTGAAAGCCAGGGCTCGACGCCAGCTTTAGGGAGATGTCGAGCGTGCCGGCGCAGAGATCGACATAGGTGCCGCTCGGGGCTCGCTTCCAGTCGAGCGCTTCGACGGCTTTGCGCCGCCACGCCCTGTCGATGTTGAGACTGAGGACGTGGTTGAGCAGATCGTAGCGCGGCGCAATCTCGGAAAAGATGCGGCGAACGTACGCGCGCTTGTCGGAGGGTTCGCCCGCTGCCCCGAGCATTCCAGCTGCCGCGGCCGCCTCGTGTGCCTCGACGGTATCCGGGCTGCCGGAGGGGGGGCTCATCTGGCGACGAATAGTGCTTGCGGCACGTCAGGGCGGCAAGCAGCGCTCGCTTTATGACCGTCGCTAGGCTCCATTACCTTCAAGTCCGCCAGAGCAGCTCGCAGAGCGCTCGGGCCGGCACGCCGCGAATGGCGCCTTCTCTCGATCTCGTCAATCTTCCCGACGCCGACCTGGTCGCCCTCGCTCAGCAAGGGCGCGAGGCGGCGTATCGAGAAATCCTGCGCCGCTACGAGCGACCGGTTTTCTCGCTCATCTTTCGCATGGTTCGCGATCGCGAGACGGCGGAGGACCTCGCGCAGGATTCGTTCATCAAGGTCCTGAATCACATCGACCGGTATCGCCCAGAATTCAAGCTCTCCAGCTGGCTGTTCAAGATCGCCAACAATGTGGCGATTGATCATCTGCGCAAACGCCACATCGATACAATCAGCATGGATGGTTCGCCGCACGCGCGAACTGCCTCGGAGATTGAAGCGACGTCGATTGAGATTGCCGCCAAACAAGAGACGGCCCTCGAAGAGATGGAGAACAAAGAGCTGGGGAGTGCGATTGAACGGGCGATCGCTCAGTTACGCCCTGAATACAAGGCCTGCATCATGCTCCGTCACGTGGAGGGGCGATCCTATGAGGAAATTGCCACTACACTCGATCTCCCGCTGGGAACCGTAAAGACCTACATACACCGCGCGCGGCACCAGTTACGGGACGCATTGGAGCCCACCAGAGAATGATTTCTTACGATTCGATGAGGGCTGAAACCCTATTTTTGGCTCTGCCGTACGAGCCGCCGGAGGCTTAAGTGGAACACCGGCACCTACTTCCAGACGATTTTGAGGACATCCTCGACGGCGACGCCGGCGAGGCGACCGCCGCATTACGGGATCATTTGGATTCCTGCGCCGACTGCCGCGCGGAATTGACGAAACGGAGTGAGCTGGCGCGCGCGCTGGATCACATGCCGCATCTCGGGCCCGCTCCGCTGTTTTCGTATCGCGTTATGTCGCAGGTACATGTGTTCGAGCCTTGGCACGTCGCGTTGCGTGACACCGTTAGGCGGCTCGTCCCACGCACGAACGCGGCTCGATGGGCCACCGGTGTCACCGCTGCGGCGATGGCAATCGTGCTGACGTTGGCCGGTATCTGGACTGCTCTCAATGCTGAGTCGGCGTGGCTCTTCGCTGAAGTTGGCGTTAAGCGCGTGCGCAGCGCGTTTCTCAGTAGCGTGAGGGGCCTGATCGAGTCGGCGTTCGGACGCGATGCGCTCAACGCGATTGAAGGCACAGGTGCGTCAGGAAGCATTATCGCGGTGAGCATCGTCGTCGGCGTGATTCTAGTCGCGGCCCTTGGTTTTCGTGTTGCGGCGGTTGCCTCTCGTCGCCGGAGGTCGTAGTGCGCACGCTGCTGCTTGTCGCGCTCGTGCCGTGCTTGAGCGTCGGCACTCGAGCGCGCGCACAGGCTGACAGCGCCGCGCGGCTGACTGACAGCGCCCGGCTCGAAATTCGACAGGTCGAACGGAACGTCCAGCGCACGCGTGATTACGGCGCGCTTGCTGACGTCCTCGATCGCGTACGGGATCATCCCCTGATGCCGCGCATCGCTTCGGCGAGCGCCGTCACGGCAGGAAACCTAACGATCGAGGCTGGCCGCGTGATATCCGGTCCGGTTGCGGTCTTCGAGGGAACGCTCACAGTCCTGGGACGCATTGACGGCGATGCGGTCGCGCTCGGCGGCGACGTCGTTGTCGGTCAGGGCGGCGAGGTTACCGGTAATGCGATCGCCGTCGAAGGTGAGGTGCGCCGCGCAGGTGGGACGATCGGCGGCGAGGCGCGCACGTTAGGCGGCGTTATTACGGAGGGCCAGGAGTCGCCAATCAGCGATAAAGCACGCGCGACCGGCTCATCGATCGGCCTCGCGCTCAGCTGGCTCTGCGTTCTATTGATCATCGGCGTTGGCGTGCTCGTGTTCGCGCAGCCGTATCTCGAAGGAGTTGTCGACACACTCGAGACGCGGTTCTGGCGTTCCTTTGCGATGGGCCTGGCTGGCGAACTGGCCGCGATACCGGTCCTTCTGCTGATGATCGTCGCGCTGGCAATCACGGTGATTGGTGTACTGCTGATACCGTTTGCTATCGTCGCTTATGTACTGGCACTCGCCGGGCTGGTAACGCTCGGGTTTGTGGCGATCGCGCGGCTCACTGGTGGGGCGCTGGGCAGTGATGCCGTGCGTCGTCTTTCGGCCCGCGGCAGCGCGTTGCGCGGCGTTGTCATCGGCACGCTACTCTTGTTAGGCGTGTGGATAGCCGCGGCTGCATTGTCGGCGGTTCCGGTGCTCGGGCTCGCCCTGCGCGGTATTGCGGTTACGGTAACGTTCGTCGCGGTGACTGCCGGGCTCGGAGCAACCATTCTGTCGCGCGCGGGAACACGCGGGGTTGCGGCGCCGGCGGCCAAGCCGGTGGATCCCGCGGTCTGGCAAACGCCGACTCCTGTTACTGGCGTCGCCGCGGCGCGGCGCCCAACAGCCAGCCGCACGCGCGAACCAGTATGATGGCCCGCGCCGGGATGCTGTGCTCCGCGCTGCTAGTTGGGGCGGCGCATCTGCACGGACAGGGTTGGCAGACGTTGAGCGTCGAGCGGGCCAAGCTGCCAACGACGGCGCTCTCGGTGATCGTCAGGCACGACGTCGGGCAACTCAGCATTCGGCCGACGCGCGATAGTGTGCGTTACCGCGCCACGCTGCGCTACGACGCTCGGGCTGTGGAGCCGATTTATCGCTACGCGAACGACAGCGCCGCGCTGCGAATTGGCACACGCGAGCGACCCGGCGGCAAGAGTGGCGAAGGGCGCCGCACCTCGGACCTGGACATCACGTTAGGCAGTAGCGGAACACTGGCCATCGACGTGCGGGCGGGCGCTGCCGAGACGCTGCTCGATCTGAGCGGCCTTCCGATCAGCACGCTGGCCGTTTCCACAGCGGCGAGCGACACGAAGGTGCGCTTCGACCGACCGAACCCGGTGCGCATGAAGACCCTGACGTTGTCAACAGGTGCTGCATCGATCGCCGCCGATCGACTCGGCAATGCCAACGCCGAGGAGATCGTAGTTCGATCGTCGGTCGGCGAAATAGACCTGGATCTGTCCGGAACGTGGCAAAACGATACCGAGCTGCGCGCCGAAGTCATGCTCGGTGCCCTAACGATTCGCGTCCCGTCTGACGTTGGCGTGCATCTGGAGACGTCGCGTGTGCTGGCGGGGTTTTCGCACGAAGGGCTCGTGCGGCGCGGCGGCGCGTATGTGAGCGACAACTGGGATACCGCGGCGCGCAAAGTGCGCATCTATGCGCAGACGGTGTTTGGCTATCTGAACATCGAGCGCCGATAGCGCTTGCTCGTTGTGCTTGAAGTGCGGGACACGGGAGACACTGAAGGGCCGTTATACCGGTCTCAGCGTCACCGGCGCCCCGACCTCTGCGCCTAACGTCTTCGCCGCATCGCCGTCGCGCATCGCGATCTCCACAAGTCCGCTGGAGCCGACTGTTGCGACGAGCGTATTGGGCGCGACGTCGGCATAGGTGTGACGCAGCGGGAGGCGCCGCCGCGCAAACTCCACGATATGATCGCCCGTGGTCACCAGGTTCGTGACGAGGTTCCCGAAGCGGTCGATCGCGATCACCTCGCCGAGCAGCGATCCGTCCGGCCCACGCAATGCGGCCGGGGTGCGTCTGATCACCGGCGTCGCGAAGGGAGAGCCTAACGAGTCGATCGGTATGCCGATGGCCAGCGACGCGGCGGCGGGAGCGAAGACATCGCGGCCGTGAAACGTCGGCGCGGCATGCGCCGGTACGTCCAAGCGTACGGCACGCGCATCGTTGGCCAGCAGGGCCGGACTCAGCACGCCATTGTCAGGCCCAACCAGGTAGCGGCCGTCGCTCGCTACAGCGAGTGCAGCGCGCTCGCCCCCAACGCCGGGATCGACGACGACGAGGTGCACGGTTCCAGCCGGAAAGCGACGCCAGTAGCGCGCCACCGCAAGACGCGCGTGCTCGACGTCATGCGGCGGCACATCGTGCGACAGGTCCACCATGTCGGCGTTAGGCGCGAGCTCGTAGAGTACACCCTTGAGCTCGGCGACGTAGCCGTCGGCCGTACCGAAATCGGTGAAGAGCGTGACGAGCGCGCGCACCAGTCGGCCTGGTAGACGTCGTTAGCGCGCCGCGCCCAACGATGCAGTAACGCGATCGGCCAGGCTCGCGATCGCCCGCGCGGCTGCCGACGTGGGCTCACTCACCACAATGGGAACACCGCGGTCTCCGCCTTCCATGACACGCGGCGCCAACGGAATCTGCGCCAGAAGCGGGAGCCCCACCTCACTCGCGAGACGCTCACCGCCGCCGGATCCAAACAGCGTCGACGGTTTGCCGCAATGCGGACACTCGAACCAGCTCATGTTTTCGACAATGCCGAGCACCGGGATGTTCACGCGCTGGAACATCTTCACGCCACGAAGGGCGTCTCCCACGGAGACGTCTTGCGGCGTGGTCACAATCAATGCGCCGTGAACGTGCGTCGCCTGGGCCAGCGACAGCTGTGCATCACCGGTTCCCGGCGGCATGTCGACCACGAAGTAATCCAGCTGCCCCCAGCTCACGTCGCGCAAGAACTGCGTGACGATCTTCATGACGATCGGTCCGCGCCAAATAGCCGGCTGGTCGCGCTCGATAAGAAAGCCTAACGAGATGACCTTGATCCCGTGGGCCTCCAGCGGAATGATCCGGTCCCCTTGTACCGGCGGCGGACGGTCGACGCCGATCATGCGCGGGACGTTGGGCCCATACACGTCAGCGTCCATCAACCCAACGCGTAGCCCGCGTTCGGCTAACGAGACGGCGAGGTTCACCGCGATCGTGGATTTGCCGACGCCTCCCTTACCGCTCGACACGGCGACGATGCTGCCGAGGTTCGGATACGCCACCGGAGTGGGCGCTGGGACGGCTTTGGGCGTTGGGGCGCGCTGTTCCATTACTGGAAGCATCCGCGCGGCGCTCGGACGTTGCGGCGCGGCCTGCCGCGTGGGCGGCTCGTTAGGCTTCACGTCGATCATCACGTCGCGCACGCCAGGCACGGCCTCCAGCGCATGCCGCACGTCGCGTACCAGCTCGGCGTTGTCCTGCGGCGCGAGAAGCATCGTTAGGCGTACTCGACCGTCGAGCGATGTCCCAATGTCGCGCACCATGTCGTCGTCCACCACACTCGTCCCGGTGCGCGGGTTCTTGATCCCTGCCAGCACCGAGGCAAGGCGCTCCTGAAGTGTCGTCACGCCGGCACTCCGGCGCTCGCGCGACCGACGTGGATGCGCGCGGCGTCGAGCACCCGCTCGCGCACGTCGTCTAGTGTGCCGGGAATCAGCGCTCCCGAGGCTTTGGCGTGACCGCCGCCGCCGAACTGGCGCGCCAGCAGGTTGACATCGACGTCACCCGTGCTGCGGAACGAAACTTTGACTTTGCCGTAGCCCAAATCGCGGAAGAAGAGCGCGAGCCGAGTGCCGGCGATCGAACGCGGGTGTTCCACGATCCCATCCAAGTCTTCCGGACTTACGTCGTAACGCTCGAGTGCGTCGGCGGTAACGGAGATCCAGGCTATGCCGTGTTCAGCGTCGACACCTAACAAGTGCAACGAGTCGCGCAGCAGGTGCAGCCGCCCCATCGAGAGCGACGCGTAGATGCGGCGGAACATTTCCTCGGGATCGACCCCGGCGCGCATGAGCTGTGCGGCAATCACGTGTGCGCGTGGCGACGTATTGCTGTAGCGAAAGCCTCCTGTGTCGGTGAGGATCGCCGCGTACAGCGCATTGGCGATGTCAGGCGTCAGCGTCAAGCCTAACGAAGTGGCGACGTCGTAAACCAACTCACCCGTGGCGCACGCCGATTCGTCGGTCAGGAGCACGTCGCCGGCCGGTTCATCACCCGCCACATGATGATCCAGTACGATGCGTGGGACCGCCAGCGCTCGTACAGCCGGCGCGAGCTGACCGAGCCGCTTCATTTCGCTCACGTCAAGCACCAAGAGCGCGTCGATGCCGCGCAAAGCCGCGGCGCCGGCCGGCGTGCGGTCCTCAACATCAGGACCCAGCAAAAAGCCGAACAGCGCGGGCCACGGTGTCGGGTTCACGATGTGCGCCCGCACACCAAGCTGTGCGAGCAGTAGGGTCATCGCCACGCCCGAACCGCACGCGTCGCCATCAGCATTTACGTGCGTCGTGATTGCGACCCTCTTCGCTTCTTTCAGCAACGGAATGATGCGCGTGATCGCGCGCTCACGCGCAACGGGAATACGAAGGAGGTCGGTCGGCACCGAATGATGATATGAAAAGGAAGCGGCGCCCGGACAGGCGGGCGCCGCGGAGAAAACTAACGTCGTCGCGCGCTTAGCGGCTTAGCCAGCTGTCCCCTGCTCCCGCGCGGCCCGCGAATGGAACCGGCCGTACACAAAGTAGATGACGAGTCCAATCACCAACCAGATCAGCAGTCTCAGCCACGTATCGCCTGGCAGCGCATACATCATGTAACCGCAAATCAAGATCGACATGATTGGGACGAACGGCACCATCGGTGTCTTGAAAGGACGCGGCAGGTTAGGCTCGCGATAGCGCAAGACCAGGATTCCCGCGCTCACAATGACGAAGGCCAGCAGCGTGCCAATGGACACTAGTTCGCCTAAGATCTGAATCGGGAAGAGACCGGCGATGATACCAGCGACGCTCCCTGTGATGATCGTCGAGACATACGGCGTCTGGAACTTGGGGTGCACCTTGCCGAAGACCGGCGGCAAGAGGCCGTCGCGCGCCATCGAGTAAAAAATGCGCGGTTGGCCCAACAACATGACGAGTACCACCGATGCAAGGCCGGCAATGGCGCCTAACGACACCATCCACTTGAGCCAGCTCAGCGACGGCCCGGCTTTGTCGATCGCCACGTACACCGGGTTCGGGACATTCAGCTCCGAGTAGTGCGCCACGCCCGTCATCACCAACGCCATCAGGATGTAGAGCACCGTGCAGATGCCGAGCGAGGCCAGGATCCCGATTGGAAGGTCGCGTTGTGGCCGTTTCGCTTCCTGCGCAGCCGTCGACACGGCATCGAATCCGATGTAAGCGAAGAAGATGACTCCCGCCGCGCGCACCACGCCGCTCCATCCGAACTGACCGAACTCGCCGGCGTTAGGCGGCACGAATGGCGACCAGTTGCTCGGCACGACAAACATCAGACCGAACCCGATTACCAGCAGCACGATGAGAACCTTGACGACGACGATCACATTGTTGACGCGTGCCGATTGCTGGATGCCGATTACCAGCAGTGTGGTGAGAATCGCAACCAGCGCGACCGCTGGCAGATTGATCAAAGCTCCCGTCGTCTCGAAGTTGAGACCCCCAGTCGAACGCAACGGCGCCGATGTGAGCGCCGCCGGGATGTTGATGCCGAGTTGGTCACGGATGAACGCGGTGAAATACCCGGACCATCCAACCGAGACTGTACTTGCCGCGAAGAGGTACTCGAGGATCAGGTCCCAGCCGATGATCCACGCGAAGAACTCGCCTAACGTGGCATAGCCGTACGTGTATGCCGAACCGGCAATGGGAATCATCGACGCGAACTCGGCATAGCACAGCCCGGCGAACAAGCATCCCGCGCCCGCGAGCACAAACGACAGGACGATCGCTGGTCCTGCGTATTGAGCGGCGGCGCTCCCCGTGAGGACGAAGATTCCCGCTCCGATGATCGCCCCGATGCCCAGCAGCGTCAGGTTGAGAGCGCCGAGCGAGCGGCGCAGTGTCACCGCCTCGCCCGTTCCCTCTGCCTCGCGCATCAGCTGATCGAGGGGCTTTCTGGTCCACAGACCCATGAGAGAGTCTCCGTTGACGTTTTATTAGGATGGGAGCGTCGCTAATGCGACTCGGGCGACCGCGCGGCGGTCGCCCTGCGAGCCGGGGCCATGTTCGGCCTATGGTCGGGGTTTGTCAATGAGTGCGGCGTCCCGTCGCACAGACCAAACTGCCAGAGCGGGACAGGTAAAACTCAAACCGCGTCAAAAAGTCCCCAGGCGGAAGCGTCAAAAGTCAACGACGTCAAACAGTCAAGAACACAAGAACGCACTGACTGTTTAACGCGGTTGACGAGTTAACGCTCTCGCGTTAGGGACTGTTTAACGTTGCTTCTTTTTTTACTTGTACCGCCGTTGCCGCCAGCGATGGGATGGCCACGTGGCACTGCAATGGGTCCTTTGCGTGAGCTCACAGGGAATAGTTCGGCGCTTCCCGGGTTACCGTCACGTCGTGCGGATGCGACTCGCGCAGACCCGCGGTTGTTATGCGGACGAATTGTGCATCGTGACGCAGCTCCGCAATCGATCCGCAACCGAGATATCCCATTCCGCTGCGCAAGCCGCCGACCATTTGGAAAAGCACGTCGCCGACCGGTCCCTTATAAGGCACGCGCCCTTCAATTCCCTCCGGAACGAGCTTCTTGACCGACATCTCTCCCTCTTGGAAATACCGCTCGGCGCTCCCGTCCTGCATCGCGGAGAGCGATCCCATACCGCGGATCATCTTGAAGCGGCGCCCTTCGAGAAGGAACGACTCGCCCGGACTCTCTTCAGTGCCCGCTAACATCGACCCCATCATGACGCTGCTCGCACCCGCAGCGAGCGCTTTCACGATGTCGCCCGAATATTTCACTCCGCCGTCAGCGATCACTGGGACATCAGCGGAGCCCTCGACCGCATCAAAGATCGCCGTGAGCTGCGGAACACCAACACCTGTGACTACGCGCGTTGTGCAGATGGAACCCGGCCCCACACCGACCTTCACAGCGTCCACGCCGCGCTCGACGAGCGCCTCAGCCCCTTCGCGCGTTGCGACGTTCCCTGCCACGAGCTGCACGTCCGGGAACGCCTGCCTAACGAGTTCTACGGCGCCTAACACCCCTTCGCTGTGCCCGTGCGCGGTGTCGATAACGAGGACATCCACTCCGGCGCCGACAAGCGCCTTGGCGCGGTCGAGGTAGTCGCCGCCGGCGCCAATCGCAGCCGCGACGCGCAGGCGCCCGTGGTGATCTTTGTTGGCGTCGGGGAACTCACGCCGCTTGTGGATGTCTTTGACGGTGATCAGACCCTTGAGGTGATCGCTATCATCGACAACCGGAAGCTTTTCGATGCGGTGCTCGCCGAGCATACGCTCGGCTTCGTCGAGGGTCGTCCCCATCGGCGCGGTGACGAGACCTTCCGCGGTCATCACCTCGTGAATCGGGCGCTGCAAGTTGCGCTCGAACTGCAAGTCACGGTTCGTGATGATGCCGACCAAGCGTCCTTCACCGTCAACGATCGGTACGCCGCTGATCTTGAATCGCTTCATGAGTGCCACGGCTTCTCGCAGAAGCGCGTTAGGCGAGAGCGTGATGGGATTGAGAATCATCCCGCTCTCCGAGCGCTTCACCCGATCGACTTCGGCCGCCTGGCGATCGATGGACATGTTCTTGTGCAGCACACCGATACCGCCAGCCCGCGCCATCGCGATTCCCATCCCTGATTCCGTGACCGTGTCCATGGCCGCCGAAATCAACGGAACGTTGAGACTGATGTTGCGCGTGAAGCGGCTTGTCGTGCTCACCTCGCGCGGATGCATCACCGAATGCCGCGGGACGAGCAGCACGTCGTCGAAGGTGAGCGCGTGCTCGAGTCGCACGCGCACCGACGCGATGGGAATGGGGTCGTCTAGACGCAGCGGCCCGCTCTCTGGCTTGCCAGATGGAGCGGGCCGCGAAGATGGAGATCGAGTGGAGGTCGCCATAGCAAATTCTAGGCGCCCTCTGGGCACGACGGTAGTGGCTAACCGGGCTCGCTCTCGCCTGGTTGGGGTGGCAGCGGTGACGTTGGTTCCGGTGGATTGCTTGGACCCTTGACCTCTGACTTTTGACCTGCCGTTCTCAATTCGCTCGCGACCGACTTCCCCGCAGCCGCCACACCCTGGGCGACACCAACCGCACTGCTCGCAACTGACTTTCCTGCTTCTGCGACGCCGCCGAGCACACCCATAGCCTTATTGAGGAGACTCATCGTCTCCGCAACTGCATTTGCCGACACTTTGCCCGCGCGCAGAGTCCCTTCTACGCCGTCAGTGAAGCGATCGAGCAGACTGGGCTGTGGTGTGTTAGGCGCGGCGTACTTCGATTCGAGAAACTCGGCGTAGTCGAGCACCTGATAGGCCCGCTCGTCGCCCAAGGTCTCGAGCTTTTTGAGGATACGGTCGCGGAGATGTGGGTGCATATGAGTCCTTAGCTCTTAGCTCTGAGGCCATAACGTGCAATGCTCGTTGAAAAAACGCACGTTAAGAGCTAAGACCTACGACCTAAAGACTATAGCCTGTTTCAGCTCGTCCAGCGCACCGACTGACCGCGGACGTCGATATGCACATAGGACGAGGCCCCGAGCGAGTACACACCGAGCCCTCCCTGCAGCTCTGGATAGGTCTGTTCGACCAGCTCGACCGCGCGGACGATCAATTTCACGTCCTGCGAGTTAATACGCCCATTGCCGTCGGCATCGAACATGATGTCGGCGGCGTCGCCATACTGGTGCCGGCTATCGCGCGCCGAGTTAGCGATACGGCGGTTATGCAGTGGCGTTCGGAAGCCCGAGTGAACATCGATCGTTAGGTGCGCGTCGGTCAGCCCACCGCGCTGCCGCGCGATCGTCGCTACAATGAGTTCCAGCTTGTCGAGCAGGTCCGGTTCCAGTGCGACGTAACGCGGCCAGGCCGTGCTCCCGTCGTGGGTCATGAAGTCTTTGACGCGGAGGTGCTCTGAGACCTGCAGCTCGAGGTCGTGAGGACCCACTTCGAGGAAGCCCGTGGGACGCTCGGCGCCTGCCACTCGTTCGCCGATGTAGCGACCGATGCGGTACCCATTGAGCATGTTGCCGCGCTTTTCCTCGAACGGCACGAGCACTGCCAACGCAGGACCGTCCACCACCTGCGCTTCTCCTGTCGCCGATTCCAGAGCCAGGCGATAGAAGCCGGGCTGTTGCGGGGCACGTAGCGCTTGCGTGAGCAGGCTACCCGGGAGCGTGCTGTCATTCGCCCCGACGCGCACCCAGCGCCAGGAAATGGAGTCGAGCGCACCCGCTATCTCGATTGGGTATTCGACAGGTTCGTTAGGCAACGCCGTACGCATCTGCACGCGCCCGCTCCAACCAAATGCGTGATCCGATACTCGAGCGCGGATCGCGGCGAACGGGGAGCCGTAGACTGCCGCGGCGCGCATGCTCAGCGTCGGAGACGACGCTGCGAGTGAGGCCCCGAGCGCAAGAGCGGTCGCAACGGCGATGCTTACCGCGCGGCCGACGCGCGATGGCCGCGCGCCCTCGCGGCGCCGAGTTTGGAAGTTGACGGTTAGTTGCTGGCCCATCGCGCGCGCTCGCCCCGAACATCGACGTGGACAAAGGGTCCGTGTGCGCGCGTTGCCTTGTAAACCGCGACGCCGCCGGTGAGATCAGGGTACTGCTGTTCTACGCGCTCGAAGGCCTTAGCTAACACCGAGGCATCCGCCTTGGTTATGCGACCGTCACGGTTAAGATCGTCCATTCGGCCGTTGCCGTCTGTGTCGACGAACACATCGGCCGCATCTCCGTACTGATGACGGCTGTCGCGTGCACGACCGCGGCGAACCCCTCTCGCGTTGTACTGCGGCGTGCGGAAACCCGACATCACGACGATGCGGGGATCGCGAACGCCCATCGTGCGCAGCTCGTGGATCACGAGCTCCAACTTCTCGATGAGTTCCTCGCGGATCACGAGATACTTGGGCCAGACGGGCTGCTGATCGTGCGTGAGGAAGTCTTTCAAACGGAAGTTTTCTGAGATGTGCGTCTCTTGGTTTGCTGGCGTGACTTCAATGAAACCAGCCGGTTGATCACCCGTCCCCCGCCGTTCTCCGGGCCAGTAACCCACGTTATACGAGCCGATCCGCCCTTCCTGCTTAGCCGAGAACGGGAGCAATGAAATGAGGGCAAAACGCTTCTGAGTCAATGAGTCATGGACGCTGTGGACCCGAGGCAGCTGCTGGGTGCTGTCACCGAATAGGCGCGACAAGGCCCCGATCTCGAAGCGCGGGTTTTCCGACGGGTGCATGAACAGCGCGCGTAGAGCGCCACTGCGACCGCCGATCGCCCGGGTCAGCGCGCCGGTGCTATCAGCACCCACCGTCGCCGGCGCAGGTTGGGCAGCCAGGGGGGCGGCAGCTAGCGCTGCAATCGCCGCAAAGGTCGTTAGGTTTTTTTTACGTACGAGGCGGTGCCGATGTGCCTTGCACATGCTTGGCTGCATAACGCGGCATCGTGTTCGGGTCCGACATGGGCCGCACGGCCGCCACAAAGGGGGAAGCGCGGCAGGTCTCTACTTCCGTGACGCTCGGTGCTTACGCCAGTAACCGAACCGGCACCGTGCGTGTCATGCGACACACACAAACAGTGTCCCCGCCGGAGGCGGCGGCCGAAAGTAATGCTCTTGCTAGTAGATGTAAACGGGCGTCCCAACAGGCACGAGTTGATACAATGTCTCGATATCTTCGTTCCGCAGTCGCACACACCCGTGGCTCACCGAGCGGCCAATTGAACTCGGCACATCTGTACCATGCAGTGAGTAGCCGTCGCCCATGTTGAGGCGATGCGTTCCAATGACGCCCGCAAACTTTCGGTGGTTCGTGCCGAATGGCGGGATGAAAACCTTCCCATCTACGACGATCTCGCGACCCTCACCACCTTCGAGCACCTCTGCACGTCCGTCAGGGAACTGCCTAACGATCTCAGCATTATCCACGATCAGAGCGGACCCATCAGCTAGCCCGAATGGGCTCCCACGCTTGAGCTGGACAGGCTGGGCCTTCTTCTTGTGAGCGACCTCGACATAATGCCAGTCAGGCGGGACCCAGACCGGGTCAGTTTCCTTGTATAACACGGTGAGGCGGCCGCGCGGCGTTTCGAATTTCCATTCAGCGTCCTCCCCCTTGCCCTTTCCTTTCGCCAGGACTTTTCCGCTCCCGGTCGCTACGCGCGTCGTGAAAACGACCTGATCCTGGCGCTTGTACCAGAGCCTGTGGTCAGCAATGCTGATCACGATATACTGATCTTCATGCGACGGGTCGCCTGACGAGGCAAGCGCAGCCTTGAGCGAGTCCGCGTTGGCACCAGCCGAGCGCCGCGCGTCGTCCAAAAGCTGGAGGTTGTCGTTGAAGACCATCCGTGCTACATCGCGCGCATAACGCGCCTCAACCATTCGCGCACTTACGACCGCCAGCAAACCGAGCAATAAGACAGTCGCCGCGCCTAGACGCACGCCGAGTCGTTTGCCGGCTTCGGGTTGTTCTTCAGGGCTCGCCATAACACTCGTCATTAGTCGTAGAAGTATACCTTCATCCCGGGGTTCAGGTTCGGCGCAATCGCTTGCAGGTCACTGCGTTCAGCGCGCACGGAACCCGGAAGCACATACACGGAGTCGGCCAGCGGCCCTTCGGCTGGAGTGGTGTAGATCACCGTCCCGTCCGACAACACGATACCCAAGGGTCCAAGACCGCCGCGCACTACTGTATCGTTAGGCGCCGAGAGCCCGCGATCCCGATAGACCCAACCTGGAACAGCCCAAGCTTGCCGGGCTGTCACCACCCGCGAGACTGTGCGCTCGCCGCGTGGAGCGACTATCCGCACTGCGTCGGGGCCGCTGCCGACCGCGCGCTCGGGACCAACGCGCACTGGCATCGACCGGAGTACCGCACCGCTGCGTTGCAGTCTCATCACTCCGCTATCGACGACTACAGCCAGGTGTAAGTCGCGGTCGCCACGGGCTTGGCGCCGAAGGAGCTCCAGCATCACGCGCAGCCGATTGCCCTCATCCGCCAGCTCGACGTCGACCTTTGCCTTTTCCACGTCGCTCATGTTGGCGCGCAGCCGCTCCGCCTCCGATGAGTAGCGTAACCAGCGAGCTGCGGCCCACCCGTTCGTCGCGATCAGCACAACGATCAAAAACACGAGCATGATGCTCGCGAAAGGATGGCGCTGCCGCAGGGCGCGCCACTGCTTGTTGACCCGTGTTCCCAAGGGAGAATCGCTGGTTGGGGGACCACCCTACCGATACTTTTAGGCTCGAACGCCGCTGCCGCCTTCCGCACTGAATTTACAATGCGCTCGAAGCGCTCTGTGGTACTTATCGTGCTAGACGGCGTCGGCCATCGCGAGGAACGAGAGGCGAACGCCGTCGCCCTCGCACGCATGCCGACGTGGCGTGGCGTGCTGGCCAGCCGACCGCATACCCTGATCAATACGTCGGGCCGGGCTGTTGGTCTTCCAGAAGGACAAATGGGGAACAGCGAGGTTGGGCACCTCAACCTCGGCGCTGGCCGCGTGGTGAAGCAAGACATGGTGCGCATCAGCGACGCAATCGCCGACAGGTCGTTTTTCGAGAATCGCACGCTGCTGTCGATTTGCGCGGCAGCTCGGGAGCGTGGCAGCACGCTGCATTTGATGGGGTTGATCGGGAACGGCGGCGTCCATGCTTTGGATGAGCACCTGTATGCGCTCCTCGACCTGGCAGATCGCGAGCGCGTGCCACAGGTCGCGATCCATGCGCTGTTAGACGGGCGCGACACGGCTCCGATGTCGGGCCTGGAGTTCATGCAGGAGACCGTGTCGCGGGCGGCCGCGCGGGGGGCCCAGATCGCCACCATAGGCGGTGGGGATTTAGGACAGGGTCGTTTCAAGC
>JBQTIF010000036.1:0-17423 GCA_052388395.1 Gemmatimonadaceae bacterium | reverse complement strand
GGCGACTCCGTGCTGGTCGTTGGCGACGAAGGCGCCGACCGCGGGGCCATCACTTGCTATCATCGTGCGCGCTAAGGTGGACTCGTTAGGTTGGTTCTCACCGCGGACATTGTCGCTCCTCGGCGTATTGTCGCTCAGCGCGTCCCCCGCGGTCGTGAACGCACAATCGCGCCGAGATTCAACGCGCGCTGCGCCGGCGACTGTCACCGTGACGCCTGGTCCCCGGTATCGTGCTGGATGGCTGCATCGCTTCATCCTCGGTACGGACTACCGACCGCTGTGGACCACTCCCATCGAGGTTGAGCTGCTCGATCTTGGCAAAGTCGCCGGCGGCCTGCAACCAACGCAGCGCGGAGGGAGTGCGCAGACGGTGTCCTTGCGCTTCAAGGGAGCTGACGGCCGAGAGTACGTCTTCCGCCCGTCGGAGAAGGACTTTACGCGCGGTCTACCACCGGAGCTGAAAGAGACGCTGGTGCGCGATATCGCCCAGGATCAGGTGGCGGGATATCATCCTGCCGCCGCGGTCGTGGTGAGTCGTCTCCTGGACGCGACTGGCCTGCGTCACCCGCGCCCGAGATTGGTGGTGATGCCTAACGAGCCGCTATTGGGACAATTCCGTCAGGATTTCGCCAACGTCATCGGCACGTTCGAGGAACGGCCCGATACGGACTTTGATGCAACGCCCGACTCCCCCGGCGCTACGAACGTTATTAGTTCCGAGCGGCTCTTCGAGCGCCTGCGCAACAACCACGAAAACGTCGTGAATGCCCGCGCCTTTCTTGCGGCACGGCTCTTCGACATTCTCGTCGGCGATCGCGACAGGCACCGTGACCAGTGGCGCTGGGGACGGTTCTCCGAGGCACCTAACGCACCGTGGGACCCAATACCGCGAGATCGCGACATGCCGTTTGCGCGGTTCGAGGGACTCGGGCCGTACATCGTGCGCGGAGCCAATCCGCAGTTGATCACGTTCGGCAGCGGCTATCCAGATATGGTCTGGCTCAACTGGAACGCGCGCGAGATCGATCGCCTGCTGCTGTCCGACCTTGAACGGTCAGCGTGGGATTCGGCCGCGAAGCTGCTGCAATCGCAGCTCACGGACGCCGTAATCGACAGCGCGATTGCGGCGATGCCGCCGGAGTTCGTCCGGCTGGACGGCGCTCGCCTGCGTGCGGACCTCATCAGCCGGCGCCAGCAACTGCCGCGAGCAGCGCGTGAGTTCTACCGAGTGCACGCGAAAGAGGTCGACGTTCGCGCAACGGACGATGCTGACGTGGCGCAGATCACCCGCGCGAACGACGGATCCGTACACGTCACCTTGTCCGACATCACCTCGTTAGGTGTAGCGCGCGACACCGCCTATCGGCAGCGGCGTTTCGACCCAGCCGAAACGCGCGAGGTGCGTCTCTTCTTGAACGGCGGCCATGATCGCGCCATCCTGCGCGGAGCCGCTTCGGACGCGATTCTGCTGCGCATCATCGGTGGCGCGGGCGACGACAGCGTCCTCGATTCGATCCCGGGCGGCGACCGTGCCGTGCGCATCTACGATTCCGCGGGAAACGATCGTGTCGTGAGCGCGGCGGACATAGTGATCGATCGTAGAGCGTACGTGCCGCCGAGTACCGAGCTCGCGCAACATAGTGTGCGCGACTGGGGGACGTTCTCTGAATGGCAGCGCGCCGTGAGCTACTCGCCGAACTTTGGCGTGCTCGCGAGCATTGGTCACACGCGCTACAAGTACGGCTTTCGCAAGGATCCGTACGCGTCGCGTGTGAGCGTGCGCCTGGACATGTCACTGAGTGAGCGCAGGCCGCGCCTAACGTATTCCGGCGTTTTCCGGCCGATCAGCTCAACAAGCCTTGTCGATGTCAAGCTTATGGCGTCGGGACTCGAGCTCATCCGCTTTCACGGCTTGGGCAACGAGACGTCGTCTGACAGCGGCACATCGTACTATCGCGTCTTTCAAAATCTCTTTCGCGCGGAGCCCGCATGGGTCGTTCGTCAAGGTCGCCATACGACGTGGTCGTTAGGCGGGCTGGCGCAATACACAGCGACGCGCGAGAATGCGCGCACGCTCGTCGGCAGCGAACGAGCGTATGGGAGCGGCACGTTCGGTGAGTTTGGCGTTAGAGTCGGCATGGTCATGGACCACCGCGATTTGCCCAACGCACCCACCAAGGGTGTGCGCCTGGCTGCCGGCGGGACGCTTTATCCAGCGCTCTGGGATGTTGCAAGCACCTTTGGTGAAGCGAACGCGGAGGCGTCGACGTACCTGAGCGCCAAAGGACATTTCGCACCGACGTTGGCGTTTCGCGCAGGTGCGCAGCGCGTCTGGGGAAGGTTTCCTTTTCATAACGCTGCATTTCTTGGCGGAAGCAGCACGCTGCGTGGTTGGGACGAGCAGCGATTCGCGGGGCGCTCGGCGGTATTCGGTAGCAGCGAGTTGCGACTGCGCCTTGGAAAGATCGCGATCCTGGTACCAGCTGATATTGGCATTGTCGGCTTCACGGACGTTGGCAAGGTTAAAGCCGACGGCGAGAGCTCAGACAAGTGGCACAGCGGGGTCGGCGGAGGCATTTGGCTGGCGCCGATCACTCGAGTTCATACGGTGAGTATCAGCATCGCGCGCGGGCGCGAACGCGTGGGCTACTATCTGAAAAGCGGATTCGCGTTTTGAGCGCCGAGCGAACCGACGTTGGCAGCGAGCTGCTCGACCAGCTTCAGAGACGCTCGCCGGCGAGTATATGATCGAGCGAGAGCTGGGTGGTGGCGGCCGCTAGTTACACGACCCAAGGACGCAGGTTCCCAAGGCTCGCTCGTTATCTCCTTTTCTTCTGCGCGCGCCGTTGGTTTTCAGCGATTCGCGCTTTAACGATCTTCGTGACGAGCGCTTTGGGAAGCGGATTCTCAGGCGTGAAACGAATGCTCCCCTTGCCGGTTTCGAACTTCTTGAGCGCCGCAGCGTTGTCACGTAGTACATCGGCGCTGATGATGTGGAAGGTGCAGTGCTCTTTGGCCGCACTGAAGCCGACCAGCATGCCGTTGTATTTGTAGAAGGGAATTCTGTAGCTGACCGTCTCGTCCGCGTTAGGCGCAGCGCCACGAATCGTTTGGCGCAGCTGTGAGAGGGCGGCACGCTGATCCTGCGGCACGGCGTTGAGGTATTCGTCGACTGTCATGGTTTGGCGCGTTAAACCGGCATTTCCCGACACGCTGCAGCATCAAGCCTAACGAAGCCGGGGACGTCTCGCCAGCCAGTCACCGACCGTCCTGAAATAGGCGGGGACGAATCTCTGCATCGACGCCATTCCGCGTTGTTCCCCGCCTGCGCCTCCAGCATGAGGTGATTTGCTTTCGGGAGAATCGACAGTGTGTAATCCATGTGACCGCCGGTTCTGAGCGCCGACTCCCAGGCGTTCTTGTTCTTCTGCGCCATGATATTGTTGTCCAGCTCGCCGAACAGCGCGAGGGTCGGCACGCGCAGCCGGCGGAGCGTCGGTGCAGGATCGTAGAAATAGAGCCGCCGGATGAGCGCCCAGTACGGCTCGTTAGGCGTTCCCGGGAACGTCTCCGGCGCACGGCCCATTCGGGCGACGAGCTTCTCACGCGCCGCTGTATACTCGTTCCACCCCTGTCCCGTCCGCGCGAAGCGGTACTGCAGCTCCATGAGACCGACGATCTGGTTGACTGACTGCGCGTTCATGCCTCCAGCGGCCATTTCATTGCGCGCCTGATCGATCGTCGTTTCGGCGGCCGGGATACCAGCACCTGAGATGCTGATCAGGAAGGCGCTGTCTGTCGCGCGCACAGCGGCGAGCGGCATGACCCAACCGGCCTGGCTCCAGCCGAGTAGCCCGATCCGCGTGGGGTCGACGTCGCCGCGTCTTCAGGTATTCGAAGGCGGCCACCACGTCACCAGCCAGATCATCAAATGACGCCGTGCGCCAGTCGCCCGTCCAGCCCCCCACGCCACGCTTGTCATATCCCAGGACCGCCATGCCGCGCCGGATCAGAAAGTGGGCGAACGGGAGCAGGTACTCGCGATCTTTGGCCCCCGAGGCGTGCACGAGGATTACGGCGCGATGCTTCGCACCGGTGGTGGGACGGATCAGCGTTCCGGCGAGCCTAACGTCTCCGTTCGCGAACTGGACGTCTTCACGCTTTGCGATCTCGACCCGTCGCGCCGTACGTGGAGTTGAGTCGCCGCGCTGCCATGTCAGCGCGGTGATCTGCCGGCGGCGTCGCGTTGACGCTCGATTGTGGACTCGACTTCTTTGGGCACCGCCGCACCGGGGCCGGCGTAGAAGCGGTCGCGATCTGTCGGATAGAGCACGCGAACCTCACCGGACTCGTCGAAGGCGACGAGCTGATTGCTGCCGGTGAGCTCGCTCCAGAGCTGGAGGTACACGAGCTCGTTAGGTCCCCACTGATACGCGCCGGAGTACGCGCGCAGGGCGTTCTCGCCAACCGTGCGCAGGGCAGGATCTTGACATGCCAGCGAAGCGCTGCCTAACGTGAGCGTGATGGCGGCGGTCGCTCCGATCAGGCTCCGCGTGCTACGCTTCGGCGTCCAAACCCGCTGCAACATTCGGTTATTTGTCAGGTGGCGCGGGGCGCTTTGGCTTTGATTCCGCCGCGTGCTCGCTTGCGCGCCTTCCGCGTGCGCGCGAGCCGCGTGTCGTAAGCTGCGCGCATTGCCGCTGCGACGGCTGACTTTGTGCCGTGGCGCAGGACGATGTTCGTGGCACCCTGGTCCCCCCACTTCCCCTTTACCGGAACGAATGCTGGAGGGTGCGTCTTGACAAAGAATTCCTGGTCGAATGGCGTCAGTGCGACCACTGCCCAACCGGGCTGCGGATAGTCGAGGGTCGCAAAGATTCTCCCTTCGACCCTGAAGTCGGGGTGGCCCATGTGGGCCTGCTCTACGACGTCGGGGAGACTGAGCGCGAGTGCGCGGAAGGTATCGGCCGTCATATGGATACGAGGTCAGTCGTTCACCTAACGAGGCGTGGAGAGTTCATGCGACCTCAGCGCACACCTGGCGACACGCGAAAAACGAGCCGGCCCTGCATGGGCTGGATCGGCGTCCCCACCTCGAGCACCACTTCGCCCACACTGTCCGGCGTGAACTCGAAGTCGGCGGTCTCCCCACTCGGTACGTTCACGACGCTCGGCCGCACCGTCGCTTGGGCTGGTGGGAGCGTGAACCCGTCCTTGGCGATGGGTCGCCATGACATCAGCGCCGAGTCGCGCACGAGGCGGATGCGCAGGGACAGGCGGTAGACGGCGATGTCAGCGAATCGCAAGCGGTAGGTCTTACCCACCTCTATCTCTCTGGGCGCTGGCGTCAACGAGCCGTTGATGTACACGCGCTGCGGCACGCCGTCCGAGATCAGGAACAGCATGTCGCGCGACGGGTCCCACTGCTCGCCAGGCTCCAGTACGATGAGCCCTCCGACGAGCCCGCCGTATTGCTGGCGCATTTCGTCGAAGTGCGTGTGGTACATAAACGTCCCGCCGCGCTTTGGCGTTAGGCGGACCTCGAAGCTCCGACCAGGGCGAACCGCCGGTGTGGTGCGCCCTGGCATCCCGGGTGTGCCGCTCCAGCCCGCAACGCCGTCGTAGTAGCTCTCTAGTTCGATGCCGTGCCAGTGTACGGCGGTAGGCTCGTCGGACCGGTTAACCACCTCGATGCTCGTGGGCTCATCGCGCGTGAGCAGCAGCACGGGGCCGGGAAACTCGACCGAGTCCCGGCGCGGCTCGTCGCCGTGCTGGAGAACGTACCCGAAGCGGCGCCCGGGATCGCCGGGCGCCGAGTCGGACTGCACGAAGAGCCGTAGTCGCCGCGCGGGCCGCCACTCGTTAGGTGGCGGCAATGTGCCAGTCACAGTGACGCCGAGGACCAGCCCGTTCATCCCCATCAGTGCGTGCCGGTCGGGGTCAGCGCCGTGATGCGATGACGGGAACTCGAACACCTCCCGCCGGTCGATGGGTGGCGTTTTCACGACGTGACTCGTTATGTGGCAATGGAAGAGCCACCCACCCGGCCGGTCGGGCGACCAGACGATTGCGGCCGTTTGCCTTGGTCCCACGGACTCGGTGACAACCATGCGCCGGTGCTCAGCCGCGTAGATGGAGTCCGCATCCGCCTGCGCCACACCGCGCGCGTCCACGCGGAAATAGAAGCCGTGCAGGTGCATAGGGTGCGATTCAGCGGATGCGTTGACGAGTCGCCAACGGACGGAGTCGCCGAGTGCGTGCTGCAGCCGTTCGCTGTAGGGCCACGCGAGTCCGTTGATAGCGCCGAACTGGCGCGTTGGCGTCCCGTGCCGGTCCGACGCGCCGGGGGCACCTACGGCGAGGTCGCGGTCGCCAAGTTGTGTGATGACGAAAATGCGATCGTGCGCGACAGGGCCAGGCGGATCGATCACTATGGCGCCGGCTAGCTGAGAGTCGAAGCCGCGTCGAATCACTCCCTCCGCCGCGGCGTTAGCGGAAGTCAGCCGACGCACGCGATTTGAGATGGCCCAGTATTGATATGTGCCGGGGTGCCGAGCAACGAAGCCGACAGTGGTGGTGGTGGATGGCAGTAGCACGATCGAGTCGACTGCGGCGGCGCGGCCGGTCAGGCCCCGAACGATCAGCGTGTCGTCAAGCGGGTTACGGAGTTGCACCTGGACCACCGTGCCGCGGCGTACGCGAACGAGCGGCCCGGGGATTGTCGGCGCTTTGCCATCTTCGGCGAACGCGAGCACGTGGAACGTTGGGTTGCTGTCGCCGAGGATTTACCAATCCGCCGCCTTGACCGTGAGGTGGAGCACGAGTGTGTCGCCCAGCATCCGGCCGGCTGGTGTGCGGTTGTCGTTAGGGCGCGCGCGCTCCGCGGATTGGTTTTGCGGGATGCTCGCAAGAGGATGCATTTCCAACGCACGGCTGACTCCCATGGTCGCGGCCAACGCGACAATCAGGAACGTGGTGCCACCTAACGACGAGATCATGCGCATCCCTTTTCGTGTGGCGGTGATCTATGTTGCTGTGCGTCATCGATCTGCACAAGCTCATCCAGCCCGCTACCTCCCTTGCGACACGCAACGTGGCCAAGTGCGTCGGCTCGTTAAGCGCTGCGCTTCGACGCTGCCGGCGGCAACTCTAGCCTTAGCGACAGTAGCTGTTAGTCGCGACCTGCCACCGAGGCGACTACCGCGATCGGCGCGGAAGTGTCTGCGCGTGAGTGACTGAAGGCGACTAGAGCCGCCTAACGGCCCGATCGACGCGGCCACGCCCAGACCGCGAAGCCTATCGCGACGGGGGCAGCTAAGAGAATTCCCATTAGCGCGCCGGCAATGGTGCAGGAGAGCATTGCCGTGCGCCCGAGACGCGGATTCTCACGCGATTTCGCAATGAAGTAGGGAAGAAGGCCCACCAGCATGCCAGCCAACATGCCGCCGAAAATGCGCACCGCGGTCGTGCCCAGTGTGCGTACGGCGAATGGCCGAGGAGTACGCCGACGACGATGGGGAGCCACTTGCGTAAAGCGCCCGACGAAGGTTGTTCGGCGACGGGGGCGTATTGTCCTGAGGTTGCCATGGTTAGACTCGCGTGAGCTAGCGTGTCTTCGCGGGACGAGCTGAGAGAGCGGCTGTCACGGCTCGGGGCCGGCACTGATAACGGTTCGGACACTAAGCGAAACAGCACGTAAGGGCGAACGTCCACACGTTGAGCGGCCGCTTCACGTCCTCGCCGTTAGGCACTCCTGCCATAAACGTGCGACCAGATCGCCGGCTGCGGGAATGTCGCGGATCGCACCAACTCCTTTGCCGGCATAGAGAGGAAGGTCGAGCACCTGCCCTTGGTCGTCACTGCGCGGAGCGCCGATGCTGTAGCGGCGCTTGACCAGCCCAGTGGTGGGGTTTGTCGTGAGCACGTCCCCCTCGCCTGGGCGCTGCCCTGGCTGCGGGCAGCCGGCAGCCTCCCACATTCTGACTGTGCGGTTGCGCAGGACGCCGTGCGGAGCATTCTCCCAGCCATCGTGAAAACACACTGTCAGCACAGAGTCTTCCGTCTTCGCTTGCACCAGCGCCTTCTTCCATTCGTCGTGCCCCTCGGCTTCCCTCGTCGCGACGAAGCGAGTGCCGATGAGAACGCCCGACGCACCGGCAACAAGTGCTCTGCGGATGTGTGAGCCATTGGCGATCCCACCGGCGGCGAGGACCGGCACTGCTGCAGCTTCTTCGATCACACCCTGCAGCGTTTCATAGAGGCCCGTGATGGCCTGTACGTGGCCCCCAGCTTCGTTGCCTTGGCAGATGAGATAATCCGCTCCGAGATCGAGCGCTTGCCGGGCTCCGTCGCGAGTGCTGACCTGAACGCCCATTCGGGCGCCAGCGCGCCTAACGGCAGTCACCATGTCGCGCGACGGAATCCCCCACGCAAACTGGACGATCGGCGCGCCTGCATCGAGTGCGCTCGTTAGGGTGCGCGGTTCCCCGGCAAGCAGATAGTTGACGGCGAACGGCCGGCGCGTGCCCGCGCGCGCGCGCGTCACGTAGTCTTTAACGGTCTCCGCTACTGGCGTGAGTCCAGTCCCAACAGCTCCAAGGCCACCCGCTTCGCATACGGCGATCGCGAGCTCCGGCGTCGCGAAGAAACCCATCCCGGCATTCCCAATCGGACGCGTGAGCCCGAAGCGGTCCATGAAGGCGCGCGCTCGGGGCGTCGGCATGGAGGACTGCTGCGCCGACAGGGGGAACGTGTGAGCGCTAATGCCCGCTGCGACCGCGGCGGTCTGTCGTACGAAGTCGCGCCTGCTCGTTGTCATTGGTCCTCCGTATTGAAATGCATCCGGTATCCGAGGTCGCGCAGGCGGCTCAGTTGCTGCACTGTGAACGGTACGTTGTCGAGGCTGCCGATGTAGCTCCACAGGTATGCGATGACGGCGTAGATGTCACCCGCCTGCGCGCCAGGCAATGCGACTGCGCGGATGAGAACCGCAGCCGCCAAGCCGATCACGAACAATTCCATGACGCCCCAATTCGCGGCTTCGGCGTTGGAGAGACGCATGCGCCAGTTCGCGAGTAAGGTGTAGTGCGTGCGCACCACCTCTGGTCGGCGCGCGGTAAGGACGTCCACCTCGCGTTCGAGTTGGTCGTTCAGGCTCTTGTTCAGCTCCTGCGAGCGTCGCGCATACAGGCCGTTGAGCACTAAGAGCGGCGCAAGCGCAGCCAAGCAGTAGAAGCCGATGCGCACGTCATACGAAAACAGCATAACGAGCGCGCCAGCGAACCCGATCAACGTCGTCGAGATAAGCGGCAGGTCGCGCTCGAAGAAATCCACGAACTCCCGCGAGAGAGCGGATCGTGCAACGATCTGTGTTGTCGGCACGCCGCGCGATCCCTGTTCAAGCACCACGGCCGTCGCTACGTCGCTGTAGATGCCGGTAAATATGTATGTGTCATACACTTTGCGGAACGTGCCGCTGATGAGGTGTGCGGACCACACAGATAGCAGCAGCAGCAGACTGCTGTAATTACCGCTGAGCAATCCGTTGATCGCGACCCCGGTCGCGAACGGGTACAGTAGCTCGAACACGTTCTCCAGCAGCGTCAAACCGTAGGTCAGCAGGATGCGCCAGCGGTACGTGCTAAAAATCCTGCCGAGCGTTGACGGACTTTGCGCGCCGTCCATTTAGCCTCCCACCCTTAGGTTCTGCCGTCGTACAAATCCGGCATTGCTTCAACACGCAGACAGCGGCAATGGCGAATTCACTTCTCGGAACGCCCGCAACGAAATAGCCTAAGCGCACGAGAAATCATACCTCATCGATCCCGATCCGCACGCTAACTTTCGCGTGTGGCTGTAATCGACGTGGCGCAACAGCGAGAACCCGAGACGGTTTCGCACGAACCGTCTGATTCTCAGCGCGCCGCAATCGAAGCGCCGCCAGGACCCGCCCTGGTCCTCGCCGGCCCCGGTTCTGGCAAAACGTTCTGCCTCATCGAACGCATCCGCTATCTCATAGAAGCATGCGACGTGGAGCCAGGCCGCATCTGCGCCTTCACATTCACGAACAAAGCCGCCGACGAAATCGCACAGCGGCTCGATAAACTCCTCGGCGCGCGCGGCGAGGGTGTGCGCCGGGGGACAATCCACGCCTTCTGCGCCGAGCTTTTGCGCGAGCACGGGTCACACGTCGGGCTCGAACGCGGATTTGGCATCGCAGACGAGGAGTATCAACTGGAAGTCCTGCGCCGCCTCGAGGGGACGCGCCGCTGGCACAAGACACTGTTAGGCCACTTCTCGCGCCATCGCCTGCAGGACAAGCCGCTGCAGCCTAACGACGCTGCGCTCTTTGCGAAATACGAACAGTACCTAACGCAACAGAAAGTCGTCGACTTCGACACTCTCGTCCTCAAAGCCGCCGAGCTGCTCGAATCGGTTGCGGCCGCTGCCGTGCTGCGCGAGCGCTGGAGCGAGCTGCTCGTCGATGAATTTCAGGACCTGAGCACGGCGCAGTACCGCGTCGTCCGCGCGCTCGCCGGCAGCCACAGACACGTCTTCGCCGTTGGCGACGACGAACAATCGATCTACGCGTTTGCCGGCGCCGACGCCCAGGTCTTCACCAGATTCATCAATCACTTCGGCATCACGGGCGACGAGGAGCAGATCCTCTACCTGCAAGAGAATCGCCGCTGTCCGCGCGAGATCTTTTCACTCGCTAGGCGCCTCATCGCGGTGAACCCGTCGCTCTTCTCAAACCGAAAGCCGCTCAACGCGCACAAGAGCACGCCCTTCGAGGTCGAGACGCGCACCTTTGCGACGCACGAAGAAGAGTCGGCCTGGATCGTCGACGACATCAAACGCGATCAAGCCACCTTTGGCCACGCGTGGGGCGAAGTCGCGCTGCTGTACCGCAAACACACGATCGGCAACGTACTCGAAGCGGCACTCATCAACGCGCGCATCAAATGTCGCCTCGCACGCGGCCGTGCCCTCGCCGAAGAACGCGTCGTGGCGTACGTGATCGCCGCACTGCGAGTGATAGCCAATCCAACGGACGCCATCGATCGCGACAAGTTTCTCGCGGCCTCACTCCCGCGCTCGTTGATCGACATGGCGCGCGTGCGCGCGAAGCAGCAGGATCTGCATCGGTACTTGAGCTATGTCGGCGCGCACCTCCCCCATGCCGACGCACGCGGGAAAAAGATCCGCCGCGCGCTGGCTCGTTACGGCAACCTCGCCGCGCTGGCTCGAGCGCACACACGTCTGGAACCGCTCATCAGTGAGCTCCTTTCGCAGCGCGTCGGCTCCGCGCACTCGGTGCTCGAACGACGGCACGACGAGCTGAGCGACCCGTCGGACCATGCAGAGGTCGTTAGGCTAGCGCGGCGACTGCGCCTGGCGCGCTCGCAACGACGCGCGATCGCCCTGCCGCCGCTCAACGGCGTGGAGATCGCCCTCGATGGCATGCTCTCGAGCGTCGGACTTCCCGTGCTGCGCGACGCCGGACCTAGCGTCGACGCCGAACGCATCTCGGAGTCCGACACACCATCACTCGGCATCGCGTTAGGTCTGTTCAAGGCGCTGCAGCTCCTCGAAATCGACAGCGGCTTCGACGCATTGCGCGATTTCACCGTGATCGACTTCGAGACGACGGGGAAAGACCCGCTGCGCGCCGAGATCATCGACGTCGGCGCGGCGCGCGTGCGCAACGGCCGGGTTGTTGCCGAGTACCAGTCCCTCGTTAGGCCCAACATGGCGATTCCGGTCGAAGCTTCGGAGATACATGGCCTGCATGCCGCGGACGTCGCCAACGCGCGACCATTCAGAGCGCTGTGGCCGGAATTCCAGGCGTTCTGTGGTGAGGATACGCTGGTGGCGCATAACGGCTACCACTTCGATTTTCGACTCCTCGAACGCACGGTGCAGGCGGATGAGCCGGGCTTCGCGATCGGCGGCTGCTTCGACACCTTGCTCCTGGCGCGCGACCTGTTACGCACGAGCTGCCGTCTCTCCGATCTGGCGCGCAAGTTCGGCATCGACCCGGGACAGTCGCACCGCGCCCTCGACGATGCACGCACGCTGGCTCACGTCTTCGTCAAACTCAAGGAAGCTCAAGCGGCACGGGCGCGCAAAACAGCGCTCGTCAACCTGCTCGACCACCTCGGGGTCGCTCTGGCGTTATGCAGCGAGACGTCGCTCGGCGCCGAGGCAAAGTTGTTCCGCGATTTCAGCGGTGTCTATGCGCTTGGGCGGTATAGCGCGGCGCTGGATTGGTACGAGCGTGAGAGCAAGGGGGACGAAGCGATACCCGATGTCATTTCCGTCATTACGGCGTTAGGCGGATACGAACGCATGTTGCGCATCCGCACCGAAAAGACCGCGGAGCAGCTGTACCCGACGATCATGAACCGCCTGCAGCGGATCCTGGCACAGGTGCCGGACGGCCCGCTCGAAGAGCAGATCTCGGCGTTCGTCGAACGCGTCTTGCTGTCTGCGAAGGGCGAAGGTGTGGAGCCGGACGCCGATCGCGTGAATCTGCTCACATTGCATTCCACGAAAGGACTGGAGTTTTCTCGCGTCTATATCGTCGGCGTCGAAGACGGCGAGCTGCCGGGAATCACGCGCAAAGGCGAGCTGAAGCTCCAGGAGATGCAGGAGGCTCGGAGGTTGCTCTACGTGGGGATGACGCGCGCCAAGGAGCGACTGGTCATGACCCGCGTGGCGAGCCGCGGCGGGACCGCAACCCTCGGTCATCGCTTTCTCGATGAGATGGGCCTGGTCCCGAGAGGGGTCGCATCTTGAAATATCGGACCTAAACCAACGCGCGTAGACCAAGAGATTTGGTCCACAACGCACGCGTTAGATCCAATACTTCAAGATCCGACCCCGATGCGGCGCACGCGCACGGCGTGTGCGTCCGCGCGCTCGACGCCGGTGCTATCAACATTGGTGACCCTAACGATTGCCTTGAGCGCGCCGCTGCGTCCCCCGTCCGTGAGATCGATGATGCCGAGTCCGGGCGTCTTCCCCGTGGCGATGTGCGGATCGCCGCTCAGAGGCGTTGGACCGCGCAACGCCACAAAGAGTCGGTTGCCCGATGGCGCGATGTCCACCAGATCAGGCGCTGGATCGTCGCTGAGCGCCCCCGTGAGCCGCACCGTGTTCACACGCGTTCCTGACGCGACCGATATGATCTCCGCAGCGTTCGCATGTCGATCCATTACCCAGATGAACGTTGTTCCGCGGGCGACCATACCGTGCGAGTCGTGCTCTCCTTCGATCGAGAAGACGCGCGTGGCGGCGGGTGTATTCACAGGATTGGTCGTGGCATAACCGCCTAACGGGAACTTGTAGACGTCGAACCCGAAGAGGTTCAAGTGCGCCAGGTTCCCTGGCCGCCCCCCCGAGTTGATATACATGTTCCCAGCGACTTCCGTGCCCCCACAGCCGTTGCCTTTCACGGTCGCCTTGTCGTACTCCGCAACGATGCGCATCGGCGTGCTGCGCGCGTCGACGACGAACAAGCCGCCTCCGCGCAGCGTGACGAATGCATAACGGCTCGCGCCATCGACGATGGGACAGATGGGTGCGTTGTCGGGACGCGGCTCTCCCTGACAAGGCGCTCCGCTCGGCGTCGTGCAAGTTGCCAGATCGAGCGTGGCAGCCGCGTTATGCGTGAACGAGCTGGTGGCGAAGTTGACGTCGATGCGCTCCAGCCGTTTACCGTTCTGATTGGCAATTACAATGAACGAGCCATCAGGCGCGGGGAACGCGGCGTGGGCCTGTTGCCCGGTCGCACTCCTGCTCGTGCGGACGCAGCGCAGCGGCTTCCGCGTTGCGGCATCGAAGATGACGACGTGACCGCTCGCTACGAACGACAGGACCGCATGCGTGTGCTCCCGATTGAAGAGGAGCATATGGGGGCGAACCGGATTCGCTCCGGTCGCGGACATACAGAGCGTTGCGGTTTCAGTCGCGAGATCGATGCGCTCGCGCGGCTGTGCCGATGCCGCTCCGCCACCTGCTAGGTCCGTTGCCGCATAGATGTAGAGAGTGCCGCCGAACGTCCGCCCTTTGGTGTCCGATTGGTCGGCAAGCCACACCTCGTAGGCCGTGTCATCTGGCTGCAGGCCGGCGATTTCAGTGCCACAGCGCGCGGTGATCAATGGCAGGGTGACGCATACCGCGAGGCCGAGCGATCGCGTCGCGCGGCCTAGTCGTCCCGTGAAGTACATCATTTGCTGAAGCTCCTCGAGTTTGGATTCCATCGTTCTTCTCGAGCGAGCCTAACGCAGGCGCGTTCCTTGGACGTTCCGCCGACGGAACGCCCGTCCCCGCCACCCAAAGCGCTGAGGAGTGAGCCGTGAGTTTTTCGGCTGTGAGTTCAGACGGGGCAAGCGTCTGGACTGACAGCGTGTGCTACCCACAGCTCTTTCCTGAAGGCTTTGGGCGGGGGGAGGTACAGAGCTCTGGCTATTTCTTTTCGCGCAGCCTTGCGACGCGCTCGCGTGTGTCGTCTACGAGCGGCTGAAGCTCAGGATCGGCGTCCTTCCAGAGTCCAATGAACTTCTCGTGGTGTTCGATCGCTTCGGCGGTCCTCCCCGCGCGCTCGTGCAGCTCGCCCATCCGCCGATGAGACGGAGCAAGAAAGACGCGATCAAAGGCAGAATGCTGTCCGAACGATGCGTACCAACCGAGCGATTCCTCTGTCCGGCCAAGTTCACGCAGCAGCTCGGCGCGGAGGAAACGCTCACTACCTAGTCCGGCGACTGGCACGATACCGATGAGGTCAGCGACCGCGGGCTGCGTGTGCCCAATGCTCAGCGCCGCGAGCGCTTCGTCTCGGCGACCGCTGTCCGCCAAGATCTGGGCGCGTACTCCACGCGCCAACATGATGGCAAAGGAATGTTGCGACGCGGCATCTCTTTCGACATCGCTGGCCGCCCGAGCCGCTGTGACCATTTCCCCCGAGCGAGCCGACAGCATACCAATCAGGTACTTGCGCACCGGCTCGTGCATAAATCGGTCGTCGCTGAACACTACGCCGCTTGGCGCCGCATCGCCGCGCCATTTCATGAGTGCGTCGCGCGTCGCGAGCCGCTGCGCAGCCGGCACCTTCAGGAACGAGAGGGACTCCAGGAGCCCGCGATGCTCGAGTGCGCGCGTTGGATCAAACTCAGCCGCTTTTCGTAGCTCGAGATCGGCCGCGCGCACTCGCCCTGCCGCCGCCTCGAGGTGTGCCAGCAGAATGCTGCCTAACGCGCGCGCCTCGGCAGGTCGCTCAGGGGAAAGGAGTAGCCTAACCACTGTTCCTGCCCCTTGCCGATCATCGAGCAGAAAGAGCATGTGCCGCGCATAGTTCGCGAGATCGGCGTCGCTGACACGCCGGTTTTCCTCGAGCACCGTTGCCCGTTCCGAGGCGCTGCCGCTGACGAAGGCACGAACGGTGCGGCCCACGAGATCGAAGTGCGCCCCGGGGCTGATGTCGCCTAACAGGGAATCGAAGGCCGCATAATTCCCGTTGATCGCCTCGATCTCCAGCAAGTGCGTGAGCGTCGCATCCTTGGGCCCGCTGCCGAGGGCGCGCAGAAACATCGGTCGCGCTTCTTGAATCGGTCGGCCGCGTACGCTGTTGTAGTGAAACAGCACTTCCCCGAGGTGGTACCATGCTTCTCCATCGAACGGACGCAGACGCACGATCTCGCGGTAGCGTCGCTCGGCGTCGTCTGCTCTGCCGTGGGAGTATGCGGCATAGGCTTCCAGCAGCGTGCGCTCGGTCGTCGACAGGCGTGCCGCCAATTCGACCGCACGTCGCGCCGTGGGGCGCGAGAGCGTGTCGCTCGACCACCCATACGAAGCGGCAAGGCGATAATACGCGAGTGCGAAGCCAGTGTCTGCGCGAATCGCACGCTGATATGCGTCGACCGCCTCCTTATAGTGACCGATGCGAAACTTCGACTCTCCCTCGAGATACGCGCGCAACGCCGGGAGTGAGCTTGTCGTGACCGATGCCAGCTGCGTTAGGCGCTCGCGGCGTGCGGCGGGACCCGAAGCCGCGAGTTGCGCCGCAAGCTGGTCCACGAGCGCGAAGACCCGCGATGCACTGTCCTCCACCGCAGCTCGTGCTAGCGACTCGTCCAGGTCCACATCGCGCAGCTCCACACGAATGCGCAATCGCCCCGCTGCTTCCACGATGTCGCCAGAGACCACGTAGCGCGCGCTCGCACTGTCTGTGGTTTGCATACCAGCGCCGTCCAAACTGGTGGCGAGCAGCATCGGCATCCCGTCGGCGAGATACGACAGCTCTTTTGCGCCGCGGAATGAGAATGGGAGGACTGCGGTTGCCACGGGCGCCGGTGGCGAGGCGCTGGCTTCGTACAAACGCAAGCTCGTTATGGCTGCGGCGAGTACCACCGTGGCCGCGACGGCGAGCCTGGTGGTTCGCCGCTTCCAGAAACTGCCGGCTGGAGCCGGCAGCGCGGGCGGCGGCGCGTCGCTATCGAGTAACGCCGCTGACGGAGACGCAACCGTGGCGCCTAACAGAACCTCGTTAGGCGCTGAGCCAGCGCGGCGAATCCTCGCAGCGAGCGTCTGCGTTTCAGGAGACGCTTGAATGTCCAGGTCCTGTGACAACCGGCGCGAGAACTCCTCATACGCGCTGATCGCACCGGCTCGGTCACCGACACGCTCGAGCAATAGCAGCAACCGGCGCAAGGCGCTCTCGTCGTTAGGTGCGAGCGCCGACGCCTGGCGCGCCCAGTATGCGGCGTCGTAGGCAGCCCCGGACGCGCCTTCCGCTTCAGCCTTGCGCCACATGATCTCAAACGCACCCTCGCGCAAGCGCACGCGTTCGCGTTCGCACCACTGGTCGAACGCCGGTGAGTCGGGGAGGAAGAATCCGTCGAGGAAGGAGCCTTTGTACAACTCCAGCGCCCTGGCGGCGTCCGCGCGCGCGAGCTCAATCGCGTCGCAGTCAAACTTCTCGGCCGCGATGGCAACTTCCTCATCACTCGGCGCTACGATGATGTCCGCGCCGAGGGCCTGTCGCAGATTGTGCAGCGCTTTGCGCAGCGACGATCGGGCAAGATCCTGCGACGACTCGGGCCAGAAGATCCCGACAAGCGAGTCGCGCCGGGCTGCACGTCCCGGAGAAGCAACCAGGAGGTACACCAACAGCGCTGACCGTTTGGAGTGCGCCAACACTGCGGCGACCTTGCGCTGCTCGGCATCCCGAAGATCCAACCCGCCGAGCGTACGAAGCTGAAACATGCACCCTGAAAGTGGACCGCCAGAAAGCTGGCGGCAACTAGGAGATGTCCGAGTCAATCAGTTGGGGTCAGAAATCAAAAGGGGTCAGGGTCGGGTGTAAAGTGGGGCGGCCCGGGATTGGCGGGCGCCCGAAGGTTTCAAACGGCACGGAGCCC
>JBQTIF010000035.1:0-28380 GCA_052388395.1 Gemmatimonadaceae bacterium | reverse complement strand
TACCGCCCCCACCCCCGCGGGCCCCGGGTCTGGCCGTCCCCCGCCCCCACCCCCCCGGCGGGGCCGCGCGGCGCCACCCCCCGCGCGCGGGGATGGCCGGCCCCCACGGCGATTATGGGTCCGTGATGGGTCTTTCGAAACGTCAGCGTGCGACGCTGGGTACCGGCGTGGGTTTTCACCAAAATCGTATCGGTCCAAATTGTCGCTTGCCGATAACCCTTTCCGTAGCGGTATGACAACGGCCGCGCGGGATCATCGAACGTTTCGAGATAGAGATCGGCCTGATCTGCGGCGTTGTCCGTGCTCACCCAGCCTAACGACTCGTTATGTCCGACATAGGGGAACGGGAAGCCGAAGCGCGTGTATGGCGGTGAAGTTCCAGCCCCCCCCCGGCGCTTTTGATGTGGCCCTCGTAGACTTGGCCTGGGCCGAAGAACGGCAGATGCGGATTGATGAACAACATGGCGTGGCCCGTCGCGCTCTTGCGCGGGCCGATCACCCAACCGTTTGATCCGAAGTCCTTCGAGCTGAACGACGCATCGTCGACCGCGGCTTGGAATTCGCCGGGACGAAGTCCCGCGGAAAAGATGAAGCCAGTCTGGTAGTAGTTGTACCGAATGAAGGCGAGTGGATACCACGGCTCGAATCGGGTGAGCAGCCGCGGACGCACATCCGGGTGATCGGCGAGATACGCGTTCAGGCCAGCAGCGAAAGCATCGAGCAACGCACGCATCTTTCGCGGCATGCGCGCATACTCGCGCCGTGCGAGACGCGGGATCTCAAGTGTGCGGTTGCGTCGGTCGCTTATTAGTCCGGCCTCGCCCTCCACCTCGGTCCGTCGGCCGAGGGAGCGGATATAGTTGTCCTCGAGACGCCAGAAGTTGTCCTCTGCCTGAGCGTAAGCGAAGCCGAACATCGTGCTGGCATCCGTCTCACCGAACACGTGCGGGATGCCGTATGTATCGCGATAGATCTTGACTCGGGCGGCGAGATCATCAGTCGCCGCCTGCCGTTCGCCCGGAGGGGAAAGGCAGATCACTCCGGCCGCCACCGCGATAGCACGAAAACGCGTCACAGCGGTGAACCTAGGGCGATCGGGCGGCATGTCAACAACTCGTCGCCAACGGAGTGCCTAACGTCGCGTGAACCGGAGTCCGCGGACGCGACCTGCCTCCAGTGTAAAGCCCTTGACCTCGCCGTCGGCACCGCGGTCGAGGACCATAACGACTCCGCTACGTTCCAGGCGAAGCCTATCAGGGCCGCCCGCGACGAGGGTTACGGCCGGTCGATCGCCCGCTTCGACGAGAAGCCGCTCACCTTCATTGCGAACGACATACACTGCGTCGAGCTCTGCGCTGTGGAACGTACCGACGAGTGCCTTTCTGAGGTCCGCGGGAACGGCTGCGTCAGTTGGTAGCTGGCTCCCGGGCGCGGAAGCGTTAGGCGCTACGACCGCGGCGGCCATCGCGTGTCCCACGTAGAGATCGGCTACACGTTGCGCAAGACGACCAGGGTTCGCGGTCGCAGCATTGCATAAGCACACGACCGTCGTCTTCTCCGCGGGCAAACGCAGAAATGCCGTGCGATATCCGACGAGCGCACCGCCGTGGCCGATGGTCTCGAGCCCGCGGTAGCTGCCGCGCACGAGACCCATGCCGTACCCATTGCCGATGGCATTGCCATTTTTCAGCGTGCCTGGGGTCTGCATGCGCGCGAGCTGGTTGGGCGCGACTTTGCCAGAGTCGAAATTCGCGGCCCAGCGCAACATGTCATCGAGTGTGGAATACAGCCCGCCATCGCCGACGACGTCCAGCATGCTGATACCAAGACGCCAGGTCGTGTCCTGCCTAACGTAGCCGACGGCGCGCTCGGGAATCAAACGTGCATGATCGTGCTGGTAGCGGGTATTCGACATCGTCAACGGTGCGAACACGTGCTCGCGGGCCCACTCATCGAGCGTTCGGCCGCTTACTCGATGCACAACCATGGCGAGCAACACATACCCCGAGTTGCTGTAGAGATGGTCGGTCCCGGTCGCAAAATTGAGTTGGTTTTGACGCGCGATCATGCGCAGCGTTGCGCGCTCGGTTTGCCTAACGTGAACTCGGCGAAGAGCGAGTCGACGGCTGCCGCGCGATCCTGCGCCCGTCCGAGCGACGGGGCGCACGACAATACGCTGAGCGCGACGCACACGTATCGCCAGCGGCGTCGACGTGCGAGAGAGCGAAGTGTGATCATTGGGTGAAGCACGAAGATGAAACGAGTATTGTGCGTTACCTTATCTCCAAGCGTAAGGGTGCAGGTCGCGTAACAGTCGCGACGCGCTGGAGGAAGGCGTTTCTCATTTCACGTCTGTGTCCCCTGTGGTAAAACATCGGAGTATAAAGCCATGTCCCGATTCACTACGTTCGTCCTGCTAACGCTCTCGGTCCCGGTCGGCGCGTCGTCACAGCAGGATAGCGCGCGCGCACGCGAGTGGGATGTCACCCAGGCCCGTGGGCAGACTCGCGAGATCGACTTCACGACGAGCGAAGGGACGTGGATGGCAGTGGACGTGTCGCCCGACGGACAGTGGCTCGTCGTCGACCTCCTTGGCCACATCTACCGCATGCCCGTGGCCGGAGGCGAAGCGACGAGCCTAACGCAGAACAGCGGCGTGTCGATCAACCATCAACCCCGCTTCTCTCCCGACGGCCGTCTCATCGCATTTGTAACGGACCGTCGTGGTCAGAACAACCTGTGGATCATGAACGCGGACGGGAGCAATCCATGCGCGGTCTTCAACAACCGCGACGTGCGTGTCTATGAGCCAGCGTGGACGCCGGACGGCCAGTACATCCTCGTTAGGCGCGAGTTTACAGGACGCGGCGGAGGGAGCAACGGGTTATGGATGTACCACAAGGACGGTGGTGAAGGGACGGAGCTGGTCGGCAACCAAGTTCGCCGCGCTGAGTGGCCCACGGTCTCACCTGACGGCCGTTTCATGTACTTCCACGCCGCGGCTCGTGGCAATAACACCGACGTTATCTCGGGCGGACTTCAGCTTCGCCGCTTCGAGTTCAAGAATGGGGCAATCGTGGACATCACGGCGGGTGAGGCAGGTGGCGCCGCAGCCGGGCGCATCTCCAGCGGAGGCGCCGCCGCTCCAGAAATCTCGCCGGACGGCCGCTGGCTCGCGTTCGCGCGTCCAATCCCGGACGGCACCATTTCGTACAAGGGACACAAATTCGGTCCGCGAACAGCGCTCTGGCTCCGCAACGTGGCGAGTGGCGCCGAACGCGTGCTCATGGATCCGATCGAGACGATGATCGAATCCGGATCCAAAGCGTTAGGTGTCCTTCCGCGATACAAGTGGAGCGCTGACGGCACAAGCATCGTACTGTCGCAAGGAGGCAAGCTACGTCGCATCGACATTGGCACCGGGCAAGTGCGCACGATTCCGTTTACGGCTCGAGTGCGGCGCACGATCTCAGAGATGGCGTATCGCGCATTTCGCATCCCGGATGATTCGCTCAATGTGAAGTTCGTGCGCTGGGCGACGGCGTCGCCCGATGGAAAACGGCTCGCTTTCCAGGCGGTCGGTCGCATCTGGGTGCAAGACTTGCCTAACGGCACGCCTCGTCGAATCACGACGGGGACTCCCGACGCGTTGGAATACTCACCAGCGTGGTCGCGCGACGGTCATTCACTCGTGTACACGACCTGGGATGACACGGCGCGAGGTCATGTTTGGAAAGCGGACATCGCCCCCGGCGGTCGCACCGGCGGTGCTGTCGTGCGCCTCACCACTGAAGCAGCAGAATACATCCACCCGGCGTGGAGCCCGGACGGATTGTCCGTTATCGTTGCGCGCGGCACGGGAGCGACGCTTCAAGGCCGAACCGTCATGCATAACGTGGCGTGGGACGTGGTCCGAGTGCCGGCCGCTGGCGGCCCTGTCACAACTGTCGCGACGGCGAACCGGCCGACCGGTGCAAGCCCAAGCGGCAACGCCCGACGTCAGATCATGCGACCATCGTTCGGTCCCGACGGTCGCGTGTTCTATCCTGAAGAACGGACGCAGCGTGCTGCAGCTGGCGGCGCTGGAGGTGGTGAAGCATTTACCGCGCTGGTCTCAGTACGCAGCGATGGAAGCGACGAACGCGTACACGTCACCCTGCCATACGCCGATGAGATCGTCCCTTCGCCTGACGGCAAGTGGGTGGCATTCCAGGAAGGAGACAACGTCTTCCTGTCGCCGATGGCGTACGAAGGGACCGGAACCGAACCGTTACGCGTCGACAAACGCCGCGGCCGTTTCCCGGTGACACAACTCTCGCTCGAAGGCGGCGACTTTCCGCGCTGGCGCGACAGCCTAACGATCGAATACGGCAGCGGAAACCAATATTTCGCCTATCACGTCGACACCAAGAAAACAGACACCGTTGCGCTTCGCGTCAGTGTCCCGCGCGCCACGCCGAGCGGCAAAGTTGCGCTCACGAATGCTCGCATCATCACGCTAGAGAATCGGCGCGTGATCGAGAGCGGAACGGTGCTCGTGTCAGGGAGCCGCATCGCATGTGTCGGAAGCTGCGACACCGCGGGAGCACGCGTGATCGATGCCACTGGCAAGACAATCATTCCCGGCTTCATCGACATGCACTCGCACCACTATCGCGAGCACCGCGGGCTACGACCCAAGCGCGACTACGAATCGGGGATCTATCTCGCCTACGGCGTCACCACGTCGCTCGACAACTCGATGTGGTCACAGAACATCTTCCCAACGGCGGAACTCATCGAGGCCGGCGAGATCATCGGGCCGCGCACGTTCAGTAGCGGTGATCCGCTCTATCGCGGCGACGCGGCGCGCAACAATGACATAACGAGTTACGAGATCGCGGAACAGAATGTGAATCGGCTCGCGAACTGGGGCGCCGTGTCGATCAAGCAGTACATGCAGCCGCGCCGCGACCAGCGACAATGGATCTCGCACGCCGCACGCAAACGCGGCGTCATGGTGACGGCCGAAGGGGGCGATCTGTTATACAACATGTCGATGATCATGGACGGTCAGACAGGGTGGGAGCATCCGATCGCGTACGTGCCGCTGTACGGCGACGCGACGAAGTTTTTCGGTCTCGCAAAAGCCGTGTATTCGCCGACGCTAGTTGTCGGCGGACCCGGACCGTGGAACATCGAGTACTGGTTTCAGGAGAGCGATCTGTGGAAAGATGAAAAGCAGCAGCGTTGGTTCCCGTGGCGCATGCTCGTGCCGCACACTCGCGTGCGCACGCTGCGGCCCGTCACGGACTATTCGTATCCACTCATCGCGCAAGCGATGGCCGACGTGATCGCGGCAGGTGGCTACGGCGCGATCGGTTCGCACGGCGAACATCACGGACTCGCCGCGCAGTGGGAAGTCTGGATGGGAGCCTCCGCGTTAGGCAGCCACGGCGCGCTCGAAGTCGCATCGCTGCACGGCGCGCACTTCCTCGGTGCCAGTCAGGACCTCGGATCGCTGAGGGAAGGCAAGCTCGCCGATCTGCTCGTACTCGACGGCAATCCGCTGGATGACATCAAGAACACGGCGAAGATGCGCTATGTAATGAAGGGGGGCGTGTTGTACGACGCGAATTCGCTGGACGAAGTCTGGCCGCGAGCAAGGCCCTACGGACCGATGACGTGGGTTGAGGTCGACGCGCTACGCGCGGACGATCGGCCAACCGACTATTGGGATCGTCGCCGGCCATAGGTCCTTTCCAAGCGCTCACACGGATCAATCGGAGAAACGGGTAACAACGATTCCCTCGCTAGTTAACCGACAAGAGCTATGGTCGCGCGCGATTTCGGAATTCGATTCGTTCAAGGAGCGATCCGGCAGTCTCGGTGGTTTCCAGAAAATCCGTGTGCGCTCTTTGACTTTATCGCTTGTCGCCCAAGTACTCCCGCGAGACGATCACGATATTCTTGGGCAAACGCGCCCGATCCAACCGCGCGACCTGCCGTCCATCGAACGGCCGCTCCACACGACCGACGACGCGACTCCCATAGCCGAACTCAATCGTCCCTCGCTCGGCGTCGTCCACAGCGAAATAACCGGACAGCGTGCGCGAGTCGGCGGATATTTCTGTGATCCAACTGGACACGAAACGTCTCCGATCAAGCGCGATACGAACGAACGCCGGCGCGTCACGGTGTGGAAAGACGAGGCCCGTGATGTCGATCCGCAAAAGCAAGTGCGGCTGACGGTTGAGTTCGCGTACAGTTTCTTGTGCGCGCCACACAACCTCCTGCGGCGCGATCGATAGGAAGGAGAGCATGTCCATACTCGTCACGTAGTGAACTCGATGTCGTCGATTTCAATCTCTCCCGTCGACACTTCGCTGAATGCAAACGAGAGACTGACGATATTGTGAAGGTCGACCTGCACCTGGCCAGCGCAAACGATTGTATACGACGTGAGCGGAATGCGAATGGTTGTAAATGCTGACTTTCGCACCGAAGCGTCGCTGCGCTGATCCGGGAATGGAATGGTTCCGAACGCGCTCACGCGAATTGCTCGCTCGTTCGCGGCAGAATCTCTCAGCGCCACGCGCAAGTTTTGAGCTTGGTTCGCCGCGTTATGCGGACTCGCTTCCTTCTGCGTAACGCGAAACGATAACACGGACCAGGATGACACGTCGCGGTCAGCGTTAGGAATGTCGAACGTCAGTCGATCGCCCGTTCCATCCCATCGTACTTTGAGTCCCTTCGATTCATGCGGCGACTGTGGATCGAGGCCGGCAGCCATTGGGTGGTCGCACAGACGGCCCTCTGACGGATCCACAGGAAGCGTTGCACCATGCGACACAACGCCGCCGATCGAGCTAGTCTGCCAATTAGCCACGCCACCTTCGAAGTTGTCGACGAGCTTTTGCGACGTGTTCCCGTACTGTACGAATGACTCGGCGCCCGTTGCTGACACAGATGGCGGCACCCACTCGCCGTTGAACATGCCGTCCCAATATGCCTCAGCTCGCAGGTAACGGCGGAAGAACGCGGTCATGTACGCGAATGTGAATGGCCGTTGCGATGTTTCCGCCAGCGGCGAGTCACCTGGGTTGTCGTAGTTTGTAGTCACGAACCCGTTATGCGTTGCACGATGTACGAAGACCATGCTCTTCTTCGCGCCGCTCGCACGGTCGTATAACGCGAAGCCCGTCTGCGGAATTGTGTACCCTGGCGTCCAGATTCCGCCGTCGATGTCGCCGTCCCGCGAACCGTACAACACGAAGTATGGTGTCATCCACGCCCCGGCCAACACCTCACTGCCGTATTGATCGGTCGGTGCCAACGAGATCAGCGCGTTGATTCCCTTGCCCATCATCTGCTGCTGATTCAGGCGCGCAATCTTGAGTACAGCCTCGCCACCACGGCTGTGGCCCATGACGCCGATGTTGTTCTGCATCGTTGTGCCGAATTTGGTCTCCAGCACCGCGAGATGCTCGAAAAACACATTGGCGCGTCCGAGGCCGCTCATGCCGTGAGACGGAAAACCGCCGTTCAGAAAACGGCAGTCGACGCTAACCGCGATGAACCCATTCTTGGCAAAATGCTCGAGGAGCGTGTCGTAGCTTGTGTAATCGTGTCCGTTGCCGTGCACGATGGCGGCGACCGGGTAGTTAGGCAGAGCCGCGCTAATCTGCGCCGGATCTGTCACGCCCGGGGCGTCAGCCGGGTAGAAGACACGCGCGGTGAGTCGCACATCACGAAACACGCTGGTGAAGGTGCCGGGCGTGTGATAGTGAGACGACTCATCCTCGACAGTTACAGTCCCGGCGAGTCCTAGTCCGCTCACGATTGTCTCGTCGTAGTGCCATGTGCCCGCGTGGGCATAGTCAGTCATCGTGCCGGGATCGTTGACTACACGAAACCCCGCGACGAAATAACCATCGATGCAGTCCAGCGGCGTGTTGTACTGGTCGTCAGGCACGAACGTAGCCGCGTCGGAAGAGTTGTTTCCGAAGTCAGCAACGATGTCGTATTCGCCTAACTGGGTCGCGTTAGACCAGAGCAGCACTTTGTTCGCGTTGACGCACCCTGCCTGTACTTTGATGCGTTGCGCAGCCGGGTTGCCGCCGAGTAACGGCAGGTGTTGCAGCGAGTTGTTAGCGTTCCACTGCGCGGCTGTTTTACTGGGAATGACGTACAGGGCGCACATCTTCCCGACATTCCCCGGATCCACGATTCCAGGGTCCAGTGCTCCCCAGACATTCTCTCCAGCGGCGAACGTGTCTGAGTAGCGGAAATACGGCGCTCCTGCAACGGTTCGCCCGCTGATCGGGAGCTTGTTGACGCAGCCGCCTAACACCGGTTTGGCGCGCCAAAAGTCCTCGCGCACGACCAGCCCGGTGATGCGGCGCGTGACAACATCGGATGCGAGCAGCTGCAGTTGCTCGTCGCCCTCAAATCCGTAACGCACTGGACGCACGACGATATCGTACGCGCCGGGTACTAGTGCGCCCGCTGCGGCGAATTCAATCACACTCGTTTCGCGTCCGCTGAGTTGGAACTCGCGCACGGCGACACTGCCGTCACGCAGTTGCGCCGGAGCGAGTGCGTCCCCGATGCGCCAGTCGTATTGCCGCGGTACCAGATAGACGCGCGCGGCGCCTGTATCGGGAATTCGATGCAGCGTTAGGTGCAGCGGCGTCTTGGCTTGATCGATGGCGTTTGCAACTCGCCCGTCGGCGGCGGAGCTGAAGAGCAATGGACGCGTGAACGCTCCGGCGATTCGTGCCGTTGCTTCGGCGACGCGCTGGCCCCGTTCCTCGATCCGAACCGACAGCGACTTGCCGCGCCACGCGTTTGCCGCTTCCGCGATCGTGAAGCGCCGCGCGCTATGCGGATCGTCCAGCCCCACTTGCGGCCACAGGACGGTTGGCGGGATGTCGCCTAACGCCGATGTCATCAATCGGCTCAAGAAGAGGTCGCCGCCGTCGACCAAAACACGGATGTCATGTGGCGTGTGCGGTCGCAGACCCCGGGCATGCAGTGTGAGCGATTCTCCGATTTCAACTTCGGGGCGTGCAGCATCGTCATCGCCGAGCAGTGTCACGCTCACCGCTGCGGGGTCGCGCAGCCGGTCCCATGGGATGAGGATCTCGACGTTGCTCAGTCGTTCAGCGTTCCAAAGGATCGCCTTTTCAGTGGAATAAACCTGCGTGCGTCGGTCCGCGCGGTACACGCGGAAGTAGAGGTCGGGCCGCCGCTCGAACAGGTCGCGAAAGTCGCGCAGCTCAGTGACGATCTCGAAACGGCCTAACGTGTCGGTCTGCGCGCCTCCGAGCAGGTCGTCGAACAAGAGATCCTTGTCGTACGCTTTGACGAACAGACCTTGCAGCGGCACGCTTGTTTCGCGCTCGCGCACCACACCACGGATCGTAAATGTGATCATTCGCCGCCTCCCCCTCCTCCTCCCCTACGCGATGGTCTTGCGCCACGCCGTTCGCGCCGCGCCTAAGAACGGTGAGCTACTTGCGGCGGTCTGTACACTCGGGTAATCCCGAGTCCAGATGGTTCGAGCGTATCGTTCGCACCTGCTCGGCCTTCAACCGTCGTAGCGCAGCGCCGACAGCGGCTCGATGCGCGCCGCACGCCGCGCGGGGATGTAACACGCGGCAGCCGCGCACGTTGCGAGCACGAGACATGCGCCGCCATATGCGAGCAGATCGATCGGCCCCACTCCAACCAGCGCGGCGCGCACCACTTGCGTCGCTGCGGCCGACAGCGCGATCCCGATGAGAAGGCCGGCACCGACGAGCGCACCTCCCTCGCCGAAGACCGATCGCAACACGCGTCCGCGCGAGGCGCCTAACGCCATCCGCAGCCCCAGTTCGCGAGTACGCAGTCCGACGGTAAACGCGAGAACGCCATAAAGTCCGACGAGCGCCTGGATCAAGCCGATGATGCCGAGCGCGGTGGCGAGCGTGGCGGCGAGTCGGGTAAAGAAAAACGCATTGCCGTTGCGCAAGTGCGATTCGATTGTGCGGATCGGGGACACCAGCATGCCGGCATCCAACTCGCGCACGATCTGTCGCAATGGTCCCGCAAGCGCCTGCGCCGGGGCGTCTGTCTCGATCTGAAGCACGCGAGCACCTTGATAACGCTGCGTCAGCGGCTGGTACACGAAGGACCACGGCTCCTCGTTCACAAACAAGTACTTGTTGTTGCCCACGACGCCGACGACCTGCGCCAGCGGCCCACCGCGTTCCGTGCGCAGGCGTTTGCCGATCGCCTCTTCGTTAGGCCACACGCGTTTGGCAAACGCCTCATTCACGATCACAACCGGCGGCGATGCCGAGTCGTCCTGCGCGGTGAACTCGCGGCCACGCAGGAGACGAATACCAAGCGCGGAGAAGTATCCATCACTGACAACGTTGCGCCATGCGTCCATCGAGCCGTCCGGGAGTGCGGCTGTCGGATGCTCGAGCACGACCGCCGACGAAGAAATATTCCCTCCGAACGGGACGGAAGTCGCCATGACGGCGCGACGAACTCCCGGTAGCGCGGCCGCTCTCTCGCGCAACTGCGCAAAGAATGCCTTTCCGCGCGTCGAGTCGTAGCGCTGCAATGCAACGTCGACGTCCATAAGGACCAATCCGTTCGTGCGGAAACCGAGATCGCTGGACAGCGCTTCGCGAACACTGCGCGCGAAGAGCCCAGCGAAGACGAGCAGAACGACGGAGCCGGCGACCTGCGCGACAACGAGCAATTGACGCACACGGCGCCTAACGTGAGAGCTGCTGCCGCCACGTCCCGATTCACTCAGTGAGCCGGTCAAGCCCAAGCGGGCACCGAAAACAGCCGGTGCAAGTCCGGCGATGACTCCCGCTAATCCAGCCGCTAGCGCGGCCAGACCGAAGACGCGCCAGTTCATTTGCAGGCCAAACGCGACCGGCGCGTCGAGCGCGAAACGCAGACTGTTCACCCAAGCGGTGCCGGCGCGCCCCAAGAGTGCGCCGAGCACCAGGCCGAACAGCGCGAGCAGAACGCTTTCCGTAACGAGCTGGCGCATGATGCGGCTGCCGCTCGCACCTAACGCGCGGCGCAGCGCGATGTCGGCCTGACGACGCGTCGCACGCACGAGCAGGAGATTCGCAACGTTCGCGCATGCGACGAGGAGCAGCAACCCAACGAGGGCAACAAATACCGCCATTACCACTGGCGTCCGGCTCGCGAGGCCGATGTCGGGCCGCGAGCGGAGCTCAGGAGCTGAGACGAACTGCAGCCCGGGGTTGTCTTCCGGGTGCCGGCGCTCACGCTCAGCAGCAACCTGCGTGAGCACGGACTGCACGACAGCATCCGGAACATCCCGCTTCACGCGCGCGATCAAACGGAAGTAGCGGCTCGAGTGGCTCTCGAGCAGCCCGGCGAATGCCGGCTCGTGCGTCGCCCACGTCGTCACAGGCACGTAGGCATCGAGCTCCAGAAACTGCAACGTTCCGGTGAAGGAACGCGGCACGACGCCAACGAGTGTATAGGGAATGCCGTTGACAATCACGGCAGATCCAATCGCGCTCGCATCGCTCTGGAATTTGCGTTCCCACAGGCGCTGACTGACAACGACGTACGGCAGTCGCTGCTCGCCATCGCGTTCGCTGAACGTTCGCCCCACGATCGCGCGCACACCTAACGCGTCGAAGTAATTGGGGCTCACGGTCCCGGTGAACAATGGCTCGGCGTCGCCGTTGCCGACGCGCATGCTGAGCTTCATTCCCTGGAAAGCGACTACGTCGCTGAAGACGTCGCGCCGTGCTCGGATCGCCTGAAAGTTCGAGTATGTTGTGCTGGTGGCGAACTCGAAGTCTCGCGTCTTCGCGGCGATGACGTACAACTCGTTGGCGTTGCGCACCGGAAGCGGCCGCAGAAAGAGCGCGTCAACTGCCGAGAAGATGGCCGCGTTGGCTCCTATGCCGAGTCCGAGCGTGATCGCCGCGGCGAGCGTGAACAGCGGCTGCCTGACGAGGCTCCGAGCGCCATAACACACGTCGGTCGCGAAGTCGTGAATCCACTGCGCGCGCGATCGCCGGTGCTCACGCGACGTCTCCAAACGCTCGCACTCCGCGCGCACGCGGTCCAGGTCTCCGAATTTGCGCAATGCTTCGGCGCGAGCGCGCTCGGGAGAGAGGCCTCGCGCGATGAGATCGTTTGTCAACCGGTCGACATGAAAGCCCAGCTCATCGTTCACCGCGGCTTTCGGATCGGCTTTGAAAACACCCCGCTGCTCATCTCGATGACGGCCCATGGCGCCCTCTCATGCGGCTGCTGGACGGATGCCTAACGCGAGAAAGACGGCGCGCGCGAAGCGCGCGAACATGTGGGTCTCGGTGGCCAGTTGCTGCTTCCCCTTCCGCGTCAAGCGATAGAAGCGCGCGCGGCGGTTGTTCTCAGAAAAGCCCCACTCGGATTCGATCCAGCCGCGCCGTTCCAGCCGATACAGCGCGGGGTACAAGGAACCCTCTTCGATCTGTAGCGCATCGCCGGTCGCGCTCTCGATCCAGCGCGCAACGCCATAGCCATGTGTGGCTTGCGCGCTGAGCGCGCGCATGATGAGCAGATCGAGCGTCCCGCGCAGCAGTTCGAGGTTGTTCGACGGCATTTGTCCCTCAATGATCGCCAGACTGATATGGTGCATGCTTCCATAGAGTTTCTATGGGAAGGGACAAATGCGCGAGACCCTCTTCGTTAAGGGAGCTTGTTCAGCGCTGCGTCGTGGCTACAGGCGAGCGGTATTGGTCCGCGAGCGTGTGTGCCCGTTACGTGCGTAATGCTTCACGCGACCGGGTAGCGGGATCATCAAAGTCCTAGTGAACGTAAAGTGAGCGGATCTCGTTAGGTACACGAACCACCAGGGAAGCGATCTACAGAAGCCCCTCGGCGGTTTCCCACATCGTTTCGACGAATTCGCCTGCGGACACCGGCCGCGCCATCGCCGCCGCCTGGCCAGCCCACATTAGCATCCGATGAGCGTCGGACGCCGCCGTGGCGTGTGTTCGCATGGCGCTTGTTAGGCCACGTTGGACTGGATACGGCGCGGGCGTCGGAGCATCGGCAGCAGCCGCTGCACGCACATAATTCGTCGTGATTGCACGCCCGAGACGACCGGTGAAGGCGCGCGTGAGGACGGTGTTTTCAGGCTCGAGACGCTCCAGGCCAGCGCACCAGGGAGATGCTGTACGGGCCTCGGGACAGCGCAAGAAGGCAGTTCCCACAACGGCAGCACTTGCGCCTAACGTGAGTGCGGCTGCTACACCGCGCCCGTCGCCAATTCCTCCAGCAGCGATAATCGGGACGTCGAGCTCGTCTGCCAGATGCGGCACCAGAGCGACAAGTCCGACGGACTGCTGTTCCGCGGCTGCTGGATCGAACGAGCCGCGGTGTCCACCTGCTTCGAAGCCCTGTGCGATGATGGCATCTGCGCCAGCGCGCAGCGCGAGGCGTGCTTCGGCGAGCGTTGTCACTGTGGCGAACCAGGGAACGCCGGCGTCATGCAGCGCTGCCACAACGTTAGGCGGATATACTCCCATTATGGAGGAGACGGCCGTCGGCCGCAGCTCGACAAATGCCGCACACTGTGCGTCAAAGTCAGGAAGTGTCACATCGCCGTCCGAAGCCGGCACCTCCGGCCCCCATGCGGCGAGAAAGGACCTGACACGCGCTTCAGCCGCTGCGTTGCGCTGTGGTACGGATTCAGGAATCCACGTGTTGAGCTGAAAAGGGCCACTCGTCGCGCTGCGCACCTCGTTCACCCATGCGACAATCCCGCCTGCGTCATTCAGCAGCGCACCCATCGCGCCCATCGCGCCACGCTGGGCGACCGCGATAGATAGCGACGGCGGGCAGGCGCCTGCCATGGGAGCCAGCAAGATCGGCATTCGCAACCCGAAACGATCGCAGAACGTCTTTGCGCGGTCACGCGGACGTAGCTGCACAGGCCTAACGCTCACGTTTCCACCAGCGCGTCAGCGCAAGCGTACACCGATTCGGTGGACAGCGTCGCCGTGCTTCACTCCTTCCACGGCGTAGTCAATCGTTAGGCGATCCAGCGTCAGCGCCGCGCCGCCGGTGAGTGGGCGTTGGTTCGACGACGGCGCCGGACGGCGCACGCCGGCACGTGCCGTAAAGGTCCATCCATCGAGCGGCGTGTACAGCATCTGTCCTCCCATCGCGGGCAGCACTTCGCCGTCGCGATCCACCGCTATCGCTGCCGCCGCGCCGAAATCGATGAACGCCCCGATCGGCAGCCCCTGTCCCTCGGCCGCCAATGTCACGCGCAAGGGCAGCTCCTGCTGGTCGACGGCGAGGTCGAGATCCGCGCCAAGGTTTTGCACAGACAGACCGGTAGAAAACACTCCGATCTGCCGCTGCGCGCCGACATCGAACGCTATCCCCTCTTCCTTCTCCGATCGTTCGATGAGCTGGATGTGCTTGACTGACGCTCCCCAGCGAATGCCTTTGAACCGCATCGAGGCCCCCACCGTTGTCACAGCGGTCGTTCCGTGCTCGTCAGGCAGCGGAGCGCCGGGAATGGGATCCACGAGCGGGTCGAGCCGCAACTTGAAGCGCAACAGCTGAATGCCGGCACCAACGTTGGCTGCCCCCGTTGTGATCCCCGTCACCAGCGTCGTTAGGGAGCTGTCGCCGCCGAAGAAGTGCGCCGAACCGGCGACGGCAGCTGCACTTCCTGCCAGCGCCGGATTGTAGAACAGCCCTTCGGGGAGATTCGTGGCGGCGCCGATATCAGCAAGCGCCGCGGCACGGGGCCACGCCGGCATGCGCAGCACGCTCACTTGTCGACTGCTTTGTGACTGTGCGGTGTGTGCGAGGGCGATGCAGAGAGCACTCGTTAGGCGCAGTCGCATCAGCGATCGCTCGCGGCGGAAACTGTCATAAAGCCGCGATCGATCTTTGACACCCCGATGTCGCTGAGCACGATCGTACCGGCCACTGTGCGATCGAACACCAGGCGGATCGTTCTGAGCTGCGCCGCGTTGAAGCTTGGCTGCGCACGGACGAGATCTGCCAGCGGGACAACGTACGTCTGCAACACGACCTCGAACGTCGTCGCATAGTTCGCCTTGTCGCGGCCGCGCCGGCGATTCACATAGATGTCCAGCGGCCGTCGCACGGCACCGTACAAACTCAGTGGCACGCGAGCCACGGTGCCGGCGGCATCGACGGCTTCAACCGTTAGGTCAAATGGCGTCGAGTCCGGTTTCACTTTGATCGGCGGCTTTGATTTTGCTGGCGCCGCCTTCTTCCCGCTGTCAGCCTTGGTCGTGTCCTTTGCTGCCGGCCGAGGTCCAGGGACGTCGGCCGTCGGCGCCAACGAGAGAACGATGGCCTGCGTCGTGTCCAGCGCCCAGGCGCCGCGCAACGAGTCGGTCATCGTTAGGTTGAACGCGGCGGGTTGTCCCCGCTTCGTGGTGTCGTCGCCGGCGATGCGATTGTTCCAGCCTAACCAGACGGCATTGTGGCCGACGGTCGCGTTGCGCCAGCGCAACGGCACGTTCGCCTCTTTCCACGTCGAAAGGCTGTCTCCTTTGAGTGTGACACCGGCGACGCTCCCGGTTGTGACGTCCACGTCTTCCTCGAAGCGCGCGAGCGCGCGCATCCCGTTCTCCTCGAAGCGCGTCGCATACATCGTCTTCGGCAGCCACGCGCCGATCACGCGATGATCGCGGAAGATCGGAAGGTACTCCGCGCGATCACGCAACGTCGCTTCCAGAAACGCCGTCATGATCACCTTGCCGAACTGCCGCTGCTCTTCCGGCGAGACCAGTTGATCGAGGTTCAGCCAGCGTTCGCTGCGCTGCCCGTTGTCCTTGTTGTTCCAGACCGTGTTCCACTGCCCGTGATTCGCGCGGTACATCCAGATCGCCGATTTGAAGCGCGGCTTGTTGTCGGTGAACTTGATGCGCTGCCACTGCGCCAGCCCGCTGAAGGCGGATACATCGCCGTCGTGCGAGCCGTGGATCGTTAGGTAGCTGACGTTTTCCACCGGTGTCGGTCGACCAGTCGGGCGATACTGTCCATCGATCGGCGCGATCGCCACAATGGAGCGGATGCCGAAGTTGAACTTGAACGGCAGCTTCGCATCGTCCGGGTAGTACGGCAGCTTGTTGAAGGCTGCAGCGACAGCGACGGCTTCACCACCGCGCGAGTGTCCCATCAGCGCGATGCGCGCCGTGTCGACCTTGTGGTAGAAGGGTCGACCTGAGGAGTCATTGAACGCGCGCCATGCCTCGAGATGCTTGAGCAGCATCCAGCCACGGGCATCGTTCTCCTGGCGCGTGTTGCCGTTCAGGAAGTTCTCGTCGATCGACGCCATGATAAATCCACGGCTCGCGAGCAATTCCCCGAGATAGGCGTACCCCGGGTCCGAGAACTCCTTCATGTTATGGTTGCCGTGCACGATTAAAACGAGCGGGAAAGGACCATCGCCGTCGGGATACCACACGCGCGCATTGATCGGCATCTTATCGAAGCTGAAGCCCCAGTATTTCTTGCGCGACTTGTCCTCGGTGCTCGCCAGTTTGCTGCCGTCCACCGGGGCCGTCTTGATCGTGACCGAGTCCTTGAAATACGGACGCCGGAGGTCCGTTCCGCTACCGTAGTAAAGATGCCTAACGCGAAATGATCCGGTTTCGGCGGGGTTCGGCGCGTTCAACGCCTGACGCGCTAACACGAGACCTGAATCGTCGCGCGACAGACGCGTGGGCTGTATACAAGCCACCGCAAAGGCGGCTGCAGATAGGGAAATCAGCTGGTGAGGCTTCATGGCAATGAGTCAGAGACGCACCGTTCAAGGTGTCGTAATGATCTCTCATTGGACAGAGTCACCCAGGGAAGCGTTTCTCGTAGCGGCAAGACCCACGACCGGGAGCTGCCGTCAAAGCCAGCCGTGGCAGCCTAACGCGTCGCCTCCTGCGCGCGAGCGTCTTTGACACGTGGCAGCCGCGCAACAGACGAGGATGGCAGGACGCTGACCAGGTTTTCGGCGAACTTGACGGAACCGGCGAGTGTGAAGTGGCAGACGTCGTTGTAGAAGTCCGGCACCCCCTTCATGAGATCGGCCTGGTCCACAAACAACACGCCGGCATTTCGCACAGCGAGCTTGCGCACGATCTGGTTCTGCAGCTCGAGCGCCGAGAGAATGTTTTCCCGCGATCCCCACGTCTCTAGAGCGGTGAGGTGAAGCCCGTAGTTCAGGTTCTTGGCCTCGAACGCCTCCCTCGTATAGTTGTCGGGGAGGTACGTTGCGAACGTCATGAGTAGTAGTTGGTCGCCGCGCTCTTTTGCCAACGCGATAATCTTGTTCAGATTGCGCTCGAACGTGACGGCGCTACGCGCCGTGCGGCCGTATTGAATCCAATCTTGTTGCAGCGAATCGGTGGACACGTAGCGATCTTGCCGCGCCGCCTGTCGCGCAGCGATCGCGATACGCCGCAGCGTCATCGGCAGCGCAAATCTCGCTCGGCCGTGATACGGGGCTAGCGCGTTTGCTAGCTCGTACCAGCCATAGTGCGAATAGTCGTCGCGGAATACTTCAGGGCTCGCATTGTTGACGCGAGTCTCGTTGATGCCGTCGTACACAACGACCAGGTCGAATCGCGCCTCTTTCAGCAGGGCGTACTTCAAGCGGGAGTCCTGCGATGTGTGACCAGGCATCGCCAGGTTGTAGATCCTGGCTCTCTTGTAGCCGCGGCGCATGAGCTGCTCACGTAGCGCGGGCTGCACCTGGCCCCAGTCGCGGTTCAGTGAAGAGCCGCCGAGGAGCAGTACGTCGAAGCGCTCCCCGCCCGTCTCTGGTCGCGCTGACTCAACACCCCGCATTTCTGGATACAAGGCGTGCAGAACCGTATTCGGTCGGCCAACGGGAATGCCAAACTTCACGCGCCAGTAAACTCGGGCCCCTACCTCGAGGACGATCCCGCAGACGAGCGTCGTTAGGAGGGCTGCGCGCAGGCGCGAAAATGCGTTTCCCACGCCAGTCTTCGTCGAGCCTGTCGGCAGCGCGCGCGGCGCATCGCGCAGTCTGTCGGAATCACTGCGAGGCGGCATCTTTCCTCACGGCCCACGGTGATAGGGATAGGATCATAATCGTTACTGCTGAATCCGCTATACCTCGCAAGTCCTTTTTCGTCGCTCTGCAGGGGCTATCGGGGACTCAAATCCCGCGCGTGGCAGTGCTCCTCCTGGCAATCGTCGCTTGTGGGAGGGGTGCGAGGGCGCCCGTCGGCGCTGCCGCTGAGCGGTTCGACCCGTCCCTGCTTGCACCGCGCGACCCGGTCTACACCGCGCAGGCTCCCGATAGCTTTCTCGCGCGTTTCGAAACGTCGCGCGGCACCTTTACGGTGAGCGTGCTCCGTGCCTGGGCACCGCGAGGCGTGGATCGATTCTATAACCTGGCGCGCGCAGGATTCTTCGATCGCCAGAAGTTCTTTCGCGTGCGTGCGAACTTCATCGCGCAGTTTGGTTTGCATCCTGACCCGGGCGTCATCGCGGCATGGAAGCATCAAACGATGCTGGACGACAGTGTGCGTGTGAGCAACACACGCGGGACGCTGGCGTACGCGATGCTGACAACGCCTAACACGCGCACGACGCAGATTTACATCAACCTCGCCGACAACACTCGACTCGACGCCGAGGGCTTCGCACCGTTTGGCCGCATCGTAGAGGGAATCGCCGTCATCGATCGTCTGTATGCCGCATATGATGAGCGCGCGGGAGGTGGCGTGCGCGCCGGCAACCAGGGGCCAATCGAGCGTGAAGGGAACGTGTGGCTCGATCGCAACTTCGCGAAACTCGACTATATCGTGCGTGTGAGACTCGTTAGGTAGCGCACAGTGACGCGCAGCGTCATGGACGCCGGCCTACCGCTGAGTGCGGTTGTGCGCGGCTTGCGCCAATAAGTCACCGACGCGCGATCGCAGATCGGGGCGAATGCTGTCGGCCAACTCGACATTCTCCTTGCCGAGCACCGTCGCGATGGCACTGGTGTCCAGGCCGGCCGCTCGCGCTTGTTCGATGACACGCTCGAAGTGAATGCGAGCCTCGCGGATCATGCGGCCGAACGGCTCGAAACCGTCGTGACGCTCGCCTAATGCCAGCGCCAGGAGATACAGATCACGCGCGCCGTCCAAGCGTTGCGATAAATCTGCGCGCGGCTCGGCGGGAGCGTGATCGGCGGGTGTACGCATGGGATCGCTCATCGGTCATTCCGAAGTTGCTCTCATGGGCGGAAGCTGCGCGTCGCGCCTGCGGCCGGCTATGGCCGCACGGTGATTGTAATGCCGAAGAGTAGATCGGTCTGCCGCTGGTCCTGCGCCACGATGCCGCGCGTCGGCAATTTGGCCTGATCGAACACACTGGGGAGATAGCGAACCTCGGCGCCCAACTCGACCGCTCCTGTGCCGGCACGGAACCCCAAGCCGAAGTCGCCCGTGGGCGTGATAGCCCCCTCAGCGCCTTCCATGTTGAAGCTGTATCCTTTGAGTCCGCCGCCGAGCCTAACGATGGGGCGCAGCGCGCCGCTGAACGGGTAGAGAACGAGTCCGCCCGTGACAGCATACAAGACAGCGTCGCTTGTCGCCCCGCGAACTGAAACGCCCAAGCTCGTGCCGTGATGCAGCGTCGCGAATGCAACAGCTCCACTCGCGTACAGCGCCGCGCTCCCGAATGCCTCATACTGAACATCGAGCCCGAGCGCGGGTGCGGCGCCGAGTCGCGTGTGCCCGCTGCCGCGTGCATCGACGATGAACGCGCTGCGCGGCGCGAGGCCGCCTGTCATAACGCTCACGCGCAGTGGATTGGGCCCCACATCCTGCGCCATGAGCTGCGCCGGTCCGGCGATCAGCAGGACGATGGCGCCCGTCTGAGCCAGCAGGCGTCGCGGGAGGGGCCGCATCGCGAAAGGTTGCATAACGAGTCGTTCCTCAGCTGATGTTGACGTTGCCGGTGATTGCCTGACTCAAGCCGGCTCCTGAAATGCGGAACGTGCGATTTCCGGCAGCGCCGGTAACATTGATCGTGAACGTGACCATACCAGTCGCGTTCGTGTTCACTGTCGCTGTGCCGTTCAGGGTTCCACCGCCGGCCTGAATAGCGATTGTGAGCGGCACGCCGCTCGCCTGCGAGAGAATGTTGTTCGCGTCGCGCAGCTCGACGGTGATGCTGAAGTTCGATCCAAGCGGCGCGCTCGCCGGTGCGCTCGTCACGACGATTTGTGTCGCGGCAGACGCCGTGAACGTCACTGGGTTACCGGCCACACCACCCACGCCAACTGTCGCAGTCATCGTTTGTCCTACCGTGGAGCCTAACGTCCAATTCCCCACAGTGGCGATTCCGTTGACGTCGGTGATTTGCGACCCACCGGTCACCGACCCGCCACCGCCGGTCACGGCAAACACGACGCTGGTGCCCGGTACACCGTTACCGGCGGCATCGAGCACACGCACGGCCGGGCGCACAGGAACTGGAGTCCCTTGCACTGCGGCCTGCGCGTTTCCTGCGAACGCGACCACCGCAGCCGCCGGTCCGACGCTGGAGGCTGTGAATGTCACCGACGGAAGTCCAGGTGACGACGCCACCACGGTGTTGATGCCCGGTGTCACGCCTAACGTCCATGCCGTCGCCGTCGCCACGCCGTCGAAGCCTGTCGTTTGAATTGGGTCGACGACTGTGCCGCCCCCTCCCGTCACCGTGAACGTGACTTCGACGCCGGAGGCCGGGTTGCCTAACGCGTCACGCACCACGACCGACGGTGGGCTCGCCACGTTGGCACCGGCTGTGCCGCCCTGTGAAACCAGCGACACGGCCTGCATCGAGACCGGTGGTCCCGCTGTCGCGGTGGCATTGAACGTCACAGAGACGAGACCGGGGCTCGACACGACGAGCGTGTTCGGTCCCGGAGTGCCACCCATGAACCACGCCCCGACTGTAGCCAGACCGCTCGAGTTCGTGGTCTGATTCCCACTGATCACAAGCCCGCCACCGGAGGCAACCGTGAACGTCACGTTCACACCCGACACTGGATTGCCATTGGCGTCGCGGACTATGACCTGTGGGGCTATGGGCGCGGGGCGATTGATCGGCACTAGCTGACCGTCACCCTCAGTGATCGCGAGAACGGCAGGTGCGCCCGCTGTTGCCGTAGCCGAGAACGTGATCGAAGGAACGCCAGCGACAGTGGCACTCACTGTATTGAGGCCGATCGTACCGCCGAGGATCCATGACGTGACTGTCGCGATTCCTTGCGCGTTCGTCGTCTGCGTCGCTCCCGTCAACTGGCCGCCGCCGCCGGTCACGGCGAATGTCACCTGCACATTGGCGACTGGATTACCGTTGGCGTCGTTCACCCTAACGCTGGGTGGATTCGCGACGAGCGAGCCCGCACCTGCTGATTGCGTCGTCGGTGAAACAGCGACGATTGAAGCCGGCGCTCCTGCCGTGGCAGTCGCTGTAAACACGGCGCTTACGCCCGCTTCCGCGACCACCGCTGTGAGCGTCTGCGGGCCGACGTTGTTTCCAAGTCGCCACTGTCCGACCGTGGCGATCCCCTGGGCGTTTGTCTGCCGCACCGGATCGGTCACTTGACCGCCGCCAGCGACGGCGCTGAACACGACCGTCGCGCCAGGGACCGGATTGTTATTCGCGTCGCGCACAACGACAGCGGGATTCGTCGCAACCGCGGTTCCAGCCGTTGCCGACTGATTGTTTCCTGCGGTGGCTGCAACAGTAGCCGGCCGCCCAGCAGTGCCAGTCGCCGTGATCTGAACCGACGCTCCGCCGGGAACAGTTGCGGTAAGGATGTTGGATCCGGCTGTAGTCCCCAGCGTCCAGCGCGTAGCCGCCTCCCCGTTATCGTCGGTCGTGGCGCTCGCTGGAGTGACCGTCCCTCCGCCAGCACTTACGGCGAAGGACACGACGACACCTTCAAGCGGGTTGTTGCTCGCGTCCAAGACCCTAACGGTGACGCGATCGGTCAGTGGCTGACCCGCCGTCCCGGAAAGTTGCGCGCCACTGACGGCCCTGACGCTTGAAGGATCAACTGGTGCGGAGGGTCCCGTTTCGCCGCACGCGGTGAACAGCACAAGGAAGCCAACGAGTAATGTGCTCGGGCATCGCACGTTATGGACGCGAGAAGGCATAGCTGAGGGAAGAGAAAGTCGAGCGGCGAACCCGCCAGAGGCGGCGAACATAACAGCCGTGCGTCAGAAGCAGAATGACGCACGACACACACATTGTCGTTAGGTCTTCCCCTACGGCGACCAGTTAAATGGCGTTGAACAGTGTGTGGCGAACTGAGCCGTCGTAATACGGGGTCGATCGCTTCGCACTGCCCGGCGCCGGAGTCGACACGTTCGACGAACGCGTGGCCGAGTCGGTGGACTAGGCCGCACCCGCGTTAGGTATAGTCGGCCAGGCGCAACTTGCCAATGCGAGCCCAGCGCTGCCTGACAGCATGACACTCCGCGACTTACTGGGAGGCATGAAATACCAACAAATCGAGCGTCTCGAACACCGGTCTAGGAGGCGATTCTGCAGCGGAAAGCCGTTTCGCCATCGGCAAGCGTCCCTCGTATCAAAACGACGCCTGGCTTCGCCACGTCCGCGCCGCTTGCACTGAGAGCGCCCGGCCGGCGGGATAGTTCCGCGCCATGGCCCCGTTGTAGTCGATGACGCCTGGCGCGAATCGCTGCATGGGACGTTGTTGCCGCGTTAGGCTACGACGGCGGTCTCCGCGTTGACTGAACGGCGCCGTTCGATCGCAGGACGCAACGATGGCGGTAGATCGCTCACAGCACGGCGGCGTTCCGGTCCGCGCCAGGCAGCTGGGCCGAGGAGATCGCTGAGCTGATTGCGCCGCTCGGCGTAGCGCTGTGGCTCCCACGGCGGCGGAAAGCGCAGCCACTCTGTCGCGGCGATGCCGAGTGGCAACAGCGTCATTGCTACAGCCAGTACCGTGATGCCGAGAGAGACGCCATGGAGCAGGTTGCCTAACGCCAGTGCCGTGCCCATCGCACCGGCTACGACAATGTGCGGCCAGAGTATCCAGGCGCGTGGCTGTTTGCGCGCCACTTTGTGTGTGAGGGCGTATGGTACGGGGCCGCGAACGAGGGCACGCCACACAGCGAGCCATTGATACGGCCACTTGGCAAACTGCAGCAGCGTCGCGCGCCAGTGCACGCCACCCTCGCGCCCGGGATCTAAATAGTAGCGTCGAGCAAAGCGACCGATTACTGCGCCCAGGAGCGCCAACGACACCATCCCCAAAAGCGCCGGCACCTGCACGAAGTACGGTCGCGCACCCGACAGCAACAGCGCAGCGACAGTGGCGTACGCCACTCCGAGCGCCAGCGCGCGGAGATAGTAGACTCCGTGAAAAATGCCGAGGATGCGATCTGTCAGCGTTAGGCGCCCGACGAGCGCAGGGAGCCGGCGCAGTTTGACTTCCACAACGCTCTTCGACCAGCGCACTTGTTGCCGCAGATAGTCATACCAATTCACCGGCGTCAGACCGAGCGCGAGAATCTCTGGGACGTACACCCCACGCCATCGCGCCGCGCGGTACAAGAGCGTCAGCACCAGGTCGTCGGCGTCGTGCGGCGAGAACCCTCCCACGGCCTGGAGCGCAGCGACCCGGTGCGTGTTGTGGCAGCCCACGATGATCGGGTGGCCGGCGCCGTAGCTCGCCATCTCGTGCACCGAGTAAAAGCCGTACGTCTCCTCCGCCGCGCCCCGCGCGATAAAGCTCGCGTCGTGGTTGTAGTAGACCTGTGGGACCTGGACGAACGCAATCGCCGGATCACGAAAGAACCCGAGAACTCGCGTTAAGAACGTGGGCTCCGGAATGTGATCGCTGTCGAACGCCGCGATGACGTCGTAGTTCGCATAGCCGTGCTCGACTAACCAAGCGTTGTAGTTCCCGTACTTGGTGTCGCGGGCGTACGACCCGCTCACGTCATGCGGATGTTTCTTCTTCCTGCTCCAGTGGCGGGCACCCAGCGATTCGCAGAGCTCTGCGACCTGCGGGTCATCCCCCTCATCCAACACCCACGTGTCATGTGGATAGTCCAGCGCGAGCAACGCACGGAGCGTCTGTTCCAGCATCCCGACGGGCTCCGCGTCGGGCACAAATGTGGTGGCCACCGCGACCCGTAGCCCTTCGTCAGGCCGCATCGGTAGCGGCCGTTGCATGCGCCAAATCGCCAGCCAGCGCACGAGCCAGCAGCCGAAGTGGAACAGCATGAAAGGAATGAAGACGATGAGCGCGACCGAGGGGTGCTCCGCATTGAACCACGGCACGAAAGCGAGAAAGGCAAACAGCGCCGCGGCAGCGACGGCAGTAAGGACGACAAATACCGCGCGATCCCGCGAAGAGAGCGGTGAGTCGTTCGTGATCAGCGTGGGTTGCATCAGTTGTCCTTACATCTCGCAACGTGCTGCTCCATCGCCTCACCATGCCTCAATACGTCGACAATCTTCCCGCCGGCCGTGTTGCTGTTATCGCAGCGGCGCTTGGCGGCTCCGCGAATTCCATCAGTTCCCCGCCCAGCGGAACGATGCGCATTACTGGGGCGGTTGGTACTGTAAAGCCGCCGCTTCGCGCGCAAGAGTAGCGCCGGGCTCGGCAATTGTAGCCGACTACGCAACCCCCATGACTACGCGCGGAAACAACCCGCTGGCGCTCGCTGCAAAAGAGGCTGTTTTGCCGGTGCCGACGAGCCCCCGGTCCGAGGCGCCGAGCCGCAGGATTAGCTCGGACTTACGAGAGCAGGTGCTCGAACTTTGGGCCTACCGCGAGCTCCTCGTGCAGTTCACCCGCCGGGACATCAGGATCCGCTACAAGCAAGCGGCCATCGGTGTGGCGTGGGCCGTGCTGATCCCCCTTGTGGTCGTCCTTTCGGGCTGGGTGCTGCAGCTGGCGTTCAGTCGCATGAGCGGCGTACGGCCAAACGACGAAATGCTGGCTGGCGTGGCGGTCAAATCGTTAGGCTGGGCCTTCTTCGTCGGTGCGCTCGCATTCGGAACTGCAAGCATAACCGGCCATCTCGCACTGATAACCAAGACGTATTTCCCGCGCGCGATATTGCCCATTGCCTCCGTTCTGACACAGCTCGTGGACGTGGCCATCGGCGCCGTCGCGCTGGCGATCGCGCTCCCATTCTTTGGCGTCGGACTGTCCTGGGCGCTGCTGTGGGTCGCGCCGCTCATTCTGCTACTGATCTTGTTCACCACCGGCGTCACGCTGGCAGCGAGCTGCGCGAATGTCTTTTTCCGCGATGCCAAACACGTGGTACAGATCATTCTCAGCTTCGGGATCTTCTTCACACCGGTCTTCTTCAACGCGGACGCATTTGGTGCGACGGGCTCGCGTATCGCGATGCTAAATCCGATCGCACCGCTGCTCGAGGGCACGCGCCTCGCCGTGGTGCAGGGACACAACCTCGCGCAACCGCTGGCCGGTTACGCCGGCTCAGTCGCGTGGACACCGTGGTACCTGATCTACGCCGCACTGTTCGCGGTGGCGGCATTTCTCGGGAGCATGGTGCTCTTTCACAGGGCAGAGTTCGACTTTGCGGAGTACGTCTGAGATGGCGCGGAGCGTGGAAGGAGGCCACGTCGAGGTCGAGCACGTGTGGAAGAAATTTCGCTACGGCGAGGTACACAATCGGCTGCGCGATCTCATTCCAGCATTGCTGCGACGCGTGGTGGGGCGGCAACCGCCGCCTAACGCGCTTTGGCAGGGTGAGTTCTGGGCGCTGCGTGATGTGAGCTTCGAGCTGAATCCGGGAGACGCGTTAGGCATCATCGGGCCCAACGGCGCCGGCAAATCTACGATTCTGCGTCTCCTGACGCGCATCCTCCGGCCGACGCACGGACGCTGCAGCGCTACGGGTCGCATCGGCGCGCTCATCGAGGTCGCTGCCGGCTTTCACCCGGACCTCACAGGGCGCGAGAACATCTACCTACAGGGCGCGATCATGGGGATGCGTCAGCGCGAGATCGCGCAGAAGTTCGACCAGATCGTCGACTTTTCCGGGATCGAGTGGTTCCTCGACACGCCAGTCAAGCGCTACTCCAGTGGGATGCATGCACGGCTGGGCTTCTCCATCGCGGCGCACGTCGACCCGGACGTCCTCATTATCGACGAGGTACTGTCCGTCGGGGATGCCGCTTTCCAGCGCAAGGCCTTCGAGCGCGTGCGTGAGTTGGTGCAGCGTCAGATTCCGGTGATCGTTGTTTCGCACCAGCTGGACGCGATCGCGACGTTCTGTACGGAAGCGCTGCTGTTGGAGGGGGGCGCCATCGCGTATCGCGGCTCACCGCGCGACTGCATAGCGGCATATTTGCAGCGCGGTCAGTCCGAGGCGGCAAAGTCCGGTGATACGGCGACTGTTCTCGATCGCCTCGCGGTCGAACCTAACGAGGACGTCGCCTCGGGAGAATGCGCCACCGTGGCGCTGCATTGCGCCATCCGCGACGGGCAGCTACCGGGCTCCGAAGGGCTCGGCGTGCGCGTGCGCGCGGTCGACAGCGGCGAAGTACTGTTCGAAACGACTACGTTCCATCTGCACGAACCGCTACCGACGTCGGGGGCGTTCAGCCTTGCCTGGGAGCTCCAGCTGAACGTGCGACCCGCTGTGTACATCGTCGAAGCGTTCGTGTGGAATAGCCTGGCCGGCCGCGAGCAAGGGCGGAGCCTAACGACTTACGTGCGCGTGGCGCGGAGCGGGAGCGGCGAATTCTCCGGCCCGGTGCACATGCACCCCCGTGTCCGCGTGGTGAACGCGGTACCGTCCTGACGGGTCGTCGCTCGCCAGCATGCCGACCGCGATCCTCGACTTCGACGTCGAGCACCTACCGCAGGGCATTAGCGTCCCGCAGCGATATCGCGAAACGATGATCTTGCTTCGCTGGCGCAACCAGCCGATTGCGCGCCTAACACTACCGCTCGTGCATGGACAAGTGAGCGCTACACACCTGCGTGAAGCAGCACTCGACAGCACCAGCGACCGTGTGCTCGAAGCGCTGCGCATGCGGTATTTAGACTCCGGCCCCGGCCCCGGCCCCGGCGACGCTGCGCCGGCGCCGCGCGCCACTGTCGCAGTCTGCACGCGAGATCGTCCGGAGGATCTCGAACGCTGCCTAACGGCTATTCGACGCCTCCCTGACGACGGACAGGAGATTCTCGTCATTGACAGTGCGTCGAAGACCGACGCGACGGCGCGCATTTGCGAAACGCGCGGCGTGCGTTGTGTGCGCGAGGATGTGCCGGGCCTCGACCGTGCGCGCAACCGCGCGCTGCGCGAGGCACGCACGCCAATCGTGGCCTTCACTGATGACGATGCGGTACCCGACCCAGGTTGGTTGCGCGCGCTCTGTCGCAACTTCGCTGACCCGCGCGTCCTTGCCGTGACTGGACTGACAATGCCGTTGGAGTTGGAGACTGAGGCGCAGGAGTGGTTTGAACGCGCGTCGACACTGAGTCGCGGCTTTGTTCGGCGCACGTTTGATGGAACGTCGCATCCTGCGTTACTCGTTGGGTCCATCGGCGCGGGGGCGAACCAGGCCTTCCGCCGGGACGTGGCGCAGCTCGTCAGCGCGTTCGACGAAGCGTTGGATGCAGGGACGCCGACGAAATCAGGCGGCGACAACGACATGTACACGCGCATTCTCGCAGCCGGATACTCGATCGTCTACGACCCGCGCGCGCTGAGCTGGCACCGCCATCGGCGTGAGTGGAGTGAGTTGCGCGGAGCGATGTACGGATACGGCGTTGGCGTGTACGCCCACTGGACGGCGCAGTTGCTGCGCCGCGAGTTCACGGTACCGCGTGTTGCGTTAGGCTGGCTTCGTAGCCAGCTCTCGTCCCTCGCGCGCGCCATCCTGCGGCGGCCTGGTCACATTCCGCTGGACCTCGTCCTAGCCGAGTTACTCGGCTGCGCGGTCGGGCCGCTGGCGTACCTCCGCTCGCGCCGGCAACTGCGCGGCGTTAGGCAGCCGTGATAGACTCGCCTCGTCCCGTGCGCATCTCGGTTGTGACGCCGACACACAACCGGCCACAGTCGCTCTTGCGACTGCTGCATGCATTGCGCGACGGCAGCTTCCCCTCCGGCGACTTCGAGGCCGTCATTGTTGCCGACGGATGCAGCGACGACACTGTTACCCGGGCGCGCGCAGAGCCACTCCCGTTTCGCGTCTCGGTTTTGGAGCAGAACCCTGGGCGCGGCGCGGCAGCGGCGCGCAACCCCCGCGCCGCGCACGCAGCCGGAGAGCTGCTCGGCGTTATCGACGACGACATCGAACCAACACCCCCGTTGCGCGCCGCGCATTGGGGGGAGTGTC
>JBQTIF010000034.1:0-5824 GCA_052388395.1 Gemmatimonadaceae bacterium | reverse complement strand
CTCCGAACCAGATCGGCCGCTGGCGCACCAAGTCACTCACGACGATGCGATACGTATGACCTTTGCGAATCGAGATCTCGTCGAGTCCGATGATGCGCGGACCGGGCGTGCCCGTGCGCCGCAGCTGCTCGCGCATGTACTGCATCTCGAGCGCTTTTGACGGTCTTCCAATTCAGGTGCGCTTCCCGCGCCACATCCTGAATCGTTGCCGCCCGGCAGCGGCGACCGACCCAAAAGGCGAACCGCTTGGTGTAGAACGGAGTGTCGGCGAGGAAGTCCAGCCGCTCCTGCTTCACCGAGCGACAGCGTCGGCACGCCACGCGCCGATGGCGAGATAGATCCGCTGCGGGCCGCACGAGAGATCGCGCACGCGACGCGTATGGCGATCGTACCACCCGGACTGTCACCGGCCACACGCTGCGCAGCGCGTTTTTTTGAGCGCCGAGTAAGCGTGATGACGCGCGCTTGAGGATCGCTGAAGATGCCGCTGACCGTGGCGTTAGGTGTCCACCCGGGGAAACGATACGCATCCCAGAGACGGCGCTTCCGATGTCGTGTTGGCATGCACGATCATGCGCTGCCCTCTCTCACCCGCGAGCCAGTTCCCCCACCTACCCCCCAACAAGGGCAAAACCTCACAAAATCACCCACTCAATTGGGAGAAGAGCCCTCATTTGTAACGCCGCCACGCCCACGCGAGCGCCGAGAAGTAAAACATCGTCCCGAATGCCCACGTGACGATAACTCCAGTCGTCGCCGCGGTTGAGCTGGATAACCAGTTCGAGGTTCCCTAGGACGAAGAGGAGGATCACATGACTGTGACCCTTTGGACCGACCCACTGTCTGTTGCTGGGGGCGCTCACCGTCTCCAATGCCCGCGCAGGCGCGCGGGCGATCGACTGGCACTCGTTTGATGAGCCGCGTTAGGCTCACGGCTTCCACGGATCGATGAGCATCAAGTCCCGAATTGAATTGTCCAGTTGCGTCCAGATCATGAACCTTCCGTCACGTGAAGCGGAGAAGCCGGGCGACAGATTTCGCTCCGCTGTGGGCAACGAGGCGACCGTCGCTACAGTCGCCGACGCGAAGTCAAAGAACTTGAGAGGGGTTTCTTTACCCTGTCCCGCAGGCGTGCGGATCACAAAGTAGATCCCCTTGTCGGCGACGGCCCAGAACCCTTCCCTAACGTCCGCAAGCACCAGGGTCTCTCGACCGCCGTCTACTGGCACGGTCCAGACGCCAGGAACGTCGGCGCCGCGGACAAAATACAGAAGCCTGCCGTCTGGTGATTCGAAGGATTGTGATCCCTCTCCGGATGTCACGCGCGTCGGTGTGCCGCCTAACGCTGGTACCTTCCAGATCTGCCCAGTCCCCCCCTGATCGGAGCGGAAGTAGAGCCAGCGACCATCGCGTGACCAAGTGGGGTTTCCTTCCTCAGAGGGAGCTGTCGTTATGCGCTCAGACCGTGAGCCATCGGCTTCGATGACATAAATGTCGCGATTGCTACCCACTTGTGACGAGAAGGCAATGCGCTTCCCGTCTGGAGACCATTGCGGCGAGACGACGAGCGGCCCGCGGTGAAAGGTCAACTGCCGCGGATTGGATCCGTCGGCATTGGCTGTCCAAATCTCATTGGCCCCCGTTCTATTGGAAGCAAAGGCGATACGATCGCCGTTAGGCGCTATGGCTGGAAAGTCCTCCCACCATGTCGACGCGGCGAGCCTTGTGCCCCGACTCTCGGCAACGTCCCAGCGCCAGTTATTGACGTCTATGATCTGGGATGCATACGCGAGGCGGTGCGTGGAGGGTGCCGCGGTCACGCGCGAGAATGTGGGATACTTTGCCTCTCCAGCGAATGCCACAACTCTTGCCGCTTGTTGACTTGGGCCTTTGGCCGGCACGCTCCACAGCCCGCGCTGCGAACCGAATACGATCAGATGACCATCGGGAGACCACGCGAGCCCCGTAATCCCCGTGAACCCGGTCGTCAAACGTTCAACCTTTTCGCTCTCGGTTTCCTCGATTCCTGTGACGAACAAGTCCGACTGATGGCGATTCGGAAAGCGAACGATGGCTAAGCGATGACCATCAGGTGAGAACGCGCAATGTGTGTCTCCGAACGTGCCGAGCGGCGGTGCCGTTAGGCGCCGTCGCTGACCTCCGCGCAGAGTGATCGAGAAGATCGAAAAGGGTTCACCAGCAGAATTTCGGTCCACGAACCCCAACGATTGCCCATCGGGCGACCAGCATAGTCCGATCCCCGACGCTGACGTTAGGCGGCGGGGCCGTTCGCCAGAGGGTGAGATGACCCAGAGGTCCTTGCTTCCCGCAGCGCCATGAACGAGGAAGGCGATCAGATCTCCCGCGGGTGACCATTTAGGGAACCCGCAGAAGGCGAGATCGCCCGCGCTGGCAGTCGCCAGACGGCGCGGGGGTCCACCCGCGACCGGCTTGATGTAGAGTCCCGGGTCCGTTTCACGACGCCAGCTGTAGACAACAAGGCTACCGTTGGGCGATAAGCTCGGGCACTCTTCTTCGGCCGCGTCATTGGCTAGGGGTCGGGGAATGATTGACTGGTCGCCGCGACCAGTTGGATCGGAGTTCGTTAGAGGAAGGACCCGGACAATCGCGAGGGTGAGCACTGCGACGCCAACGAGCATAAGGAAACCGAAGGCTAAGCGGTGACCTACTCGGACCGGTCGCCAAGCGCGGTTGCCTTCCGATTGGTCTGCCTGGAGCGCATCCGTCGCGTCAGCACTGACGGGACCCAACTGCGCGCGCGCCCCACGCCAAGCATCCAGCTCGGACCTGAGTGCAAAGACGGAGCCCTTCTTGGCGTGCGGAAGTCGGTGAACCGGGAGGCCTTCCAGCTGCTCCCAGCGCTGCACCGTGGTGACACCGCGCCCAAGGTAGGCTGCGATTTCTTTCCAGGATTCGAGACGTTTGTCTCGATCAGCCGCACCGCGCCCGGTCACCGCCGACTCGTCCATAGAGTGGGCCAGAAATGCTACTGCCGGCCCTCCAAGTCAATCGCTGAGTTGTTCTTTCACGAATCCTGTGACGATTCGCGAACACCGTTTTGCCCCTAGCGCGACGTGGGGCCTTTCAACGCTTGCGGCCACGGAGAGACAGACGCTAGGGTCGGCCCCCAACGCAAGCTTCTGGCCCTATATGTCGGCGGGTCAGCCGTTGTCTGCGGAAGATCACATACCAGAGTGCAAGCGCCTAACGAGGGAGGGTTATGCGAGGTCGCGTTCTTTCCAGGACCGCAGTGGTCGGACTGCGTTCGGCTGGTCTGACACTCGTCGCTTTGATTGCATTTGCCGGGTGTCGTGACGACACCGTTGTCGAGCCGAAGCTGAATGCCCCGTCGACAGGACCCGAGAGGGAACTGAGAATTGCGAGTGGACTGGTAGCGGTCGATCTGGGCACTCCGGGGGGCAGTTCCTATTCCGAAGCGAAATCAATCAACGACAGCCGCCAAATTGTTGGCATCAGCATAGACGGGGCATGGCTCTGGCAGAACGGCACGATGACCAGTCTCGGAAATTCCGGCCTCAATGAGGCTCGAGGAATCAGCGATAACGGTGCGATCGTCGGAGCGGAATGCGACCTGGCTGCGTGTCGCGCCGCGCTCTTGAACGGGCCCACTCTCACAGTCCTCGGCACGCTTGGCGGCGCTCAGAGCATCGCCTTTGGCGTAAACGCTGCTTTGCAGGTCATCGGCTGGAGCGAGACGCAACAACCACCTAACCACGGTTTCGTGTGGCAGAACGGGACGTTGTCGGACCTCGGCGGGTTGACGGCAAACCATTGGACTGTGGCCTACGGTATCAACTCGTCTGGACAGATCGTCGGAACGAGCGCGGAAGTTTTTGGGTGCGTTCATAACCAGTGCAGTCTGAGCCAAACCCGCCCGTTCATTTGGCAGAACGGCGTCATGGCCAGGCTAGAGGGCTACAGTGGTACGGCTTACGCCACTAACGATGGCGGTGTCGTCGCAGGAGAGTCGGCTGACAGTGCTGTGCTCCATGTCCAAGCCACCATCTGGCAGAACGGCGTGCGGACGCTTCTTGGCGTTTTGCCTGGGGACTCGGCAAGCCGAGCCCTGGCAATCAACAACGCAGGGCAGGTGGTCGGCGTCAGCTCCGTCAGTTTTATTAGCGGTGGACTAGGTCGGGCGTTTCTCTGGGAGAACGGTGTCATGACCGCGCTCCCCTCACTCGGTGGCGCAAACAGTAACGCGCTCGGTATCAATGCCGGCGGAGACGTTGTAGGGTGGAGCAACACCGCGAACGGAGACACGCACGCCGTCCTCTGGACCGATACGCCACCCAACCGGCCGCCTAACGCGTCCGCTGGCGGGCCCTATAGCGGTGATGAAGGCACTGCGATCGCTTTCGACGCCAGCGGATCGACCGATCCTGACGGTCAGCCACTCACGTACGACTGGGACTTTGGCGATGGCTCACCGCATGGGAGCGGACCGACGCCGCTGCATACCTACGTCGACAATGGGACCTATTCCGTTACGCTCACGGTGAGCGATGGTACACTGAGCGCCACGGCGAGCGCCACCGCGACAGTGGCGAACGCAGCACCGGTACCAAATGCGGGTGCTGATAAGACCATTGTCGTGAATCGCTCGTCGCCCTTCACTCCTACATTCACAGATGCGGGGAGTGCCGACGCCAACTGGACCTATACAGTTCGATGGGGTGATGGCACCAGCATCACCCGAACCGCAACGTCGCAAGGCACGCAAGCTTCGCTTTCGCACGCGTACAACACCGCCGGCACGTTCACCCGACGCCTAACGGTTACCGACAAAGACGGCGGCACCGCGTTCGACGAAGCGACAATCACAGTCGTGCCTAACCAGGCGCCGACCGCCAGCATCAATGGGCCGTATGCCGGCAATGAAGGGACCACCGTGGTGTTCTCGTCGGCGGGGACGAGCGACCCGAACGGGGACCTACTCACCTATACCTGGCGATTCGGCGACGGTGGAACCAGTGCCGTCGCGAATCCTTCCAAGAGCTACTCGGATAACGGGACGTACACCGTCACCCTCACGGTAAGGGATCCGAGCGGAGCCACGGCGACGGCGACCACAACCGCCACGATTGCGAACGTGGCACCCACTGCGGTGTTCGTCGCGCCAACAACGGTCACCGAGGGCACTCCAGCGACGATCGCCCTGAACGCCGGGACCGATAAGGGCGCGGCCGACCGCTCGACGCTCGAGTATGCGTTCGATTGCGGCCAGGGTGCTGGGCTCTCGCCATGGAGCAGCTCGATCAAGAGTATCATCTGCCCCGCGCATCCCGACCAACGGCCGCCCGTCACCGTTATCGGTCAGATCCGTGATAAGGATGGCGGCCTGACCGCGTATCAGCGGACGATGAGCGTCACCAACGCGGCGCCCGCAGCCGTCCTCACAGCAACGACGGCCACGACATTTCCTGTCAGTGGCGCGCTCACCGTGCAGGGCAGCTTCACCGATAAGGGCATGAATGACCAGCCCTGGACCTATACCATCACCTGGGGCGACGGGACCGCATCGACTGCGGGGAGCGTAACCATGCCCGGAAGCCTACCAGCTGCATCTCACGTTTACACCAGGGCCGGGACATTCGCGGTCAGACTCAACGTCAAAGACAAAGACGCAAAGATTGGAACGTCGGCGACCATCATGGTTACGGTGACGCCTTAGCGCTGCCGGCCCGGGCCCCTCCGGTCGCCAACGGGCTTATATCACGGTGGGGGGACCGCTCACGGGGCCCCCACGTCGTTTCGCCCTTGTTGCGCTTGCTTTGAGTGG
>JBQTIF010000033.1:0-17284 GCA_052388395.1 Gemmatimonadaceae bacterium | reverse complement strand
ACTAGTCGGGTTAGAACTGTTTGGAACAGTCGCATGAAACATCCAAGCCTGTTGCGCGGCCGTAACTTGAAGGCGCGCGACGAAGTCAGTGGGCAGTGGGAACTTCTGTGCAGGCGCTCGCACTATTACCTGATATCGCCAGCCATCAGCCATGATCATCCGATCCAAGTCGAAGTACGACATCGCCAGCTCCGAGATCACCCCAGAGTCGGTCTACGTGAACCGACGAGAGTTCATCAAGGAAGCGGGGATGATCGGTGCGGCCGCAGCTGGCTTGCTCGCCGGCGTTCCGGCGAGCGCCGCCGCGCAGTCGCAAGACCAAGATTTGAAAGCCGAGCTGACGTCCGAAGAGGATGCGACGAGCTACAACAATTTTTACGAGTTCGGAACCGACAAGGACGATCCCAAACGCAACGCGCACACGCTCAAGACAAAGCCGTGGAGCGTGAAGGTCGACGGTCTAGTAAACAAGCCAGCGACATATCAGATCGAGGATCTCGTTAGGCCGCACAAGCTCGAGGAACGCATCTATCGCCATCGCTGCGTGGAAGGGTGGTCGATGGTGATTCCATGGTTAGGCTTTCCCATGGCGGATCTGATCAAACGCGTCGAGCCGCAAGGGTCGGCGAAATACATCGAGCTCACAACGCTGAATGATCCGAAGCAGATGCCGGGGTTACGCATTCCGGTGCTGGACTGGCCATACGTCGAAGGGCTGCGGCTGGACGAGGCTATGCATCCGCTCGCGCTGTTCGTCGTCGGTCTCTACGGAAAGACACTGCCGAACCAGAACGGCGCGCCGTTACGTCACGTGGTGCCGTGGAAATACGGCTTCAAGGGGTGCAAGTCAATCGTGCGCATCCGTTTCACAGACAAGGAACCGCGCACGGCTTGGAACGTGGCGACGCCGCACGAATATGGGTTCTATGCGAACGTGAATCCGACCGTTGATCATCCGCGCTGGAGTCAGGCGCGCGAGCGCCCGGTTGGAAAGATTCGCAGCAAGCCGACGTTGATGTTCAACGGCTATGCGGATCAAGTGGCGAGCCTGTACGCCGGGATGGACTTAAGGAAGTTCTACTAGCGGCAGTGGGTACCAAGCCGCACGCAGGATCCGCGACGGCGGATCCACCTGTCGCCGGCGACCCTGCGGCGATCGTAGTTGGCGACCCGGGGACCGCTCGGGGGGCCCCCCCCGAGAGTCAATCTACGGCTCTTCCGCGCGCCCGAACTAACCGAAAGTCCGCCGCCCACATCAAACAACCGCGCTACCTCCACGCGGTCATCATCGCCCTCGGCCTCATCCCGTTCATTTGGGCCGGTTTCGCGTTATGGTCGGACCTGTATCGTGGTACTAACTATCTGACCGCCGAACCAGTTACTGAGCTCGAGCACTTCACCGGGAAGTGGACACTGCGCTTCCTCGCCTTTACTCTCGCAATTGCGCCGGCCATCGCTATGACGCGCCTCGGTTGGCTCATCAAGTACCGCCGCACCTTTGGACTTCTCGCGTTCTTCTACGCGTGCACCCATTTCACCGTCTATCTGACTCTCGATCTCGAGCTGCGCTTCTCAGACATCTGGGAGGACATCAGCGAGCGGGCGTACATCACCATTGGGTTCACCGCTCTGATGCTGCTGGTGCCGCTCGCGATCACCTCAACCAAGGCGATGATCAGGCGACTCGGGAACAAACGCTGGAAGGCGATCCACCGCATGGTGTACGTGACGTCGGTGCTGGGGATCATCCACTTCTGGATGTCAGTGAAACGCGACCTCACGTCGCCAATCCTCTTTTCTCTGCTCTTCGCGAGCCTGCTCGGCTGGCGCGTTTGGCGCGCCACGCGCGGCACTGCCGCCTAACGATTTTTGTTCTCGCGGCGGCGTGCGCCGATTCCACTGCCGCTGACCTCACACCACCGGTCCCCGAAACGGCGCTCTCGGCAGGCTCGGCGACTGTTTTCGACGTAACGGGGCGTGCTTTCGAGCAGCCGATTCCAACGCTAGCCGGCCCGCGGCTCGCGCTGCACGAGTTGGGCGATTCGCTCTTCAGTCTCGGGTTTCTCGACGCGGCAACGGGCGCAGCGCCTAACGTGGGCCTTGGCCCGCTGTTCAATAACACGTCGTGCTTCGCGTGCCACGAGCAGAACGGCCGCGGACAGCCGCCGCTCGCGCCGCGCGCCTACCGCGGCATGCTCTTCCGCCTGAGCGTTCCGCCGATCTTCGTGGACGATCCTCCGCGGCCGGCGCCGGGCTTCGGCGGCCAGTTGCAGAATCGCGCGATCGTCGGCTTCACCCCTGAAGGAACGGTCGACATCACGTATGAGCGCGTCCCAGGTCAATTCGCTGACGGGACAGCGTACGAGTTGCAACGACCCGTCTATCGTTTGGTCGCCACGTACATTTCGCCGCCGCCGAACGTGCAGATCTCGCCGCGCATCGCGCCGCAGATCGTGGGCCTCGGCCTACTGGAGGCTGTCCGCGACGCGGAGATCCTGCGGCGCGCCGATGAGCACGACCGCGACGGCGATGGCATTTCCGGGAAGGTGAATGTGGTCAGCGGCGGCCTAACGACGGGGCGCCAGCTCGGTCGCTTTGGACACAAAGCCAGCACCGCGTCGCTCCTGATTCAAGCAGCCACGGCTTACAACGAGGATGTCGGCGTTACATCGCCGTTCCTGCCGACTGAAAATTGCGCGCTTCAGCATCCGATCTGTGGAAACCACGCCCCTGATGTCACCCGGGATCATGTCGAGACTGTCGCGTTCTACACGCGCACGCTTGGTGTTCCGGCGCGGCGCGACGTGCAGGACGCCCAGGTCCGCCACGGCGCGACGCTCTTCGCGCAGGCGCAGTGTAGCGCGTGCCATACGCCGACTCTCAAAACAGCCGCCACAGGCGTGGAGCCGGAGGTGGCGAACCTAACGATTCATCCGTATAGCGACCTGCTGCTGCACGACATGGGTCCCGAGCTGGCCGATGGCCGCCCGGACTTCCGCGCGTCGGGAAGCGAGTGGCGCACGCCACCGCTCTGGGGAATCGGCCTGTCGGCGTTCGTCACGGGCCACACGCGTTTTCTCCATGACGGCAGGGCGCGCAGCCTCGAGGAAGCGATTCTGTGGCACGGCGGTGAAGCGGCAGCGGCGCGCGCTTTCTACCGCGGGCTGAGCAAGAGCGAACGCGAGGCGTTGCTGCGCTTCCTCGGCTCGCTCTAGTATGAATGCCTAACGCGGAGTGCCGGCAACGAAGACTTGCTGGCTCACCCGGACGAGAACCGATGGCATATCGACCCCGTCGAACCAGCGCACCGTGCGTCTGAAGCCGTTCGCGCGCACCAGGATGTGATGATCGCGACGATCGCAGCAGATGTTGTCTGGCACGTACTCCCGGTTCAACGACGCGAATTCCGCACTCGCCGCCGCGCGGAACAACGCGTCGACCTCCGCCGCTGTCATCGTGCGGATGACCACACCTGCAGTCACAGGACATTCCTCTTTGAGCAACGCACACAATTCAGGGGCGCCCGCGATCACGTTCCCAGTTGCGCTGTCGATTGTGTGCGCAAAGCGCAGCGCGGCGATGCCACCAAAGCCATGGTATTCGATCTTGGCAGCACGAGAATCGGGTTCCAGCAAGCTGTTCGCCGTCGCGCACGCGGCAACAGTGGTCAAAGCGAGCAATCGCGAAATAGCACTGAACGACATGTCTCCCCACACCTCATAGGTTATCGTCTGTAGCGTGTTGCCACGCACCGACTACGACACACTCGTCGTCACACCCCCCGGACTCGAAGAGGTAACGCAGCGTGAGCTCGCGACGCTAGGCGTAGTTCCCAGCGCTGAGCCGCAACCTGGCGCAATTCCCCTGCGCGCGTCGCTGCAGACGTTATACACCTTGAATCTGAACCTGCGTACTGCATCACGAATAACGGTTACGGCCGCCGAGTTCCGGGCGCGCACCTTCGCCGAGCTGGAACGCCACGGCACAAAAGTCCCATGGGATGAGTGGTTGCGTCCCGGCGCGGCTGTGCGCTTACGCGTGACATGTCGCAAGTCGCGGCTGTATCACTCCGATGCGGTCGCCGAACGTATCGCCGGCGCGATCATTTCACGCAGCGACGCCGAAGTACTGACTGGTGACGAAGACCGCGAACCGCCAGCCGACTCGCAACGCATAATCGTTAGGCTTCTTCGCGACAATTGCACGATCCGATTTGACACGTCGGGCGCACACTTACACCGCCGCGGATATCGTCAGGCAGTCGCCAAGGCCCCACTGCGAGAGACGCTCGCCGCCGCTATGCTCCTCGGCGCGCGATGGGATGCCCAGGCGCCCCTCGTCGATCCCTTCTGCGGATCGGGAACTATCCCGATTGAGGCTGCGCTGCAGAGTTGTAACATCGCCCCGGGCATACAACGCGAGTTCGCGTTCATGAAATGGCCCAACTTCAACGCCAAGGCATGGGACGCAGCGCTCGATCGCGCTCGTTCACGCGAGCGCAGTAGTCGCGCGCCGATCTACGCTGCGGACCGCGATGCGGGAGCAATCGAAGCCGCGCGTGCAAATGCCGTCCGCGCTGGCGTCCTCGATCATATCGTGTTTGAGAACAAGCCGCTCTCCGCGCTGCGCGAACCCGCGACCCCCGGCTGGCTCGTGACCAACCCACCGTACGGCGTCCGTGTAGGCGAGCGCGGTCAGCTGCGCGACCTGTACGCAACACTCGGTCGTATGTCACAGGAGCGCTTGAGCGCATGGCACATCGCGCTGCTGAGCGCACACCCAGAGTTGGACGCACAACTCGCGCTACCCCTAAAAGAGGTCTTCCGCACGACCAACGGAGGGCTCGCTGTACGTCTCGTCATGCGTATACCTTTGGAACGCACCGCCGGCCGCTCAAGCAGGGCGCCGGGTGGCTCGTTAGGCTGATGCTGCAGGCTCCCTCATGACGTACAGCGCGCCATCACGGCCCACGTCCGGCGAAGCGCCGACGTTTGGGCGCGTCCTCACGCCGCAGTGGACGCAAGAGATGGAGTACGTGCACGCCCTGATGCGTAAGCTCGCGGCGCTGCACGACACCGGTGCTCTACTCACGGAGTTGTGCGAGAGCGTGCTGCACCTCGCCCACGCCGATGGAAGCGCGGTCGTCAGCGCGGGCGACACCGAGCTCGCTGTCGAAGCCGTGGCCGGCTCGGGAATTCTCAAAGTGGGTACGATATACCCGCTCGTTGGATCCCTCGCGCAGAGCGCCATTTCCAAGCGCCGTCTTGTCGTCGAGCGCGACTATGCGAGCCGACCAACAGCGCAGCCGCTGGAGACGACGCGCGGCCCGATCGGCGAAATGCTCGCCGCTCCACTCGTCGCGGCAAAGAACGAAGTGCTCGGCGTTCTCCTCGCCTGGCGCGCGCGAGACGTCGGCAGTTTCGTCCCGGCCGACATCGACCGCGTGCAACTCTTCGCCGACTTCGCATCGATCGTCCTCGACAAATCACAGCTCGCCGAACACGCGCAGGCTGCTAATCTGGCGAAGAGCGCGTTTCTCGCGACGCTGTCACATGAGCTCCGCACGCCTGTCGCGGCGCTCGTCGGTTACGGAGAGCTGCTCGCAGATGACGTCGCCGGCGCACTAAATGTGGCGCAGCGCGATCTCGTCGAACGCATGCGCAGCGTAACTGATCACCTCTCTGCGATCATCGATCAACTGTTGAGCTTTTCGTCAATTGAGGGGGGACGCGAAGTCGTGCGATCGAGCACCATCGCCGTCGGTGACCTGCTCGCGGCTATCGCGATCGCCATCGATCCGCTGGCGCGGCGCAAGGGAATTCAGGTTGTGCTGGATTTGTCCGCGTCGCCCGAATCGATCGAGTCGGACTTCGACAAGGTGCGACGCATTCTCGTCAGTCTTGCCGAGAATGCGGTCAAGTTCACGGACGTTGGCCAGATCACGCTCGCTGCGAGTGAAGAACTAGGGATGATGCGCTTCGACGTGCGCGACACAGGCCCGGGCATTCCTCGCGACGCGCATCGTCGCATCTTCGAGCCGTTTGCTCAACTCGAGCCTGGGCTAACTCGGCGGCACGGTGGGACCGGCCTCGGCCTGTTCATCGCTCAGCGCCTTTCCGGTCTGCTAGGTGGCTGCGTTCAGGTCGTCTCCGAACCGGGCTCCGGCTCTACGTTTACGCTGCTGATCCCGTCGCGCCTCGTCGAGGAGTAAGCGCCTGCCGGTGCGTGTCTCGTCTCCGCGCCAGGATTAAATTTCGGCGCATGAGCAACAGGCCCGCCGCCGCCGCCGCCGCCGCCGCCCCCAGTGTTTCGAGCGTCTTCAACGAAGCGTACATCGCCGAGCTTTTCGAGAAGTTCCAGCGCGATCCTAACTCGGTAGACGAATCATGGCGTCAGCTCTTTCGCCTGGCGCAGTCGCTCGGTTCAGGAATGGCGCCACGGGCGTCGACGCGCGCGACAGTCACTGCCGAGCCGGCGTATTTGCGCAAGGTCGCCGGCGCCGCTGCGTTGATCGACGGGATCCGTCACTACGGGCACCTGGCGGCCCAGATTGACCCGTTAGGCTCCAAACCGCCGGGGGCTGCTGAGCTGACGCCGGAGTTCTACGGGATCACCGAAGAGGACTTGGCGCTGGTTCCAGCCATCGCGTTAGGCTTCGATCTCGGGACGGCGGCTGACGTGGCCGCCAGGCTGCGGCTCGTCTACTCCTCGACGATCGGCTATGAGTTCATGCACCTGGAAGAAGAGGCCGAGCGTTTCTGGTGCCGCCAGGTCATCGAGCAGGAAGAGATCCCGCGATACCTAACGAGTGAAGAGAAGCGTGCCATGCTCGAGCGCCTGAGCGAGGTCGACGGGCTCGAGCGCTTCATCGCCAGGACATACGTCAACGTCAAGCGCTTCTCGATTGAAGGGAACGATCTGCTCGTCCCGATGCTCGACGTGCTGATCGAGGAATCAGCCAAGCGCAGTGCACGGCAAGTCGTGATCGGTATGGCGCATCGCGGTCGCATCAACGTTCTCGCTCACGTCCTCGCAAAACCGCTAGGTAGAATTTTCGACGAGTTCGACGGGCGGCACGCCGACGTCGGCGACAGCGAGACTGGCGATGTGAAGTACCATCTGGGGTTCGAAACGGAGCGCGAGGTCGCGGGAGGGAAGCTCTCGCTGCAAGTGCTTCCGAATCCGAGTCATCTGGAAATCGTGAACCCTGTCCTCCTCGGCGTGGCCCGCGCGCGGCAACGTCTGCTCGCGTTAGGCGCCACTCGCGACGAAGCCGCGGTCGTGCCCGTGCTCGTGCACGGCGATGCCGCGTTTCCAGGTGAAGGTGTCGTCGCCGAGACGTTCAACTTGTCGCACCTCAATGGATTCCGCGTCGGCGGCGCGATGCACGTCATCGTGAACAATCAGGTCGGCTTCACGACGAACCCGAGCGAAGGCAGATCGACCTACTACGCCAGCGACCTCGCCAAGGGCTTTGAGGTGCCAATCGTTCACGTAAACGCCGACGATCCGGAAGCGTGTGTAGCGGCGATGCGGTTGGGTGTCGCGTACCGCGCGAAGTTCGGCAAGGACTTCCTGATCGATCTCGTCGGGTATCGGCGCTATGGCCATAACGAGGGTGACGAACCGACGTTCACACAGCCGGGGTTGTACGCTGCAATCCGCAAACACCCGACGGTGCGGCAACTGTGGGGCGAGCGACTGATGCGCGACGGGATCGTGACCGGCGAGGATGTCGCGGCGGCGGATCGCCGTGTGGCCGAGCGTCTCAGCGCGGTTCATAGCGACGCTGCTCGCGGACACGAACCCGATGTGGAGCCCTCGACTGGGGAGTACGGGGCGATCGTGCGAACAGTCGACACAGCGGTTCGCGCGGAGCAACTCGTGGCGCTGAACGAGCGGCTGCTCGCCTGGCCGGCGTCGTTCAACGTGCACCCACGCCTTGCCAAGCAGCTGGAGCGGCGCCGCGAAGCGTTAGGCGAAGGTGGCGGCATCGATTGGGGTCACGCCGAGGCGCTCGCCTTCGCGAGCATTTTGGCTGATGGCACACATGTTCGCTTCACAGGTCAGGATTCAGAGCGGGGGACTTTCTCGCACCGCCACGCCGTGTTGCACGATACGGAAAACGGAGCCACGTACATCCCGCTGCAACATCTGCCTAACGCCGTCGGTACATTCGAGATTTACAATTCGCCGCTGTCCGAGATCTCCGTGCTCGGCTTTGAATACGGATACAGTACGGCCGACGTCAAAGCGCTGGTGCTGTGGGAAGCGCAGTTCGGCGATTTCGTCAACGCGGCACAGCCGGTGATCGACCAGTTCATTGCGGCAGATCGCGCCAAATGGGGCCAGGACTCGTCGGTCGTCCTACTGCTGCCACACGGCTACGAAGGGCAGGGCCCGGAGCATTCGAGCGCGCGTCTCGAGCGTTTCCTGCAGCTGTGCGCGGAAGGGAACCTGCGCGTAGCGTACCCCACCACCCCGGCCCAGTACTTTCACGTCTTGCGGCGTCAGGCGAAGCTGCCGAACAAGCGACCGTTGGTGCTGATGCAGCCCAAGTCGATGTTGCGACTGGCGCAGGCAGCGGCGCGTTTGGAGCAGTTGGCGAACGGTCGCTTCGAGTGCGTGATCGACGACCCGGTCGTGCAACGGCGCGAAGAGATTTCGCGGCTCGTGCTCTGCACGGGAAAGATTTATTACGAGTTAGCGGCGCCGGAACGGCCAAATCATGTCGCCGTCGTCAGGGTCGAGGAGCTGTACCCATGGCCGCACGAGGAAGTCTCGGCGGCGGTCGATCGCTACGCCAACGTCAGCGAGATCGTGTGGGCGCAGGAAGAGCCGAAGAACACGGGCGCCTGGACGTATGTCGCGCCGCGCCTGCGCGCGGCCGTTGGAAACGCTCTGCCCATCCGGTATGTGGGGCGACCGGAGCGCGCGAGTCCCGCGGAAGGTTTCGCCAACTTGCACCAGGTGGAGCAGGCGCGCATCGTCGCCGACGCCTTCGCGATGCCACGCGCCGCTGTGCGCTCGTAGGCTTGATGCGTCGAACGCTCGGCGTTCTGGCGCTCGCGCTGCTAGCGCGCGCAGCGTCCGCGCAAACGAGCGAGCTCGGTGCAGAAGCGTTAGGCTCGCTCGTGCAGCACCTCGGTGTTTCCGCGCGCGTGCTCATGATCGGTGCGCACCCGGACGACGAGGACACCCAGCTCATCACGTGGCTGGCGCGCGGCAGAGGCGTTGAGACGGCGTATCTCTCGCTCACACGCGGCGAAGGTGGCCAGAATATTATCGGCAGCGAGCTGGGGGACGCGTTAGGTCTTCTTCGAACAGAGGAATTACTCGCGGCACGACGCATCGACGGTGCGCAGCAGTTCTTCACGCGCGCGTTCGACTTCGGCTTCTCCAAAACTGCGGAAGAGACCTTCACGCGCTGGCCGCGTGAGGACCTGCTGTGGCAGGTCGTGGCAGTTGTCCGGCAGTTTCGCCCGCACGTGATTGTAAGCGTCTTCAGCGGGACTCCGCGCGACGGCCACGGACACCACCAGGTCGCCGGCATTCTCGCCCGCGAGGCGTACGATGCGGCGGGAGATACGGCGCGCGTGCCACGCCAGGGGACGTTCGGACTCCCGCCGTGGACGCCGCTCAAGTTCTACCGTGGATCGTTCGGGAACGTAGAGGCGGCGACACTGCGCTTCAACGTCGGGGAGTACGCGCCCCTGTTAGGCAGATCTTACGCCGAGGTCGCTGCGATCAGCCGATCGCAACATAAATCGCAAGCATTCGGGGCACTCCCTCGGCGCGGTGTTCGTTGGTTCGGCGTGCGACTGGAGCATTCACGTATGGGCGCTGTGGCTGACGGGAACAATGCGTCGGAACAGACGCTGTTCGACGACATTGACACGACATGGTCTCGCTTTCACACGCTCTTACCTCGGGCAGAACACGCCGCGCTCTTCGATTCGTTAGGTGCCCAACTACGTGCTGTTCAGTCACGCCTGGATCTCGTTGCGCCGTCCCGCTCGATCCACGCGCTCAGCAGCGTGGCCCGCACCGTCGACGCCTTGCGCGATGTGGCCCTCGGCGCGTTTACCGCCCGTGGCCAAACACTGATGACGCAGCCGCAGCTCGATCTCATCGCTGCTTTGGAAACGGCTCGCGAGCGGACGAGTCGCGCGCTGCGACTCGCGGCGGGAATCGCCATCGAGGTGACTGTGCCGCGCGAAGTCTTTGCAACAACCGAGCACGTCCCCGTGTCGATCGCGATCTACAACCGCGGGCGTGACACTGTGCGGTTGCGTGAGCGCAATTGGGATTTAGGTGGGTTGCGACGCAGCGTACCAGCTGGAATTCCATCTGCGACGCCAATTGCGCCCGACAGCGCCGGCTCGGATTCAGTGATGCTATCGATTCCATATGTCACGGTTCCGTGGTGGATGGCAGGCGGACGCATGACGGCGATGTACGAGTCGCGCGGCGTCCCAGGATCAGAAGCGTCGCGCGAAGCAGCCGCCACGCTCGTTCACACATTCGAGCTTGGCGCGGCGCGTTTTCGCGTGCCGACGCCCGTGGTCTACCGCTATGCCGATCAGGTGAAGGGGGAAGTCAATCGTCCGCTCGCCATGGCTCCGGCTGTCGTGGTCCGTCTCGCCCGCTCCATCGAATACATTCGCGCAAACACGAATATCGATCGCACCGTGCTGGTCACGGTAAGTTCTTCGTTAGGCGCTCCCCAGACTGTGCGGGTTACGTTACAGCCACCGGCTGGCCTCAAGCCAGATTCGGCGGTGCGTCACGTGCAGTTGCCTGGCGCAGGGAGTACGGAAACGATCCAGTTCCGAGTGCGCGGACGGCTCACGAAGGGACAGCATGAAATCACGGCGCTGGCGTCCGTTGGTGAGCAGGAATTCCGCGCCGGCTACATCGTCGTTGACTACGATCACATCCGTCCGCGCCGCATGTACATCGCGCCGACGACAATGCTGCAGGCCGTCGACGTGCGGATCCCGTCGACAGTTGCTGTCGCATATGTCCCCGGCGTTGCGGATCACGGAGCAGCGGCGCTCGAACAGTTAGGAATACCGGTCACGATACTTGCGCCTGCCGAGTTGCGCACGGCAGATCTGAAGCGATTTACGACACTGGTTGTGGGACCCCGTGCTTACGACGCGAGTCCTGAGCTGCGCGCGTCGCGCAACATCATCCTCGACTTTGCGCGCGGCGGCGGAACTGTTGTCGTGCAATACGGTCAGTATGAGATGCTGCAGCCTGGGATGCTGCCGTATCCGATCACGCTCACGCGCCCGGCGGATCGCGTCACGGACGAGGGAGCGCAGGTCAGATTCGTCGTACCAACAGCATCTGTTCTGCGAACGCCTAACGTGATTACCGTTACCGACTTCGAGGGCTGGGTACAGGAGCGTGGACTGTACATGCCACGCACGTTCGACTCACGCTATGTCGCACCGCTCGAGATGAATGATCCGGACGAAGCGCCGAATCGCGGTGCGCTGCTCGTCGCACCCGTGGGACGTGGTGTCTACATCTACACGACAGCGTCGTTCTTTCGTCAGCTCGCGAACGGCGTGCCAGGCGCAGCGCGTGTGTTCGTCAATCTCGTGAGCGCGAAACCGGTGAGGCGCAGCACGCGGCAGTGACGCGTCCGCGCGTCGTGATCATTGGGGGCGGTTTCGCGGGAATCGAGGCCGCCAAGCGGATGAAATACGCCCCCGTGGATGTGGTCGTCATCGACCGCACCAACCACTTCGTCTTTCAACCGCTGCTGTATCAGGTGGCGACGGGTGGCCTCGCGCCAAGCGATATCGCGGTCCCGATCCGCTGGCTTCTGCGAAAACAGAGGAACACTCGTGTTGTACTTGGCGAAGTCACGCGCATCGACGTTGAACGACGTCTTGTAGAAGTGGACGGCGGCGCGACGACCGAGCCATATGATTTTCTCATCGTCGCAGCCGGCGCGCGGCATGCGTATTTCGCCCATAACGAGTGGGAGCCGTTCGCACCGGGACTCAAGACGCTGGAAGACGCGCTCACCGTGCGCGAGCGCTTTCTGATGGCGTTCGAGGAGGCGGAACGCGCAGATGATGACGCGAAGCGTGCCGCGCTACAGACGTTTGTCATCGTCGGCGGTGGCCCGACCGGTGTGGAGCTTGCCGGCATGATGAGTACGATCGCGCGCACCGCGTTGCCGCACGACTTCCGCCGTAGCGATCCGAGCAAAGCCAAAGTAATTCTGCTCGAAGCTGGTCCCAGGCTCCTGCCGGCTATGCCCGAAGAGCTGTCGATTCGCGCGAAGCAGGACCTGGAAGAGTTGGGCGTCGACGTTAGGCTCGGCACCGTGGTGACCTCTGTCGGCGAGAGTGGTGTTCGCTACGAGGGCGTCGGCCAGGGAGTCGCGTCGGAATTCATTGCCGCGCGGTCGGTATTCTGGGCGGCAGGGAACAAGGCAACCGCGTTAGGCGCTCAGCTCGGCGCGTCGATGGACCGTGCCGGCCGAATCGAAGTGGCGCCGGACCTGAGCGTTCCGGGACGACCGGAAGTTTTCGTCGTCGGCGACCTGGCTACGGTGCCGTACACGGAGACAAGGCGGGTGCCGTGGGTCGCGCCGGCGGCAATGCAGCAAGGACGCTGGGCGGCGGCGAACGTTCTTCGCACGTTAGGCAGGCAACCGCGGCGTCCGTTCAAGTATTTGAATAAGGGTGACCTCGCGACCATTGGCCGGCATCGTGCGGTCGCCGACTTCGGTGCATTCACGATGTCGGGGTGGATCGCGTGGTGGCTCTGGCTCACGATCCACATTCTTTACCTGGCCGGGTTCCGTAATCGTTTATCCGTGATGCTGCAGTGGGCGTGGTCGTATTTCACGTATCAGCGCGGCGTGCGCTTGATCGTGTCGGAGCAAGGGCGCAAGGTTGGAGCTCTACACGGCCATCCATAGCCGGTGACCGACCGCGGACTTACGAGGTCAGTCGTAGTGCATGCGGTATGTAGCCATTCTGGCACTGTTTGTTGTGGGCTGTGGCGATACAGTCCAACCTGATGCACGCAATGAGCTGGTAGCGCTTGCTATCCAGCCTCCCAGTCTGGCAATGCGAGTCGGGCAGACGGCGCAACTGCGGGCGGTGGGTATCACGGCCTCGGGTGATACGCTACTGCAAAATCCATCCGTGCAATGGAGCTCGCACGATGCAGCCGTTGCTTCAGTGGATTCGACGGGACGTTTGACAGCGATCCACTGTTGCCGGACCACGATCGAGGCGCGCGTTGGCGAGATCAAAGCACTGATGGACCTCATCGTCGCGGGGCCTGTCTGCAGCGCCATGGTTGTAAGTCCGGCGAGCGTGACCCTTCGCGTCGGCGAGCAGGTCCGCGCGAGTGCGCGCGGGGGCGACCCACTATGTTCGACCTTCAGCTGGTCTTCCAACGCACCAGCGGTTGCAGCCGTTACTGACAGCGGTGTGGTGACAGCGCTGTCCGCTGGCCAGGCAGCCATCGTGGCACGTTCGAAGTCCGACACCACGTTGTTCGGCGTGAGCGCGGTCACCGTCGTTCCGTAGTGAAGTGTCAACCAGGATGCGTTGTCCGCATGCCTAACGACATGCAACGTTTGCTACGGGCCACCAGCATTGTTTTGTGCAGCGTCTGCGCGCTCCTCGCCTGCTCCAACCCTTTTGGGACGAGCCGCGAAATCGCATTGTCGATGGCCGACATCGAAGCCCCTGCTACAATCACCGCGGCAGGGCCGCTCGATATCACCGTGATCGTCAGGACGGGAGGGTGCGTCACCTTCCGCCGTCTGGACGTTGCCCGTGGCGGTCCGATCGTGAACATTAACGCGGTGGGCCATGACGCCAGCGGCCCTACCATCAACTGCCCCGCCGACGTCCGCGAGGAGCGCAAGGCGCTGCGTATCACGGGGACGTTCGCAGATTCTGTTATTCTCAACGGCAGGCAGCCAGACGGCAGTGTTTTGCGGCGTCGCGTAGTCGTGGTGGGCGCCGCGGAAGGCACCCCCTGACCAGCCGCCACCATTCTACGAACGTACCTGAGCCTCGTTAGGTAACGCCGGCATGAGCGTCTTCGATCAAGCCCCTGCCGCGTGCCGCTGCGAGTGGGGCGTCGCCGGGGTTGACGGTCTCGCCCCAGCCGATGTCATCATCGTTGTGGATGTGCTCTCGTTCACATCGTGTGTCGACGTCGCAGTGAGCCGCGGCGTGGCGGTCCTTCCGTTTCAATGGAGAGACGCGCGCGCCGCAGACTTTGCCGCCGCTCAGCGTGCCGTGCTCGCCCAGAAGCGCAGCACAAGCGCATATTCACTCTCGCCAACGTCATTTCTCGAAGCGCCGCGAGGCCTCCGCTGTGTGCTGCCCTCGCCTAACGGTGCAGTCGTTGCTCTCCGAGCCGCGGCAAAGTCAGCCATCGTTCTCGCGGCTTCGCTGCGCAACGCGAGCGCCGTCGCCGTGGCGGCTGCGAAGCTCGGCGCCACGTTCAATGTATGTCCGGCCGGCGAACGCTGGGCTGACGGCTCCTTGCGTCCGAGCGTCGAGGACTGGATCGCGGCCGGTGCAGTACTCAAGACCCTTCCGGGAACAAAGTCGCCCGAAGCGCGGGCAGCAATCGCCGCGTTCGAAGCGGTGGCTCCAAGGTTCCTCGAGGCAATCTCGAGCTGCAGCTCGGGAAGGGAGCTGATCTCGCGCGGCTACCCGGGCGATGTGAAGCTTGCGGCGGCGTACGACGTAAGTACATGCGTGCCGCGACTCGAGGAAGGAGCCTTTGTCGGCGATGCTACCTAACGAGCAAGGACAAAGCACCTCGGCGCTGTCCAACAGCGCACTCGGCGCCGGCCGCGACGTGAATGTGCCGCGCCATGACGATGCGTTGGCCGCCGCTCTGCGTGGCCTGGGACCAGTCGGCCTCTTCGCGATTCTCGTCATCGTCCTGACGGGAAACGTCTTCGTCGGCGGGTTTGCGTTCCCGCTCGGCGGCCTGATGGTACTGGTGTGGGCGCTGAGGTCGCGCACGCCGCTGCGCGAGATCGGCTTCGTCAGGCCGTAGCGCTGGGCAGCGACAATAGCCGTCGGCAGTGCGTTAGGCATCATGTTGAAGTTGCTGATGAAAACGGTCGTGATGCCGCTACTTGGTGCCGATCCGATCAACCAGACGTATCACTATCTCGCCGGCGATACAGCGGCGCTCCCTGCCGCCATCTGGTCAATGGTTGTCGCTGCTGGATTCGGCGAGGAGGTTGTCTTCCGAGGTTTCGCGTTCGAGCGCTTGCGCCGGCTGCTCGGTTGGAGCACCTGGGCCAAGGCACTAACCGTGGTCGTCACAGCGACCGCATTTGGCGCGGCGCACTACTCCACTCAGGGGCTCCCCGGCGTGCAGCAAGCGACGGTTGTCGCGCTTGTATTCGGAACGATCTTCGCCGTGACGGGCCGCATCTGGCCACTCATCATTGCGCACGCTGTCTTCGACCTGACCGCGCTCGCGATTATCTATTTTGATGCTGAGTCCGCGGTCGCGCACTTCTTCTTCAAATAGCCTCTCGATGCGAGCTCTTTTTCCACGTCCGGCGTATGCGCGACGTTGCCTAACGAGGCCTTGCTGGGTGCTGCTTGCAGCCGTGGCTTGCACTAGCTCGGCGGCGGCACAAACGAAGGCCTCCCAGTCGACGCTCTACCTGGCCGGCGGATGCTTCTGGGGCGTAGAAGCTGTGTTCGAACACCTCCGTGGTGTTCAATCCGTCACGTCGGGTTACGCGCGTTACGGTCAGCCGCAATCGGCGAGTCATTCTCCGGTACGGATCGAGACCGTGCGCATCGTGTACGATCCCGCACGTATCACGCACCGCCAACTGCTGGATGTTTTCTTTAGCGTCGCACACGACCCCACCACGAAGGATCGGCAAGGGCCAGACATTGGGCCGGAGTATCGCGCGGTGGTGTTTTATGAATCGGACCAGGATCGGCAGGCTAGCGAGGCGTTGCGCACGGAGCTGCACGCGAGTCGCCGTTTCACGCGCCCTATCGTGACGGAGATTCAGCCGCTGGCTGCCTTTGCAATTGCCGAGGAATTCCATCAGAACTACGCGGCGCGCAATCCTAACGAGCCGTACATTCGGATTAACGACGCGCCCAAGATCACGCGGCTGAAACAGCAATTCCCGCTGCTGTACCAGGAGCAGCGAGCACCTTAACGAGCCTCATGGCCAGCGCCCGCGTGTTTTGGCGAGTTGCTGCGCTCGCTCTGATCGCAGCGTGTGCCAGCCGTCCTCCGCTGCGCGATTCACCGCCGGCGTTGCTGCTTGGCACGTTCGTCGACGACTACGGAAGCACTCACACGATTACGGCGCGGGAATGGCGGCAGCAGCCACGCGCCCGCTACCGCATCGTCCGCTGGAACGTCACGGAACGCTACCTGCTCGCTCAGAATGACAGTGCTAACCCAAGCGCGGCTGGCCTGTGGACACGCATCGATTGGATGGAGTTCGCGGGGATGCCGCCTTTCCATTGGGGGTTCTGCTTCAGCGCGTATCGTGCGCCTTCTCTCGCTGTGGCCGAGACGGTGAGCGTGGCGCGGCGGAACACGCCACGGACGGGTTGCGACGGCTATCCTTTTTCGCGGATGCGCCGTGCGGCACCGGATAGCGCACTCAGACCTGCGGCGTACCCCGGGCGGTAGTGGCGTTCGCGCCCTATCTTTAGCGGCGTCTGCTATCCGCGACTGCGCTGTCAATCACCCGGCTCATCGCTCGTTAGGCTCCGGACTGGAGATCGGTTCATGCAACGTCTAGCTCAGCATCGCGGTGTCCTGGTGGACGCGGTTTGGCCAGTGTCGGCCATGGGCCGTTTACGCGACGTCATCCTCGTATTCGGCGGGAGCCTCCTGATCGCGCTCAGTGCGCAACTCGAGATTCCCCGAACGCCGGTACCGATTACGGCCCAGACCTTCGCGGTGCTGCTGGTCGCCGCGTTATACGGAAGCAAAAGAGGCGCGGTGACGTGCGCGGTGTATCTCCTCCTCGGCCTCGCAGGTTTGCCGGTCTTCGCAGGCGGTGGGGCAGGCCTGGTTCGCTTTGCCGGCCCCACGGCGGGTTATCTGCTCAGCTACATCCCCGTCGCCTTCGTCGTCGGATGGTTGAGCGAGCGTGGTTGGGATCGCAACGTGTGGTCGACCGCACTGGCAATGCTCAGCGGCAACGTCATCATCTATGTGATGGGTGTGTTGTGGTTGCAGCGCTTCGTCGCGCCGGGCACGGCACTGGAAGCAGGCG
>JBQTIF010000032.1:0-8688 GCA_052388395.1 Gemmatimonadaceae bacterium | reverse complement strand
ACGCGTCACCCCCCATCAGAGCGTCATACTCGCTCCTAACTGAGCATGCGATTTCTCTTCCGGTTGGCTCCGCTCAACTGCATTCCGAACCCGCTCAAAATCACTTCGCTGCGCGGGAACGGGGGCCCCTTCAGTTTTTCTCTTGTTAATCTCGACTGCCTAACGCCCAAGCGTGAGCGCTAGACTTACCACTCCGTTACTTGGGTTGCGCGATCCAACGATTGGTTGCGTCTAATACCGCCAACACACTCGCGGTCTCGGGACTGTCCTTTACTTCACACGTCCCGGTCAGCAACGCGCTCGATCGCCCCTGCTGGGCCGTCACCCCAACAAATACAAACTCCCGGCCGAATGCCTCGATCATCAACGCACCCGTGAGATCTAGAGGGCGACCGTCCACGCCTTCCTCTTTGATGGCCTGCAATGCTGCACGCGCTGCCAACTCCACTCGCGACCGCTCACTCTCCATCCCCTCCGCATCGCCAACATACGACTGGTCCCCTTTCGTTAGCGTCACGCGACATGACAAACCTCGCAACCGCGAACGACGGACCTCGATGTCCTCGAAGTAATACGCCCTGCTCGGCTGTGATAACACGGCAACTTGTGGACGCTGCGCAGGCACCGGCGCCTCACGCACAACTGAAGAGGGGGACGGACGCGCTGTGACACTCGGCGCCGGTGACGCTACAGCCTGCGTGACTTTGGATGCTCCACTCGGTCGCAGCTCGCGTTCAACGACCGGTGGCTGCACGGGCACTTCGACCGATGGCTTCTTCCCTTCTTGAGTCGTTGCGACCGAAATCTTGCGATGGTCGACACGCATCCCCAGATGCGCGATCAATGCACTCTCCACGTTGCGCACCGTTTGCTTTGGCGCAACATCAGCCGACGTTAGGATGTGAATCTCATCCACTTGCCCAGTGTCGCTCGCGATGATGCGCGCTGCGATTACACCTGGAAGCGTCGACAACAACTCTTCGGCGCGTCGAATCGGTAAAACAGCGCCAGCGATCTGCGACGCACCTGTGCCGTGCGATGGAGTGGAAGAATGCGACCGCGATAGTGCCATGGGCCTCAGTTGCTGTTAGGGTTGAAACCAGCGACCCTCACAAATCTTCCACATCCCCATTCCTCCTAACGGGCGCACAATATCAGCCTAACGGGCCGAAAGCGCAAGTGAAATAATGACTTAGGAGCTACTAATGCGGCAATTGTGACTCGTCGCACATTGCATACAATATCTGAAGGAAACTCGCTAGGCACCCGCGACGTCTGGTCCCGCCGTCCCGGCAAAAGGTGCCTAATGCGCGCCAGCATCATGATTTCGCTTGTGGGAATCGCGGCACTTCATGCTTGTCGCGACGCGTCGCCGCGCTTCACTCTCGAGGCGCAAGACGTCTGGATCCGGGACGTCACGGTCGTTTTCTTAGAACGCGCTAATGCTTTTCCTAACGCGCACGTCGTAATCCGCGGCGACACGATCGCGTGGGTGGGGAGTGAACCGCCCATCGCAGGACCGCCAGGGCCCACTGTGATCGAAGGGGGCGGGCGCTACATGGTCCCCGGCCTGATCGACGGCCATGTGCATCTGGCAACCGTCCCAGGGCTCTCGACCGAGCAGGTGAAGGCGATGCCCGCGGTCGTCGCTGAGTACTACAAGCAGCTCCCGCGTAGCTACCTGTATTTCGGCTTCACGACCGTGGTCGACCTGAATGTCACAGATCGAGCCAGGATCGATTCTTTGCGCGCCGCGGACCTCGCCCCAACGATCCTCGACTGCGACAACGCGATCGTCATCGCGAACGGCTATCCGATGCTCTTCCGTCCATGGCCGGCGCGCTTCGAGCGCTATCCGAACTTCCTCTACGATCCGCGTCAGGCTGACTCGATCCCGAAGCAATACAGCGCCGCCGAGCATTCAGCGCGGGCGAATGTCGCGCGCGTCGCGAGCGCTGGCGCGTCGTGCGTGAAATCGTTTTACGAAGGTGGCTGGGCGATGTCGGGGTGGCCGGTCCCCACGCTCGAGATGATGCAACAGGTGAAAGAGGAGGCGCACAAACGCGGTCTTCCGCTCCTTGCCGTCGATCCGTGTGATCAGTGCGCTGGCGGACCTCTTTCGCCCGGAGTTTCTGAGCGACGATCGCCTGGGCCACGTCATCCCACCCGCGCTTCTCGCCTGGTACCGCACTCCCGCCGCCGAGTGGTACGCGAAGACGCAATTGAACACGGAGAACCTACTTAACGAGCGCATGCGCGCCATCTTCGGCGGCTGGCGCCGCCTCGGGACGACCTACATGGCGTCGCAGGGGGGGCAGGGGGGGCAGGGGGGGGCGCTTCTACTTTGGCAGCCATACGCCGACGGACCAGATCTACACGAACCCACCGGGTTTGAACGGGCACCTCGAGATGCGCGAGATGGAGGAGGCGGGCGTTTCGCCGAGGCAAGTACCGGCAGCGTTCGACACGATCGATCTCGTTCTCGTTAGGGGACGCGTTGTCGAGCGCGCGGAGCTGTCGGCGACAAAGCCGCGTTAGGGCTCGGGCTCGGACCCGTCGAGCGCGAGGTCCTCGATCGGGAGCTGATACTCGCGCAGCTTCCGGTACAGCGTGCGCTCGCCGATCTGCAACATCTCGGCGGCCTTGCGGCGGTTCCCGTGTGTCTCACGCAGCGCCGCTTCGATCGCCGAGCGTTCGATTTCGGCCATTGTCATCCGCGGACTGATCGTGATGACGTTAGGCGGCTGCGCGTGATCCTGCGGCTCAATCCCGGGGCCCACGGTCAGGGCAGCATTCGCGGGAACCTCGCCGATCCAACGCCTGTCTGTTGCATTCACGTCATCAATTCGGCGGCGCAGCTCCTCCACCTGGAGCTTGAGCTCTACGAGACTCCTCACGATGAACTCCAGTTCGCGGCCGCTCGCCTGCGTCTCCCCGCGCAGGACGGGACCGATGTGCACGGGCAGGAAACGCGCGCCGCTCCCGTCGCGGATCTGCCGCGGAATGTCAGCGGCGGTGATCTCGCGCCCTGGCGCGAGCACGACCATGCTTTCCACCAGGTTGCGCAGCTCGCGCACGTTGCCGGGCCAAGGGTATTCGACAAGCAGCTCGAGCGCCTCGCGCGCGATCCCCTGAAAGGGACGCTCGTGGCGCTGTGACAGCTCCCTGACGAACCGCCTAACGAGCAGTGGGATATCGGCGCGGCGCTCGCGCAACGGCGGCAGGTAGATGTGCAAGACGTCGAGCCTGTAGAACAAATCAGAGCGGAACGTCCCCGCCTTCACCTGATCGGCGAGCGGCCGGTTCGTCGCGGCGACGACCCTAACGTCGACCGGGATGCTGTGCGTCCCGCCGACGCGCGTCACTTCACGTTCTTCCAACGCGCGCAGAAGCTTGACCTGCGTCGACGTCTGCAGATCGCCGATCTCGTCGAGGAAAAGCGTGCCCGTGTCCGCCAGCTCGAATCGTCCGATGCGACGTTCAGCAGCTCCTGTGAACGCCCCTTTTTCGTGGCCGAATAGCTCGCTCTCGAGCAACGTCTCGGGGAGCGCGCCGACATTGACCGCAATGAACGGCTTGTTGCGACGCGGTCCAAGTTTGTGAATCGCGCGCGCGACGAGCTCTTTGCCGGTGCCGCTCTCCCCTTCGATGAGGAGGGTGCTCGTGACTGGCGCTATCTGCTCGACTTTCACGAGGACTTCGCGGATCGCTTCGCTTTCGCCGATCAGTCCCGTGTCGCTCTGCATCTGCCGCCGTTCTATGAGCCGACGGACCGCGTCACTCACTTCTCGGTATTGGATTGGCTTTGGATACACTTCCACATACCCGATCTCTTTGAAGCGTATGGAGGCTTCCGGATCGAGCACGTCGGCGAGACCGACGACAGGGATCTCATCCCACAGCAGAGACCTAACGAGTGAGACGTGTTGCGGATCCAGGAGCGCGCCGGTGACCACGATGACTTGGGGCTTTTCTCGTGTTATTGCGCCACGGACGTCGTCCATCGGCGACACGACGGCCGTTTCGGCACCGGCCGCCTCCAGCGCGGCGTTGAGCCTAACGGCAGGCTCGACGTCGGTGAGTGTGAGCAGTACTCTCACTTCTTCCCCGGCGAATGATTCGTCGTAGCCTCGCGCGCGATATCGCAAGCGTGCCTGATGATCGGATCGAGCGCGGCGAGCGCGTCTTTCACGCCGCCGGTGGAGCCCGGGAGGTTCACGATCACGCTCTTGTTGCGCACACCCGCCACCGCGCGCGAGAGCGCGCCGCGCGGAAAGCTCTCGATCGTTTTCACGCGGATGCGCTCGATGAGACCGGGGGCTTCGACCTCGATGACGGCGCGCGTCGCCTCGGGGGTGCGGTCGCGCGGACTCAGCCCCGTGCCACCGGTCGTTAGGATCAAGTCCGCGCGGTCATTGTCGCTCCAGTCGAGCAGTGTGCGCACGATCTCGACGCTATCGTCCGGGACGATCGCGCGCTCGGCGATCGTGTGGGAATTGGCCGTCGCCCAGGCGACGACAGCGTCGCCCGATGTGTCGGCGCGTTCACCTTTGGCGCCGGCGTCGGAGATCGTCAGCACGGCGACTCTCACTGTGCGTGCCTAACGATGCGTGGCGTTCTTGTAGAAGGGAGGCTTGACGACTGTGGCGCTTAGCCGCTGCCCCCGGATTTCAATTTCGAACTTGGTTCCTTCTTTAGCACCGGCGGTCGGCAGGTAGCAGGTGCCGATGGCGACACCGACGGACGGGCTCATCGTGCCGCTGCAGACAACACCACTCTGCTCGCCGCCGAAGTACACCGGATAGCCGTGCCGCGCGATGGCACGATCCGCAAGCGTAAAACACACCAGCTTCTTCTTTACACCTTCTGATTTCTGCCTGACGAGGGCGTCGCGGCCAGTGAACTCTCCCTTGGGGAGCTTCACGATCCAGGCGAGGTTCGCCTCGAGCGGCGTAACAGTGTCGTCGATGTCGTTGCCGTAGAGCGCCATCCCCATCTCCAGGCGCAGCGTGTCGCGCGCTCCCAGGCCGCACGGAGTAACGTCGCCACCTTTCGTTAGGGCGTGCCACATCAGCTGCGCTTGCGTCCCCGCGAAATACAGCTCAAAGCCGTCTTCGCCGGTGTAGCCTGTGCGCGAGATCGTGACGTCGGGGATGCCATCCACAACACCGACAGCAAAATGATAGTATTCGATCGTGCCGAGGTCGACGCTCGTTAGGGGGCTCAGGATGTCCTGCGCTCGCGGTCCTTGTAAGGCGAGCAGCGCGACGGTGTCGGAGATGTCCTCGATCTGAGCGTCGAAGCCTTGGCGCTGCGCCTCGATGTGCGCGTAGTCTTTCTCTCGGTTGGACGCGTTCACCACCATCATGAGATGGTCTGCATAACGATAGACGAGACAGTCGTCGACGAACGTCCCTTCGTTCGTGAGGATCGCCGAGTAGTGCGCCTGCCCTTCCTTGAGCGCCGCGACATCGTTCGATGTCACCCGGTTCACAAAGGCGACGGCCTGGGGTCCGCGGACGATGAACTCGCCCATGTGCGAGACGTCGAACAGACCACACGCCGTGCGCACGGCCTTATGCTCGGCGGTGATGCCGCTGGGGTACTGCACGGGCATCTCATAGCCGGCGAAGGGAACGATCTTGGCCCCTAACGACTTATGGATTTCGTAGAACTCAGTTCTTTTAAGATGGGTCGAAGTGCTGGTCATTCAAACGGATAGGTCTGAGGTCTGAGGTCTGAGGTCTGAGGTCTGAGGTCTGAGGTCCGAGGTCCGAGGTCTGAGGTCTGAGGTTGTGGCTCAAGGCCTGAGTGGAGTAAGATTGCCAACTTGGCAATGTGCCTGCAAGGATGGCGGTCGAGACTACTTGGCAGTTTTGCGGCGCAGACTGAGCAGGCGGGGTTTGCAGATGATGCGTGGCACTCGAGGGCTCGGCGTTCTGTTTTACTCCCGATGCCTCGATCATCGTTGCGGGCCGAGCAGCGAGTGCAGCGCGTCGACGCTTCCGTAGGTACGTTTTGTCGCGGCTCGTAGAAAACCGGGAAGAGCGAGGATACCCAGCGTTGCGTCAGGCACGGAGCTGGTGGAAAGCAACGGCATTAACCGTCCTGGGCGCAGTTTCAAGCCTCAACTCCAGCGCGGGCGCTCAGGCAAATATCGAGACGCTCGCGGCGGAACAAGTCCGGGCGGCTGTGGCAGGGCGCAACCAGCGTGGGGAGCAAGCAACCATGCTGCGCATCGAGTCGCAGCTCCCCGGTTTCGGCGGCTGGTATCTGGCCGGTGGCGAGGTCGTGGCGTTAATAAAACCGAGTCCCGGCTACACGGATGAGCAGGTGCGCCACGCACTGGCGGACGCGTATGCGCAACACAAAAATCCAATCGTTAGGCAGGCGTTGGCGCCAGCAATGCGAGCCCGCATCATTCATGCGGACTACTCGCTCTCCGAGCTGATCGCTATCGAGCAGCTCATCAGTCGCAACGGCGGATCGATCGCAGGTTGGAGCAGTGTCGGCAGCGACATCGTAGCAAACCGAGTGACGGTCTTCTTGCAGGCGTCGCCCGCTCGCCTTAACGCAGCGGCGATCCAGGGGAGAACGGGAAGTAACCATCCGTCCACTCCTCCAGCTCGTCTATCGCCCGCTCACACTCGTCGAGGTCGAGGTCTTCATCCGGCTTCATCACGGCGCGTTTCACGCGATCGAATCGGCGCGCGTAGCCTTCGCCGTATTCATTCCATGGTATCCCTCGCGGTCTGTTCGCAGGCTTGGTTCGGAAGAGCCAGGAAAAGAACCCGCGCACACTGCGTATCGCCGAAACCCCCCGAATCAGTCCAGCGCCTAACGAAGGCAGCAGCAGGATCTCGAGTAGCAGCTCAAAACCTGCGCGTTGACCGGCCTTGATGGAGTCGCGCAGCAACATGCGCCAATCATCGGGCGTACGGCCGCTCGGGAAGCGGCTGACGACTGCCTGCGCGGTTTTCAGCGCGAAGAGCTCGCGCTCTATCTCGGCGATATTCGCTTCCTTTGCTTTCGCCGTCGTTTCATTCGCTGGAAGGTCCTGGTTAAGCTCGTCCAGCTCCTCTTGCGCTTTGCGCAGCGCCTCCTCGAGCCGTGTGATCTCGGCCGCGCGTTCTTCTGGCGACAGCTCGAGCGCCTCCTCGATGTCCCCCGCAGACGAGGCTTCGCTGTCCTGGAAGGCGAGGAAGACACCGACAGCGAGACGGATGTTATCCGCGACGCTCGTGAGAGTGGCAGCTGCCATCAGTCGATCGGGTTGCTTGAGTCCGCTCGGATCCACAGGAGGGCGTTGTTTGCGCGTCTTGCCATTAGGCGGCGCGACCTGCTTGCGCACACGTTGTCGTCCAGGGGCCTGCAGCGTTGAACGGCTCATCTGATCACGCCTCGAAAATGATACTTCCGCTACGTACCGCGGAGGCGGATGGATTTGTTCGAGCTGTTACATGCGGGACCGTCACGCTTTGAATGGCATGAAGCGGTCCGGCGGGTTTCGCTCGGACTAGTCGCGTTAGGCACGCCGCCACCAGCGCAGAAGCGTGCGCCCGCCCGCTCCGCGGCCAACCCTTGCCTTCGCCTCCTCGTATTGCAAGAACCGATGTTGGCTACCGCTCGGGTCGAGTGTCATTTTCGGTCTGATTCTCTAGAGAACCTTCATGCCTTCCAATCGCCGAGATTTCCTGAAGACGGGAGCCGCTGCCGCTCTCGTCGTTTCGCTCCCACGCCCGCTTGTCGCCGGTCGAAATCCGGAGCGTTGGGCGGAGCCGCTCGCCGACGAACTGCTCATGGAGGCGCTGAACGCCGCGAAATCAGCCGGCTACGCCGATGCGCGCATCGGCCGCTATCGGCGCCAGTCCATCTCCACGCGCGAACGCCAGATCACCGGCGTCAACGAGAGCGAGTCGTACGGCATCGGCATCCGTACGATCGTGAATGGCGCCTGGGGGTTCGCCGCGACGAGCGTCATGACGAAGGCCAAAGCAGCGCGCGAAGCGGCCCGACTCTCCCGCGCCGAAAGCCTGTCCAACAGCGACCGATTGAATTGGCCCCTGTGCCCGTTGTGAAAGGGACGAGGCAAACGCAGGTGCAGCGCGATCCCATCGAAGTGCCTATCGAGGAAAAAGTCGCGCTTCTCTTCGCGGCGAACGAAGCGGCGCTCAAAGTGCCGGGCGTACGCTTTGTGAACACGCAGCTGCAGCTGCTGCGTGAGAGCAAGATGTACGCAAACACCGATGGGACGGACGCGACGCAAACGTTCATCCGCGTTGGTCCTGGCTTCACGGCGACCGCAATCGGCAATGGCGCTTTTCAGTCGTATACCGAGGAGGTCGCACCACGCGGCCAGGACTGGGTATACGTCACTGGACTCGACATGCCTGGCAACGCCGCCGCGTGGGCGACGCTCGCGGTTGAAAAGCTCAGCGCAAAATCTGTCGAACCTGGTCGCTATGATCTCATCCTCGACCCGCGCAACCTCTGGCTCACCATTCACGAGTCCATCGGGCACCCTAAAGAGCTCGATCGCGCGATGGGCTACGAGGCGAACTTCGCGGGGACGAGTTTCATCGCACCGCCCGAAGCGCAGATCAACAAGCTCAAGTACGGCATGCCGCTCATGAACGTGCGCGGCGATCGCACGGCACAAGGGTCGCTCGCGCGCGTCGCGTGGGACGA
>JBQTIF010000031.1:0-21724 GCA_052388395.1 Gemmatimonadaceae bacterium | reverse complement strand
CGAGCTCCAGTGCACCGGCGAGCTTGCGTCGCAGATCCTGCAGTCTCTCCTGGAACTGCCAACGCGCCGAGTGATCAGCGAGAGTCGCAGTCCCTGGAGTGTCCATCACAACGTTGAAGCTCACAGGACCGGCGAGCTGCGTTACGGCACCACCAACCCGCTGCGCAATCGTCACATTGTATTTGCCTGGGATGACATACGGACCAGCCGGTCCCTGATCGAAGAACTCTTCTTCAGGTGACGGTGGCCGTGCGGCCGGCAACGTGTGCGCCGGGACGCGAAGATCCCACGCCACGCGCTGCATGCCGCGTCCGGTCGGTCCGTTGATCACGCGAATCGGCTTTCCGGCAGAGTCGCCAATCGTTAGGAGGATCGCCGGCGCCTCCTCGGCGGCCTCAGCGCGCAGCTCGTCAGGCGTGGGATAGCGGATCGGCCGCCCCGCGCGCTCCGCGGCTCTTTCCGCGTCGACGCGCTTTTGACGCAGAGTCTGCAGCCCGTCCTTCATATAGTATGTGAACACAGCGCCATACGGCGGATTGTCACCAGCCCACAGCATCTCGCCCTGAAAGGCTTTGCCGCGACCGCCATACTGTTGCGTCGGAACGAAGAGCACAGCATCGCGCGGCTGATACAGCGTCGCTGCATTTGCGATCGTCTGTGTCGTGGTTGAACGCCAGGATGTGTAATCATCGATGATGTACACGCCGCGTCCAAACGTGCCTAACACTAAGTCGTTTTCACGCCGCTGAATCGCGATCTCCGCTACCTTGATCGTCGGAACGCCGGCGATCTTGAGCCAGTTCGTCCCGCCGTTCTTACTCACGTACGCAGCGAACTCGGTTCCAATGAACAACAGGTTGGGATCGACGTGATCTTCAGCGATGGCGAATGTGCCGCCCCGGGCCGGCAGATCGCCGGTGATAGACGTCCACGTTCGACCGAGGTCCGCGGTTCTGTAAGCGAAAGGTTTGAAATCGCCGTTCTGGTGGTTGCTGAACGTCACGTACGCCACGTTAGGGTCGTGTAACGACGCCCGAATGCGCGTCACATAGGCGTTGTCCGGTGCGCCGGGGGGCGGCGCCGCTTTGCGCCAGTTCGCGCCAGCATCCTCGCTGACTTGGATCAAGCCGTCATCGGTGCCAACCCAGATCACGCCTTCCTTGCGTGGTGATTCCCACAACGCGGAGATGTTGGAGTAGATCGCCGTGGATGTGTTCTTGGCGACGGCATCCGGGCCCCAGACTTTCCCCATGACAGCGAGGGAGTTGCGGTCGATCTGCCGTGTCAGGTCCGGCGAAACCTTGCGCCAGGTATTTCCGCGGTCGTCGCTGCGATAAACAAACTGCGACGCCATGTACAGGCGCGTATGCGAATGCGGCGAGATGATGAACGGCGCGTCCCAATTCCAGCGCAGCGGCGCTCCGTTTTTCTCTTCCTGGGGTTGAATCCCCACACGCTCGCCGGTGCGCTTGTCGTATCTCACGATCACGCCATGCTGTAGCTCGGCATAGATGATGTTCGGATCCTGCGGATCGACGCGCGACACGAATCCGTCTCCGCCTTGCGTCACGAACACGTCGGCATTGAGGATGCCGTGATCCGAACGGGTGCGCGACGGCATGCCTAACGAGTAGTTGTCCTGCAGACCGCCGTACACATTGTAGAACGGCGTAGCGTTGTCCACGTCGACGTCGTAGTACTGCGCCAACGGCAAGTTCTCGAAGAAGACCCACGTCCCGCCGGCATCGAACGAACGGTACAGCCCACCATCGTTCCCCACGAGCATGTGGCGTGTATTCGCGGGATCCACCCAGATGATATGGTTGTCGACGTGCATCGCGCGTTGTCCGAGCGGACGTAACGTGCGACCACCGTCATCTGAGACCTGGAAAATGACGTCCGGTATATAGATACGATCGACGTCGACAGGGTCAGGGAAGATGTCGCCGTAATACATTGGCGACCCTTGGTTGTAGTCCATGCGCCGTTCCCACGTGACGCCGTTGTCGGTCGAACGGAATATCCCGCCACGCCGATTCGCCGATTCGACGATCGCGTAGAGGATGTCAGGGTTGATCGGCGAAATGGCGATGCCGATTCTGCCGAGTTCTTCGTTAGGCAGACCAGTGTTGACTTTTGTCCACGTCTTGCCGCCGTCTGTGGAGCGATGGATCGCGCTCTCCGGCCCACCGTTGATGAGCGTGAAGAAGTGCCGCCGCCGTTGATAGGCCGTCGCTACGATCACATCCGGGTTGCGCGGATCGAGCACAACATCGCTCACGCCGGTATTGTCGGAGATCTTGAGCACCTGCTCCCACGTCTTCCCCCCGTCCGTGGTCTTGTACAGACCACGATCGCCACCTGCTGACCAGAGCGGACCCTGAGCGGCCACATACACGACGTCGCTGTTTTTGGGGTGCACGACGATGCGGCCGATGTGCTCCGAGTTCTTGAGACCCACGTTCTTCCATGAGTGGCCGCCGTCGTCCGATTTGTACACACCGTCACCATAAGCGACCGAGCGTTGTGAGTTGCGCTCTCCGGTGCCGACCCAAACAACGTTAGGGTTGTTAGGGTCGAGCGTCACCCAACCGATGGAATATGACCCTTCGCGATCCATGATCGGCGTCCACGTCGCGCCGCCGCTGGCCGTTTTCCAGAGACCGCCTGACGCGGTGCCGACATAGATGATGCCGTAATTGTTCGGATGCACGGCGAGCGACATCACGCGACCCGACGTCACCGCCGGCCCTATGAAACGCGCGCGGATGCCGGCAAACGTTTCCGCCGTGAGGTCAGCTCGGCGAGTGGTGTCAGACGGGGTTGCGCCGCGCCCGCGCTGTTGAGCAAACACGAGCTGGGAGAACGCCAGCGATACGGCCACGCCGCATAGGACAGTGTGACGCGAGAGGATCATGAGCCAGTCCAGAATGTGAAGAGGGAGCCGCAAATTTTCGCGCAGGAATGGCTCGCGCGACAGGGGACGTTGACGGGTAGGGCCTGTCGAGGTGTGGGTCTTTCCGCGATGGTCTGCCGGTCTCCGCTCAGCGATTATCTGTGTCCGCGCGTAACGCGCGCTAACGACAACCGGTACTCTGCATGCCAAGCCAACTACGCGCTGCAACTATGGCCCTTCTGCTGGCGCTTCCGGCGACTGCTCAGGCGCACCGGCTGAAAATCCCGGCATTTGCGCGGAAGTATGGTATCAGCTGCCAGGTGTGCCACGCGCCGGTACCGCGCCTAACGGCTGCCGGCGAGGCGTTTGCAGGTAACGGCTTCGAATTTCAAGTGGGAGAAGAGCCTCGCGATACCGTCGCTACGGGCGATCCGCTGCTGCGTCTGCAGCGCACGCTTCCTCTGGCGGTCCGCTTCGACGCGTACGCGCAGGTCCTATCCAACGCCAAGGCTGGTCAGGTCTCGAATGACCTGCAGACGCCGTGGGTTTTGAAGTTGCTGAGCGGCGGACAAGTGGCAGATAAGGTGAGCTACTATCTCTATTTCTTGCTCACCGAGCGCGGGGAAGTCGCAGGTTTGGAAGACGCGTACCTGCAATTCACTGATTTGGGAGGGAGTGGGGTTAGCATCATTGCCGGCCAGTTCCAGGTGTCGGATCCGCTCTTCAAGCGTGAGCTGCGGCTGCCTTACGAGGACTATCAGGCTTACCGCGTACGAGTTGGTGACGCGCGAGCGGACCTCTCGTACGATCGCGGGATTATGGCGCTCTTCTCGCCGTGGCGTGGTGCCGATGTCGCTGTAGAAGTTGTGAGCGGCCGCGGACTGAACATCGCGAGTGCGGACCGCCAATACGACGGCGACAACGGCAAGAGCGGTGTGTTGCGCTTTTCGCAGGAGATCGGGCCACTCAGAGTGGGTGCTTTCGGTTATGCGGGATCCGAGCGCGCGAACGGCGTTCGCAATCGCATCGCGATGTGGGGACCGGACGCCACGCTCTCGTTAGGCAGTGTCGGGGAGCTCAACGTGCAATATTACCGGCGCACCGACAACGATCCGTTCTACGGCTCGTGCACGACGGCCGACCCATGCCCCGGCGGTGCTACGCGCCCGTTCGAAACGAATGTGGACGCGGCGTTCGCGGAGGCCATGTTCTGGCCGCAAGGTCCTGCTGGTCGGTTCTTCGTTAACGCGCTGTACAATTGGATCAACGCCGACGCGCCGGTCGTATCGCTTCGACTCGGTGAGCAGGCGACGGCGCCGGGGTTCCTGTCGAAATACCGCACGGCGAATCTGGGCTTGCATTACGTACTACGTCGCAATGTGCGACTCATGACGGAGGCAGGATGGGACTTTGACCGGGATCAGGCACGCCTGATCGCGGGCACAATGGTCGCATTCTGATGGGGTCGGATCTTGAAATACGAGCTCTAAAGGTTGCGGCCAGCATCCTTTTCATGCTGCCCACGCCAACGCTTCGGGCACAGGACGTGACGCCGGCCATGATCGCGCTGGGCGATAGCATCTTCCGCGGCAAGGCGGCCGGCGGGACATGCATCACGTGTCATCAAGCCAACGCTAAAGGGATCCCAGGTCTGGCGCCGGATCTCACGGACAAGACGTGGTTGCATGGCGACGGGAGCCTTGCGGCGATCATGGCCACCGTTGAGAAAGGTGTGCCGAAGCCGAAGCAGGCGGCCGCGCCGATGCTGCCGAAGGGGGGCGCGAACCTAACGAGTGAGCAGATACGCGCCGTTGCGGCGTACGTCTATTCCCTGAGGCATCCGAAATAACGCTCGCGGCGTAGCGTTAGGGCGTCGCCCCCAAACGTCGCAGTCCTTCGCGTGACGAGAACATTCCCGGGTTGAGCTCGAGCGCCTTGCGATAGGCCGCAATCGACGCGTCACGCTGAGCGGCTCGTTCATACGCTTCGCCGAGGCTGTCGTGGGCATTTGCTGACCGCGGAAGAGGGTCACGTTCAGCTGAAAGGCGGCGATCGCCGCTGGCGCGCGACCGCTGTTCAGGAGCTCGTACCCAGCGGTGAGGCAGCGCGCCTGCGTGACCGCCACCAGCTGCAGCGCGCCCGCCGACTCGAGCGTCACCGATCACGGACCATCGCGGCGAGCCGCATGATTTCCACGATGACTTCGTGCCGCCGCAGTCGCGGGAGCCGCTCGTCGAGTCGCAGCACGGCAGAGTCCCACTGGGCGCGGGTCAGTTTGGCAAAGGCATTCTTGTGACGGCGAGGTAGCTCGCTGCCGAGCGTGCGCACATCCTCTCGCCAAGCCGCTACCTCGGACGCTGTAAGCGGGGCCACCTGAGCGAACAAGCCGGCCGGAGCAGTGGCGATGAGAACGAGCAGGGCGCGGATCATATAGTCGGGCAGCCGAGAGGTCCCGATTCGACAGCGCCTGTCCCGCGGGCGTTGAAACGCCGCTAGGACTTCAAGGGTCCTACGATAAGCACGAACAGCATCACGGCGGCAAAAGCGGCCGCCGCCCCTCCAACGAGCGCCGCCAGGAACCGCAGCCAGCGAAAAGCGATCCCGCGAGCGCCTAACGTCGCTCGCTCGCGATCAGCAATCCCCCACGCGCCGAACGCGGCGGTACCTAACAATAGTGGCGTGAGCCACCAGGCCCCGCGGAGCAGCAGGCCGACGATTGCGACGCCGATAACCCCAGCGGCCGCACACGCCGCCAGCACGCCATCCGGAGTCCTCCTAGCCAACAGCGCAACGAGATCGCCTAACGTCCTGGTGTCGGGCGCAGGCGATCTCGTGCTTTCAGCATGCATCAGCGGTTCCTCAGACCTCAGACCTCTGACCTTTCTCACGGTTTCTTCGGCCGCGCGCGGAACTTCTCGTACAGCGACGTGTGCCTGTCGTCGAACGGAATGGCCTCGCCGCGTATGTACACGTGCCTAACGTGCGTCCTCACGTCCAGCGGATCGCCCGTCGTGACGAACACGTTGGCGACTTTACCCACTTCCAGCGAGCCGTAACGATCGGCGATGCCGAACATCCGCGCCGGATTGATCGTCAGCGCCTTGAGCGCCTCATCCGGATTGAGACCGTACGCCGTTGCCAGCGCTGCATGATACGGGAGCGTCCTTGAATTCGAGGCGTCGCTGCTTTGAAACGCCAGCTGCACGCCGGCGCTCGCCAGCACACCAGGGTTCGCGTAGACGAGATCATAGGGTTCGTCGTTCGCCGGAGCCTGGGTCAACGGCCCCACGATCACCGGGATTTTGCGTGCCGCGAGTGTGTCGGCCAGCTGCCAGGCGTCGCGCGCACCACGGATGATCACCTTGAGCTGGAGTGAGTCGGCGAACTGGATGGCGCCGCGGATCTGCTCGGGGGATGATGCCTCGATCATCACCGGCAGCTCACCACGCACAAACGGCCGCATCGCCTCGAACTTCTGATTCACGTTAGGCCCGCCGCTTGTCATCGTCCGAGCGCGCACACCGTCATACGCCTTGGCATCCTGGAAGAACGCGTAGAGCTGCCGCACTTGCCGGTTCATTGCCTCGCGCCGTTCAGAGGCGGGACGCTGCTGCCCTCCGCCTCCACCGAAACCACCAAAGCCCCCCCCGCCCATGCTCGGGAAGTTCACGACCATCGCCGCGCGCGGAACGACAGCCATGTCGGTCGCGGTCCATCCCGCGAGGTCGACGAGCGCAGCCGCGCCGCTGATGAGACCACCCTCGGCATTGGTGATGACCGTAGTAACCCCATCGACTCGAGTGACCGGAATCAGCTCCGAATGCGGGTTGATGCCGGAAAGAATGACGTTCTGCGGGTTGAACTCGCCTATCTCGCGCGTGTCTTCACCACCCGGCACGGACCCGATCTCTGTGAGTCCGAGATTCGTCCCCGAGTCGATCAACCCGGGGTAGACGAAGAGTCCGGTTCCATCGACCACGGTGGCATCGTTAGGCGCCGTTACGTTGGCGCCCATCGCTTCAATGCGTCCATTGCGCAGCACGATCGTGCCACGTTCGATCTTTGGTGCCGTTACGGGGACGAGCGTCGCATTGCGAATGACCACGGCACGCGACTGTGCGGCCACAGGGCCCGCGGCTACGAACGCCGCCAGAAACAGCCAGCGCATTTTCATCGGGCATCCTCCGACGTGACGCGTGTGCGGCGCTTGTTGCGATCGATCAACCATTCCAGCGTCGGCGCCGTCGCCCGATCGAAGAAGACGCGGCCGTCGATGAGCGTCATTTCAACGCGCGACGCCGGCGCAAAGGGATGGCCGTTGAAAATCGCGATGTCGGCGTCCTTGCCGACGTCGATCGAGCCGACGCGCTTGTCGACGCCTAACTGCTTGGCGGCGTTCAGCGTGATCATGCGCAACGCCTCCTCTTCAGACGTACCGCCGTACTTGATTGCCTTGGCGGCCTCTTGATACAGCCGCCGCGCTCTTTCGTCAGAGTCCGAATTGATGGAAACAACGACGCCACGCTCGGCCATGAGCGCCGCGTTATGCGGAATTGCGTCCCACGCCTCGAGTTTGTACGCCCAGTTATCGGCGAACGTGCTTCCGCCCGACCCAGCGAGCGCGAGCTCATCGGCGACCTTGTAGCCTTCGAGCACGTGCTGGAACGACGCGACGCGGAAGCCGAAGTCCTTGGCGACTCGCAGCATCATCAGGATTTCATCAGCGCGATATGAATGGCAGTGCACAAGGCGCTTGCCTTCGAGAACTTCGACCAAAGCATCGACCTCGAGGTCGCGAGCTGGCGGCACCGGGGCAACAGCGCCGCGCTGACGCGCCCGATCGAATGACGCTTTGGCGGTCTCGTACTTCTTCCACTCGGCCTGATACTCGCGCGCGCGCGTGAACGCGTCGCGCAACACGTCTTCGACGCCCATGCGAGTGCGCGGATACCGCGTCGGCTGCGGCCGAGTCGTTTGCCTAACGTTTTCACCTAGCGCGAACTTGATGCCCGGCGGAGCACCTTCGAACTTGAGCGAATCGACAGGGAGACCGTAGCGCAGTTTCACGACCGCGTTCTGTCCACCGATCGTGTTCGCCGAGCCGTGCAGGATGTTGAGCGTCGTGGTACCGCCGGCGAGCTGGCGATACAGGCTCGTCCCGTCCTGTCGCAGGACGTCCTCGATACGCACTTCGGCTGTATTCGACTGGCTGCCTTCGTTGATACCTTCGGACGCCGAGTGCGAGTGCGCGTCGATGATCCCGGGCGTGACGTATCGGCCGGTGCCGTCGATGACCTTCGCTCCGGGCGGGACCTGCACGTCAGTTCCTACCGCGGCGATTTTGCCGTCGCGGATCAGAATCGTGCCGCGCTGAATGGTGCCGCGACTCGCCGTCATGATCGTGGCGTTGGTTATAGCGACGAGCGTTCCCGCCGGCGGAATCGTGAGGCCTAACGGGCTCGTGTTTGCAGCCGGCGTAGGCGTCTGCGCCGCAAGCGACAAACTGGCAATCGCGGCGAAGGTCGTTTGTGAAAGAAGACGCATGGATGAAGTCCTGGCGTTAGGCGATGAATCACTGAGGACGGCGCTGGGCCGTGAACGGGAAGGTGCCGAACTCGCCGGCCGTTGCGCGGCCAGTGATGCGGTCATCCTCGACTTGCCCTTCATAAGAGACCGTGATGGACCCAGCTCCGGGTGGTGTGAGCGAAATCGACCAGGAGATCGTGCGGCCGCGAATCTCGCCGTTGCTGATCGTCGCGGTCCCGAACTCGCTCGTCATCGTCCCTTCGAACGAGTCGCCACTCTGATTGATCGTTAGGGTCCCTTGCATCGACCCTTGCGGGGACTGCGTGGTGACGTTCCATACGCCACCCGCCTGCGCTGCTGCACCGCCCGCGCCGCTCGCGGCTGGCCGAGCAGGCGCTGCCACAACGTCGTAGTGAATCCCGTCGACGAACACCGCACGCACACGCGCGCTGTCCGTGAGCGGATCGCCCTGTGTAATCACCAGGTTCGCGATCTTTCCCGCTTCAATGCTGCCGAGCTGCGCGTCAACGCCCGCTGCTTCGGCGGCACGAATCGTTAGGGCTTCGAGCGCGGCAGGTCGTGGAAGTCCCGCTGCGACAGCCTTACGCACATTCGTCACGAACTGATCTGGCCGCAGGGAACCGGATGTCAGCGCGAAGCGGACCCCCGCGTTATGCAGCGCTGCGGCATTCCCTTCGATCACTCGCTTCGCCGCCGTCGCGCGCGTGGCAGAATCGTTGGCCTCGGTGCGCGTGCTGCCGCGATACGCCCAGCCTGTCGCGGCGCTCGGCTCGGGGAAGTCGACTGACACAACGGCGACGCGCGCTCCTTTGAGGGCGTCGACGGCACGGAACGCCTCCTCGGCGCCAACGACGCTGAGCTTGAGGTTGAACTCACGCCCGATGTTGAGCGCGCGTCGGATCTCGTTCTCATTACCAGCTGCGAAGAAGACGGGAACTTCGCCACGAACGACCGGCACCAATGCATCCAGGTTCGCGTCGCTGCGCGGACGCTCAGCGCCCCGGGGATTTGTTTTGTAGCGATCGGCGACGAGGCCATGTCGCTGCGCGTCGTAGAACTGCTGCCGCTCGTAGGCGATCACGCCAAGAAGCGAGCCCGGATACCGCCCCGGTACTGACTGAAAGCCCATGTGCAGCGCGACCGGGGACCTAACGAGCCAGCGAGAGGCGGTGTCGTCTCGCATGGGGACTAATGCAGAAAGACCCCGGAACGGCCCGCGATTCGGCGCGACCAGGACGCTGGTGATGCCAGCGCTGCGCGCGTTGCGAACGTCGTTCTCCGTGATGCGCAGTTCGCTGGCGACTTCGCGCGCCGGCTCCATCCCAATTGGGCCGCTAGGTGTTTGCGGCGCCTGTCCCGGAGGACCACCGCCGCCACCGCCACCGCCACCGCCGCCACCGGCGGGCGCGGCCGGCAGTCCCAACGTCGACGTGAGGTCGAAGAATCCAGGAGCTACAACGCGGCCGGACAGATCGAGCACGCGCGCGTCCGGTGGGATCGTTACGTCGGCACCGACAGCTTCGATCAGCCCTCGGCGGATGACGACCGTCCCTTTCCCAATCGTGCCCTTGGTGATGGTCTCGATCTTCGCGTTTGTGAGGGCCCAGGTACCGTCCTGGGCGAACGCTGGTTGGGTGGCTCCGCCGGCGGCCGCGACGAGGATGCAGGGGGTCAATCCTCGCAGAACTCGATTCATGCTGTGTCTCCTGACTGGCGTTGCATTACCGAGGTGAACGCGGTACGAGGATACGGCGCTGAGAATCGAGGGGATAGGGGATAGGAGGATAGGAGGATAGGAGGATATGTGAGAGGAGGACAGGGACGTCCGGTGACAGCTTGAGCGTTGGAAGCGCAGGTGCTATCCCCTATCCCCTATCCCCTATCCCCTATCCCCTCGCGTGCACGGCATCCCGCTTCTCCGAGACCTCGTCATCCTGGTGGCCGTCGCCATCCCGGTGGTGCTGCTCATGAACCGGCTGAAGCTGCCGACGATCATCGGCTTCCTCATCGCCGGAGTGGCGCTTGGACCATCCGCGTTAGGCGCCATCCGTAATGTCGAGCAGGTCTCCGTGCTGGCCGAGATTGGCGTTGTTCTCCTGTTGTTCGCGATTGGACTGGAGCTCTCGCTATCGCGTGTGATCCGCATGGGTCGCCTCGTACTCACCGCGGGCGCCTTGCAGATGGTCTTTACAATGGCCGCTGCGGCGATCGTCGCGGTGGTCGCGCAAGAGAGTCCCCGGCGAGCGGTGGTATGGGGTCTCCTTATCGCTCTGTCGTCAACTGCGATCGTACTCAAACTCTATCAAGAGCGAGGCGAGCTCGACGCGCCGCACGGACGCGTCGTCGTGGCGATTCTCCTGTTCCAGGACCTCTGCGTGGTGCCGCTCATGCTGCTCCTGCCGCTGCTCGCCGGAGACGGCGGCGGAGCAACAACGACACTCACGCGGACGATCATGAGTGTGATTGTCGTGAGCGTGCTGGTTGGCGTCGGTCGCTGGGCTGTTCCGTGGCTGCTCGCGCGCGTCGCCGCGGCACGCGTGCAGGAGCTGTTTACGCTGAGCGTCGTCGCGATTGGACTCGCCGCCGCGTACGTCACGTCGGCGTTTGGTTTGTCGTTAGCGCTCGGCGCGTTCCTGGCGGGACTGATCATCGCGGAGTCGGAGTACGGACTCCAGGCGTTGTCCGACATGCTGCCGTTCCGCGACGCGTTCACGGGGATCTTTTTCACGTCGGTTGGGATGTTGTTCGACGTGCGTTACCTGGTGCGGCATCCGCTGCTTGTGTTAGGCGTGACGCTGGGATTGGTGCTGCTGAAGTTCAGCGCCGGGTATGCCGCAGTGCGAATCGTTAGGCGCTCGACTCGAGTCGGGGTGATGAGTGGCTTGGGGCTGGCGCAGGTCGGCGAGTTCTCGTTTGTATTGGCGTCGAGCGCGCTGGCGCTGGGCCTTTTCGATACTGATCGCTACCAGCTCTTTCTCGGAAGCTCCGTGCTCACGATGGTCGCCGCGCCCTTCCTTGTTCGCGCATCGGATGCTGCTTCTGAATGGCTCCTGGCGCGGCGCGGCGCGCCGACGATGGAGTGGTCGACTCGCGAGGCTCGCGCAGCCGGTATCGTGCGGGATCACGTGATCATCGTCGGCTACGGGTTGAATGGCCGCAATCTGGCTCGTGCCTTACGTGCAGCGGACATTCAATACGTGGTTTTGGAGGAGAACGCGCAGGTGGCGCGGCGGGCGCGGATGGAGCGCGAGGATGTCGTGTTTGGCGACGGGACACGCGGCGAGGTTTTGCATCGCGTCGGCGCTGAGCGCGCGCGCGCGATCGTCTTCGCGATAGCCTCGTTAGGCGAGACGCGCCGCGGCGTGGCCGCCGCGCGGCGACTCAATCCGGCGGCGCACATCGTTGCGCGTACGCGTTACGTGAAAGAGGTGGAGGAGCTCCGCCAACTGGGCGCCAATAGCGTCGTGCCGGAGGAGTTCGAGACGTCGATCGAGCTGTTCACGCGGGTGCTCGAGCTGTACGGCGTTGCCGCGCCAGAGATCAGGCGGCTCGCCGCCGAGCTGCGTCGCGACATGTACAGCTTTCTGCGCGAGATCGGCCATATGCCGTCACGCACGCAGCAGCAACTCTCGCGGCTCACGGCGCACCTCGAGTTCGACGACGTCGCCGTGCGGCCTGGATGCGCGGCGGCAGGGAAGCCACTGAGTGAGTTGCAGCTTCGTGAACACACGGGCGGGGGGGGCGGCGCGCACGTCGTCGCTGTAATACGCGACGGGCAGGCGCAATACGCGCCGGGCGAGCATTTCGTCGTCCAACTTGGTGATCGCGTGGTGCTGGTCGGCGACCGCGCCGCGCTCTCGCGCGCAGCGGAGCTGTTCACCACGCCTGTAACGACGGCCGTCTAGCGTCGACGCACATCGTTCTCACCGCGCGTGCTCCGCGTTCAAACCCTCGACTTGCGCCACGCGTCTAATCGCCATATATGGTGTCACCACATATGATGATGACATCCATGCTGAGCCGCGAAGTGAAGAAAGGAAGTGTCGAGTTGCTCATTCTTGCCCTCCTCGAAGAACGCGAACGCCACGGCTATGAAATGTCCAAGCTCATCGCGCGGCGCTCGCGCGGCGCGATCACCATTTACGCCGCGTCTCTGTACCCCACGCTGTACAGGCTCGAGCGGCGCAGTATGATCGAAGGGCGCTGGGTTGAAAAGGCGGGGCAGCGCCGCCGCCGGTACTATCGCCTAACGACTGCCGGCAGGCGAACTCTCAGCGTTCAGCGCCACACCTGGCACGCCTTCGTCCAGGGTCTCTCGCGCGTTGCCCGGCTGCGTTCCACATGACAGTCGATTGGCGCGCGATCGTCCGGCGCGAGCTGGGAGCGGTCACCCGCAACGCCGCCGACGACGAGGACATCGTCGAAGAGTTGGCGCAGCATCTCGCGCAGCGCTACGACGACGCGATCGCCAGTGGACTCTCGCCTGATCGTGCGCTCAACGCCGCGATCGATGAATTGCGCGCTGAACACGGCCTGCGGCACGAGCTCAGCGACGCACGACGCAAAGCGCACGGGTGTCCAACGCCGCCGTCGACAGGAAAGGGATCGATCATGGAAGATCTGTGGAAGGACATTCGTTACAGCCTACGCCTGCTGGCCCGAAGCCCGGGTTTTGCCGCCGCGGCGCTGCTAACACTGGCGCTCGGAATCGGAGCGACTACCGCGATTTTTAGCGTGCTCGACGCGGTCCTGCTACGTGAGGCGCCGCTCGCTGAATCGGAGCGGCTCGTTATGGTCTGGGAGACGGACCGCGCCAGCAGCACGATCCGCGAGCCCGCGTCGTACCCCGACTTCCTCGACTTCCAGAGACGTTCGCAGCATTTCGCGCAGCTTGGGGCGTTTGGCGCGGGCGAAGTGAATTTGACGCCGAATCAGGGCGATCCCATGCGGCTGGCGAGCCTGATCGCCACCCATGACTTCAGCTCGACGATCGGGATTCAGCCGCTTCTCGGCCGCATGTTCACCAGCGCCGAAGCTCAGCGCGGCGGGCCGCGTGTCACGTTGATCAGCGAGCGCCTGTGGCAACGCGATTTTCAGCGAGCTCGCGACGTAATCGGGCAGGTGATCCGGCTGAATGAGCAGCCCTACACGATCATCGGTGTGATGCCTAACGAGAGTGACTTCGGCGTCATGCAAGTCCTCACGCTCGCCGCCTACAGCCGTGGCTTCGCCGATCGCGACCGTGCTTCGCGTGTCGACGTCTGGCTGCCACTGCAGGAAAATGAACAGTCGATGCCACGCTTGACACATCCGCTATTCGTCATCGGCCGCCTCAAGCCAGGTAGTACGTCGGCGCTAGCACAGCAAGAGATGACCACAATCGCGGCTGATCTGGAGCGAACATACGACGTGAACGAGGCTCGCGGCGTTTTCATCGAACCCGTCGACGACGTGTTGTACAAACGAGTCCGGCCTGGTCTCTGGCTGCTGCTCGGCGCTGTCGTACTCGTCTTGCTCATCGCTTGCGTAAACGTGGCAAACCTGCTGCTCGCCCGCGGCACGGCGCGGCTGCGCGAAGTTGCGCTGCGCAGCGCCCTGGGCGCACAGCGGCAGCGCCTCGCGCGCCAGTTTGCGGTCGAGAACATCGTGCTCACGTTGGGAGCGGCGGCGCTTGGCGTGCTGCTCGCCTTTGGCGGTTTGCGCGCACTGATTGCGATAGCCCCACCAGATGTTCCGCGGCTTGCCGAAGCGGGCCTTAATCTGCGCTTGTTAGGCAGTGCGGTCGCCTTGTCGATCGTCATCGGCTTCGTTTTCGGCATGCTTCCGATCCTGCAGGCGCGTCGTCTCGATATTCAGGGGGCGCTCAAGGCTGAGGACTCGCGCGGGGCGATCGGCGGGCGCGGTAACCAGCTCGCGCGCTCCATGTTCGTTGTCGCGGAGGTGGCCCTCGCCTTGGTCCTTGTTGTCGGCGCGGGGCTTTTGTTGCGTAGTTTCTGGAGCGTACAAAGCGTCGATCCTGGCTTCGACGCCTCGAAGGTGGTGAAGGCCGAATTCCAGCTGCCGCGCTGGCGCTACCCCGTCAACTTCGACGTATGGCCCAATTTCGTAGAGATGCATCGCTTCAACGCCGACTTACGCCGACGCGCCGAAGCGCTCCCCGGCGTCGAGTCCGTGGCGATCGCCGGCAACCACCCCCTCGATGCCGGCTTCACGAACTCGTTTGCGATCGTCGGCCGCGAAGCGGAGTCGCGCAACTATCCCGAGATTACAGTGCGACGTGTGACGGGCAGCTACTTTAGCACCGTTAGGCTTTCCGTCCAGCGCGGCGAGGTCTTTGGCGAAGTGGAGTCGCAGGGACCAACTGTCGCCGCTATTAACGAGACGGCGGCGCGCGCGTTCTTCGGGAACAGAGATCCGATCGGTCAGCAGATCAGCTTTTGGGGAGCTGCGCGGACGATTCTGGGCGTTGTGGGTGACGAGAAGATGCACGGCCTAACGGCGGCCACGCCGCCGGCGATCTACGTTCCGATCCAGCAGGCTCCGTCGGCAGACGGCGCGCACACACTTCTTGTGCGCGTGCGTGGAAATCCCGCCGCCGCCGTCCCGACAGTGCGTGCAGTGGTACGCGAAGCGGATGCAGGTCTCGCCGTTTTCGGAGCCGAGTCGCTGGAAGAGACGCTGTCGAGCTCTATCCAGCAGCGCCGCTTCGTGATGCTGCTCCTGGGGCTTTTTGCGGGTCTGGCGGTCGTGTTAGCTGTCATCGGTATTCACGGTGTGCTGTCGTACACGGTGCGGCGGCGGCAGCACGAGATCGGCATCCGGATGGCGTTAGGCGCTTCACCAAATCGCGTCACACGCCTGGTGCTGAACTACGGAGCACGGCTGGCCGCGTTAGGTATCGTCCTGGGGATCGCTGTAGCGCTGGTCGTGACGCGCTTCCTCGCCACGCTGCTGTATGGTGTCACGACGACCGACGCTGCTACGCTCGGGGGCGCGGTGGTACTGCTCGCTGCTGCGGCGCTGCTCGCGACGTATCTGCCGGTTCGTCGCGCCGTACGCATCGACCCGATGGATTCGGTTCGCGAGCTATAGCAGTGCGCGGTACCGACGATTGCTATCGCCGGCGTATGCCTAGCGAGTGGCTGCCACGCAGCTCGTTTCGCGGTTGCGGCACTTGTCGTTCGGTTCCCGTCCTGGCCCGGCGTAGCTCGATGGCGGGTCGCGGCGTGTGCACGCTAGCTTATCGGGCCCATGACGTCGACGCCCGAGACCAACGCGAGGAAAGGACCGGGAGAAGCGCACTCCGAAGGCGGCGCCCAGCTGGTGACCCGCCACTTGCGGCCTTTCTATCAGTTCGCCGCGAGCGGCCCGATCGGCAGCATCCTGCTCGTGCTGTGCACGGTCATCGCGCTGATCTGGGCGAACTCACCGTGGGCGGGGGCGTACTTCGCGCTGTGGCATACCGAGATCGTGATCGGCACCACGACATCACCGCATGCGTTGTCGCTGCAGCACTGGATCAACGACGGGCTGATGGTGGTCTTCTTTCTGCTCGTTGGTCTGGAGATCAAGCGCGAGTTTGCCGCCGGCGAGCTTTCCAGCCCGCGGCACGCGAGCCTTCCCATCATCGCCGCGTTAGGCGGCATGGTAGTCCCCGCGCTGCTTTACGTTGCCGTCAACGGCGGCACGGATGCGCTGCGTGGCTGGGGAATCCCCATGGCTACCGATATCGCCTTCGCCCTGGGCGTCCTCACGCTCATGGGACCGCGGGTTCCAATCGGCCTCAAAATTTTCCTCACGGCGCTCGCCATCATCGACGACATGGGCGCTGTGGCGGTGATCGCGCTGTTTTATACCGAGACCATCTCGCTCCCCGCGTTGCTTTCGGCGATTGCGGCAGCTGGCGTCCTCGTCGCGCTCAACAAGTTGCGGGTCCGGGCGCTGGCGCCTTATCTGCTCATCGGTGTCGCTCTATGGATTGCAGTCCTGAGCTCGGGGATTCACGCCACAATTGCCGGCGTGGTACTCGCCTTCACGATTCCTGTCCAGACTCGCATCGACGCCGCCGAGTTCTCGACCCTCGCCCGCTTTCTGCTCGCGGAGTTTGAACGCACGGAAACGGGTGATCGGAACGTCCTAACGAGTAAAGGCCAGCGCGAGGCGATCCACGCGTTGGAAACGGCCAGCGAGGCCGTGCAATCACCGCTCCTCCGGCTGGAGCATGCGCTGGCACCGATCGCGGCGTTCGCGATCCTGCCGCTGTTCGCCCTCGCGAATGCCGGCGTCTCGATCAGCGAGGCGAGCGCGCCATGGGCTAGCTCCGTAGGGTTCGGCGTCCTGATCGGACTGCTCTTTGGCAAGCCGGTCGGGATCACGCTCTTCTCATGGATCGCCGTGCGTCTGGGCTGGTCTTCGCTCCCGCGTGGCATTGGTTGGGCGGCACTCCACGGCGCCGGATGGTTGGGCGGCATTGGATTCACAATGGCGCTGTTCATTGCGGGACTCGCGTTCGAGGGGACGCCACTTCTGGAGGAGGCTAAGCTCGGCATTCTATTGGCCTCACTCTTGGCTGTGATCGTCGGGAGCTATCTGGTACTTCGCTCGCTTGGCCGACGAAGTGGACCGCCCGGGGAGTAGCGCGAACATCGACCGTCCGTTGGATTCAGTCCGTGCGCCGGGACCTCGCACCTCCGTGCCTGGCCACTGCTGCTGAGCGTAGCGGTACCACGGACAGGTTATGAGGATGCTGTGATCGCAATGATGCCGAGATCGATCGCGCGAATTGGAATCTCGAGTCGCTGCTCACCAAGAAAACAATCACAGCATCGTTTCTCATCCATTTTTCTCGTTAACAGACCGCGCAACTGAAGGCGGAGCAATCCGTGCGACCGAACTGGGTGTCTTAGCATCGTTCCCGGCGCTTTCATACTCGGTACTTCCATGCGCAACCTCCGGCTGGCGTTTCGCACACTGGTTAAAACCCCCTTTGTCACGGTGGTAGCGGTCCTCTCGCTTGCGCTGGGCATAGGGGCGAACGCAGGGATCTTCTCGCTGTTCGAGCAGTTGCTCCTTCGGCCGCTACCGACCGATGCGCCCGGTGAGCTGGTGAACCTCTCGGCTCCGGGTCCGAAGCCGGGATCACAATCCTGCAGCAATGCAGGTGGCTGCGACGACGTGTTCAGCTATCCGATGTTTCGCGATCTGGAGAAGACGCCGACGCCTTTCAGCGGCATCGCCGCGCACCGCTCCTTCGACGCCAACCTCGGCGTGCGCCAGCAGACGCGCCGTGCCGAGGGCATGTTCGTGTCGGGATCGTACTTCTCAGTCCTGCGCCAGCAGGCAGCGTTAGGCAGACTACTGACGGTGGCTGACGACCAGACGATCGGCGCGCATTTCGTGGCCGTCCTGAGCCATCGGTTTTGGGAGAATGAGCTTGGATCCGACCGGTCCATTCTCAACGAGCAGGTGGTGATCAACGGCCAGTCGTTCAGCGTAGTCGGTGTCGCTGCGCGCGGCTTTGACGGGACCACGCTCAGTGAGCGGCCTGCGGTCTTCGTTCCGATTTCCATGCGCAGCGTGGTGACGACGCGCAGCGGGCGCATGGACAATCGCGCGAACTACTGGGCGTATCTCTTTGCCCGACTCAAGCCTAACGTGACTTTAGAGCAAGCGCGGTCGGGGATCAACCTCGTGTACGGTCCCATTGTCAACGACGTGGAAGCGCCGCTGCAACGCGGGATGAGCGAGCAAACGATGGCGCAGTTCACGGCGAAGCAAGTCGCGCTGACCCCGGGATACCGCGGTCAGTCGGAGATGCACGAAGACGCAAAGACGCCTCTGGCGATGCTCTTCGCCGTCACAGGAATCGTGCTCCTCATCGCCGTGGCGAACATCGCGAACCTGCTCCTCGCGCGTGGCGCCGGCCGCGCCACGGAGATGGCCGTGCGACTCTCCCTCGGAGCACAGCGTCGTCACGTGATCGTCCAGCTCCTCACGGAATCCGTTCTGTTGGCGCTCATGGCGGGCGTTGTGAGCCTGGTCTTCGCGCGCTGGACGCTGTCCCTGCTCGCGTCCGTGCTGCCGGCAAATGCGTCGCAGATCATCGATTTCGGTTTGAGCTGGCCGCTGGTCATGTTCGCGCTGGTACTCTCGTTAGGTGCCGGCCTGCTTTTCGGGCTGTATCCGGCGTTGCACAGCACGCGCCGCGATCTGCTGACATCCATTCGCGCGTCCTCCGGCCAGCCATCGGGTGCGAAAGGAGCGGCCCGTTTGCGTGTCTCCCTCGTCACGGCGCAGATTGCCCTCGCGATGATGCTGCTGACGTCGGCTGGTCTGTTCATCAAGAGCCTGCACAACGTCAGCCGCGTCGATCTGGGTGTGAATATCGACAACATGGTGACGTTCGCCATTTCGCCTGAGCGCAACGGGTACCACACGACCCGCAGCGCTCAATTCTTCGCTCGCGTGGAAGAGGAGTTGCGTGCGCTCCCCGGGGTCAGCGGCGTTACTTCTGCCATGGTCCCACTGCTCGGGGGAAGCAACTGGGGGACCGACGTTGCCGTGGAAGGTTTCCAGGGCGGCCCGGACGTGGACGCGAACGCCACGTTCAATGAAGTCGGACCCGGGTATTTCCGCACGTTAGGCGTTCCGTTGCTCGCCGGGAGAGACTTTACAGACGCTGACATCGCGGGAAGGCCCGACGTAGCAATCGTCAACGAGACGTTCGCCGGGAAGTTCAACCTCGGCACGCAAGCCGTCGGCAAGCGCATGTCCACGCGCGGAAGCGGGAATAGAGAGCTGGAAACCGAGATCGTGGGCCTCGTCAAGGACGCCAAGTACAGCGACGTGAAAGACGAGATTCCGCCGCTCTTCTACACACCGCATCGACAAGACGCGAGCGTCGGGTTCATGAACTTCTATGTCCGTACATCACTCAGTCCGTCCGACGTACTGCAGGCGATCCCGCCGCTCATCGCGAGACTCGATCCGAACCTGCCGGTGGAGGAGCTGCGGACGATGCCGCAACAAGTGCGGGAGAACGTCTTCATGGACAGGATGATCGGGACGCTGTCGTCGTCATTTGCCGTGCTGGCAACGCTGCTTGCCGCTATTGGACTGTACGGTGTGCTTGCTTACACCGTGACTCAGCGTACGCGTGAAATCGGCGTCCGGATGGCGTTAGGCGCGCACGCGGGCACCGTGCGCGGCATGATCCTGCGGCAGGTGGGCGTGCTCACCTTGATCGGTGGCGCAATCGGGATCGCGGCAGCGATCGGCCTCGCGCGCGCGGCGCAGTCGCTGCTCTACCGATTGCAGGGTCACGATCCGGTTGTGCTCGTTACGGCGACGATACTGCTCGCCGGCGTGGCGCTCGGCGCCGGTTATCTTCCTGCGCGACGTGCCTCACAGGTTGATCCGATCAAAGCCTTACGCTGGGAGTAATCCAAAGCGACAGCGCGGCCAAGAGCAAGACAAAGGCCGAGGGTTCCATGTTTACCGCGGTCGCACATGGAACTCACACAGAGGGTACATGACTCCATTGATCAACGCGTCGATGCGGTGACGCCCGGGGAACGGCCGCCGGGTCGTCAACGCAGCAAACGAAACGCGCCCGGTCAGTTGCGCTGAGGCGCTCGGCCCCAGCGTTAGGCGTTTAATTTGAAGACTGTTGGACGCGTGGCGCCGTTCGCCTTCACAAAATGCTCTGTGTAGGCGACTTCCAGCTCTTGTTTGCGAGTCGCGCGGCTCACGACTGCGAATGAGAACCGCAGGACAGCGCCAACGCGCACGACTTTGGGCACCCGCGCCTGCGTCACGGCGACCCGGGGACGGGCACCGAAGCCTAACGCGGAAAGCGCTCCACGGTGGCCCTTTTTGACGCGTGACCGCAAGGCGTGCCGCACGATCCACGTTCTCGCTGTGCCGGCTCCGGCCAACCAACGCCGGCACGTCGCGACGAGCAGGTCCGGATTGTCCTTGCCGATGTCGTTGAGGTTGTTCGCCACGGATCGCTGTACATAGCGGACGGGGTCATCTCTGAGTCGCGCCAGCAGCAAACGCACCGGCCGCGGCTCCTGCTGAAAGGCACGCAGCCGCGGGGCCCACGGTAACCGTGGGCGTGTGCCTTCGGACACGAGCCGGCGCACGTGCGGGTTCGGGTCCGTCACCCACTCGAGCAAGCGGGTGTACGTCGCAGCCGGATACCTAACGAGAAAGGCGCGGATACTCGACTCTGCCGAGAAACGCTTGGTGAGCTCGTACGGTGCGTGTATCGCCGAGTCGAAGTCGTCGAGCCCGTACTTCTGCACGAAGAAGACCAGCGGCATGTAACGCAGCGGCGCCAGCCCAAACACCGTTGTGCTTCCCAACTCTTTCGGCTTCGGCCGCTGTTCTTTTGGCGCAGCGGCACTAGTAACCCTCACACCGGCACACCTTGCTCCTCAACCACGCGTTTCAGAGTGCCCAGTTCATCGGCAAAGAGCTGCTCGAGGTTCGGCATTTGCGATTCCTCGGGTGAGAGCAGCGCGGTGACCTGATACAGGGTCGCGCTTTCCGACAGCGCGACGACACGCGTGGGCCAGCGTTTGAGAGATGTTTTGTTCGGCCCGCTCCACCAGTCGAGCACACCCGTCGCTTCGTCGCCGGTCATCGTGAAGAACACTCGACCGGCGGGAGACTGTACATAAGCCCCGCCGTCGCGATCAAGCTCGACCCCGCCCTTGGCGAAGTGGACCGACCACTGTGGAAGGTTTTCGATGTTCCGCACGAACGCGAAGACGACCGGCGCCGGTGCGCCGATGACGACGTGAAACGCGCGGATATCAGCTGTTGGCTGCATGATTTCTCCTGGATCAGTGACTTCCCAAGAGTAGAATCAAACATGCCGCTTCCTGTCATATTTCATAGGATGCTGAACGGCGTAGCCTGCAGCAGGAGGAATCCGCGTGCATCGGATTGATAGGCTGGATCTACTCACGCGCATCCTGCGTGATCGTCCGGGGATCACCGCCTCGGAGGTAGCACGCGAGCTCGGCGTGAGCGTGCGCAGTGTCTTCCGCGATCTCGCGCATCTGCGAGACCGGGGGTATCCGGTTGAAGCTGATCGCGGACGTGGCGGCGGCATGCGCCTGCACTCCAGTTGGGGACTCGGGAAGGTCCTTCTATCGAGTGAGGAAGCACTGTGCACGCTGCTGAGCCTCGCGATCAGCGAGAAGCTGCGCTTCCCCATGTTCGCCGCCGAAGTTGGGCGGGCGCGGAAAAAGATCGTGGACGCGTTTCCGA
>JBQTIF010000030.1:0-28090 GCA_052388395.1 Gemmatimonadaceae bacterium | reverse complement strand
GTGCGTGGATTGAAACATCACTGCGAGGGTCAACGGCGTTACGCTGTCAGCCCGGTTCACTCGCGCGCGTGGATTGAAACAATTCCTGAAAGATTGGGCGCTATCGTCGCCTGTTCACTCGCTGGCGCGGGTGGATTGAACCTGTCGCAGGGCTTGGTCGACGTTGAGATCGTGCACAACACGCGAACCCATAACACCGTGTCGGCATTGGGTCGTTCGTGATGATGGACGAACAAGGAAGCCCTAGCGCGCACCGTGCGCGCTCGCGCGTGGACTTAAACATCAGTCTCATGCGTGGGGCCGCTACGGGCGAAGCCGCGTTCGAGTGAGAGTACTGAAAACCGATTTGAGGCACGGGCTGCTGTGGACGGCGCGGTCATTATTCCTATGTGACGTTTTCTAACGCGGCTCGACGATATGACCTACCATGCCGACGGGCTCCCCCTTCGACATGGCCGGCGTGCCGATGACATAGAGCACAACTCCTGTCATCGTCGCGCGCACGAGGGCGATCTCGTTTCCGAAGTAATCGGTGAGCCTTCCCAGAGCCGTCCCCTTCTGCACGGTCTGCCCGCGCTGCACCAACGCGTGCCACGTTCCGCTTTCAGGGCTCGTTAGGACTTCGCTGCGATCGATCCAGAGGGGTGCCTCGACGTACTGCTTCGGTCCGGGGAGCATCTCGAGATGCCGCAATAAGCGCACAACGCTCTGATAGTTCTGCGCGATCATCTCCTCGTCAGGCATTCCCAGATAGCCGATCTCGGTTGTTATCGCCGGCTTCCCGCGCAGCAGCGCCGTATTCGTCGTGTAAACGGAAGCCGCCGGATCGCGCGGCCGCCCAGTATCGATAATGATGTGATCGCTCCCCCACGCGAGCGCCATCATTTTGCTGAGTGAATCGACGCGCTTGTCGATACCATGGTCGATCCAATATGTGTACGGGCGCAATGATTCGTTCCCGTCGCCGGCGTGCATGTCGACGAGATAGTCCGCCTTGGCGATGACCTGTGTTGTAATGGCGTGAGCGATCCGCTCGGTTACTGTCCCGTTAGACTTTCCAGGGTACATGCGGTTCAGGTTCTTCTGATCCCACGGGTTTCGGTAGATCGTGCGATGCACGAACGACGGAAGGTTGGCGACGTGCACAAGAACCAAAGTGCCGCGCAAATCGTTCACCGGATCGAGCAGCTCACGCACGCGTTGCAACGCGAGGATCGGCGCAACCTCAGATCCGTGCGTCCCGGCGATCAACGCGAGTGTAGGGCCAGGCTGGCGGCCACGGAGAATCGAGATCGGTACGCGTGTGGCGGAGTCGACGCCAGCCGGAATGTCGATGAATCCCGACACTTTCTCTCCGGCGCGGGCGGTCGCGGAGCCAATCGTAAGGACTTGGACTGTCAGGAGCGCGGTGAGAAGCATGGTTGATAGTGGCTAGTTGATAGTGGGTAGTTGATAGTTGATAGTGGATAGTGGATAGTTGGTAGGGATAACGGCGATCGGAGTGCCCTCTGCACGCTCTATCAACTATCAACTATCAACTATCGCTCCTCCTCGGCGACGAGGTCACCGCCATACATCCAACCTAACGAGGCTCGTTATGCATCGTTCCTTCCTAACCGCAGCTGCCCTGCTTTTGGCGGCGGCCTGCGCACCAGGCACGCCGGAAACCGCGACCACCGATACTGCAGCTACCGCGGCAGTGGCGGCACCAGCTGTTGGCTCAATCGAGTGGAAGATACAGACCTACTCCAGCGCCGCACCGCCAGCCGTCGCCGCTAACGCGACCGTCCTCGACTGGAACGACTCGTTGAAAGCACCAGGCACCGAGATCCGCAAAGGGACCAACGGCTGGACGTGCCTCCCGCTCAATCCACCTCCCGCGGGTGGGTACACAAGCGCGACCGAAGCGGCGCCGATGTGCGGCGATGCGAATGCCATGGCGTGGGGAGACGCCTACATGAAGAAGACCACGCCGAAGATGGCTGCGTTGGGAATCGCCTACATGCTTCATGGCGATCTGGGGGCCAGCAATACCGATCCGTACGCGACGGCTCAAACGGCTGATAACGACTGGGTCGTCACGGCGGCGCACGTGATGATCCTCCCCGCTGACGCCAAGCGGATCGCGACAATCACGACGGACCACAAGTCCGGCGGCCCGTATCAGATGTGGAAGGGGACGCCGTACGCGCACATCATGATTCCAGTCAGCCCGGACACGTCCCACCACTAGCCTAACCAGAACTAGGGGATAGGGGATAGGGGATAGGGGATAGACGACGCCGACGTAATCTCGATCACGCCATCCTCTATCCTCTATCCTCTATCCTCTATCCGGTAATAATATACTTGACGCACCCAGCCTGATAGCATAGATTGGGTGCCATGATCACTCCGTACAAACTCCCCGAAAGCCTGAGCGAAGCTGTGCGCTACTTCGCTGACGTTGACCGCGCCTTCACCTTCATGGCGCATCTGCGTTGGCCGGACGGGACGCGCTGCGTTCACTGTGACGCTGACAAGCCCATCTTCCTCTCGACGCGGCGCATCTGGAAGTGCCGCAGTTGCCGCAAGCAATTCAGCGTGAAGCTCGGGACGATTTTCGAGGATTCCGCGCTGGGTTTGGATAAGTGGCTCCCCGCGCTGTGGCTCATCGCCAATTGCAAGAACGGCGTCAGCAGCTATGAAGTCGCGCGAGCGCTCAAGGTCACCCAAAAGAGCGCGTGGTTCATGCTGCACCGCATTCGCACTGCGATGCGCGCGAAGTCGTTTGGCAAGTGGGAAGGCGGCGAGTTTGAAGTCGATGAGTCGTTTATCGGCGGCAAGGCGGGCAACATGCACCCCGCCAAGAAAAAGCGCGTGCTGGCCCATCCGCAGAAAGCGAAAGCGGCGATTGTCGGCATTCTGCGGCGCGGGCCTAACGGGACTAGTCGCGTTCGTGCCGCGGTCACTCCCAAGGTCACCAAGCCGGTGCTGCAACAGTACGTGCGTGAGCACATTGAAGCCGGATCGGCGGTCTACACTGATGCCTATCTCTCGTACAAAGGACTGGATAGAGACTACATCCACGACACGATTGACCACGGCGTGGCCTACGTGCGGGGCAACGCTCACACGCAGGGACTTGAAAACTTCTGGTCGCTCTTGAAGCGAGCGATCAAAGGCACCTACGTCAGCGTGGACCCGTTTCATCTGCGGCGTTATGTGGACGCGCAAGCGTTTCGCTTCAATGCTCGCGCCGCGAACGATGGCCAGCGATTCATCGAAGTCGTGAAGGGGATCATTGGCCGGCGCATAACTTACAAGCAGCTCATCGGCGCGGACATCTCGCCCGCTACGACGTGAGGATCAACGCAAGCCGCAACTAAAGCGCGGCCCAAAACCGAAGGGGAAGCGATGAAGCAGCACGCAGCACAGCCCGGCCCGACGCCTAACGTGTCGGGCTCTGACGCTCTAGAGCGCATGAAAGAGTTAACTAAACGCATACTCAAGGTGCCGAAGGCGAGAGTTCAGAAGCAGAAACGGAAGAAGCGCTAGATCGCATCGGGACGGAGTTGTCTCGGCAGAAGTTCTCAATGTATTCCGTGTCAATCACGCCACTATCAAGGGGCAGCTGTGACCGTATTGACTTGAATGCACTGTGCCATGCCTGGTGAAGCGTCAGTTTTCGCATGGCAAGACCGTCATGGTAGGCCCGACGGTATAGATAGGCGATTAGGTCAGCGGCCGAAAATGGCGTTAGGTCTTCGCCTGTTGCTGAATCAATTCGTGGTAGGAATGACGGTTCAAATCCAAGCGTCTGCTTGAGAAAGAGGCGCAATTGATGTTGGCCTTTGTCGCCATGCGCGATAAGGCAATTCCATGACGTGGGCCGTGGCTTTTTCTTGCGCTCTTGCAACCACGCCTGAACCGTGAACAAACTTGCCGCCTGAACGTACGAGTATGGACCACCTGCGAGTTCAGTCAATTCGTACTTTGCGTCCACCTCACGATAATCCGGGAGCACTAACGCGCGGACGATGGTCTTGTTGCTGTGCTGCTTGATGACCGTGAGGAGGCGCTGAATAAACGCATCGCGCTTCTTTTTATCTTTGTTCCACGCCTCAAACTCACCCTTCCACTGCGCCATCTCTTTGGTGTGATAGTGCTTTATTCCGAATTCCTTCAGCACTGCCATCCAAGCAGAGTCAAACTCACCCCATTTCGTCACTGTCGCAGTCACTCCAACAGTGACAAGCGCGCGATCGTCGGTCTCGGTGCCCGACGTATCAAAGTGGGTATTGAAAATCGTCATGTCATGCCTAGCTGGTTCGCGAATCCAGAACATTCCGGCTAGGCGTTGATCCAAGGCGTAGACTTCAGCACTAGCCGGATTCATGATGGCCCACTCCGGCCGGGTGTGTCAAGTAAGTTATTGCCCTCTATCCTCTATCCCCTATCCCCTATCCCCTATCAACTATCTCTATGGAATGGTCCATCATCGGCATGAACTTTCTCTACGCTGCACTCGGCGTGGTTCTGATGTTCGGGGCGTATCGAGTGATCGATCATCTGTCGCCGAAGATCGACTTCGCTGAGGAGTTGCGCAAAGGGAACATCGCGGTCGGGTTGTTCATCGCGGCGTTGTTCATCGCGATCGCGATGGTGATTGGGGGAGCCCTGAACTAGTGAATAGAGGATAGTTGATAGTGGATAGTCGATACGTCACAACGCTCATACTGGCGCTGTGCGGCCTGTGCCTAACGAGCACGGCGGCGCAGCCGCAGCGCAAGCGCGCGAGCGACGTCGATCGCTACGACGACACGTTCCGCAAATACAGCAAGCGCTATTTCGGCCCCGGGTTCGACTGGCGCCAGTTCAAAGCGCAGGGCTTAGCTGAGAGCAATCTCGACCCGAACGCCAAAAGCTGGGTCGGCGCACGCGGGATCATGCAGCTCATGCCGTCGACGTATCAGGAAGTGCGCACCAAAAACTCGTCCATGGAACACATCGACGACCCCGAGTGGAACATCGCCGCGGGCATTTACTATGATCGGCGACTGTGGCGCCTGTGGGAAACTGATTCCGTGGAGATCGACCGCCTGCCGTTCATGTTCGCGAGCTACAACGCGGGACGTCTGACGATCCTGCGCGCGCAGGACACGGCACGGACCCACGCGCTCGATCACCGCACGTGGCGGAGTATCGAGACCGTCGCGCCACGAATGAAACGGTGGCGCCACAGTGAGACACTCGATTACGTTCGGCGCATCGAGGCGAATCACGCCAAGCTCGACGAGCGCGGCCGCATGCGCGTCGACACGACGCGGCGCAGCCGATAACTCGATACCCACGTTTGAGTCAGCACGTAACGTGTCGAATGGGACGCACTGCGTTTCGCGGTTGCCGACATGCACTCATCGCGGCGATTGGCGTCGCCAGGTCACGCGCCTGCTGGATCGCGCGCGCGCTCGAAGGCGTGCATCAAGGCGCGGCGGGTCAGCTCCAGCGTTGCAGTATCGTGGGCCAGCGAAACGAACCCGGCCTCGAAGGGTGACGGGGCGATGTACACTCCCTCGTCGAGCAGGGCATGAAAGAGTTGCGCGAAGCGCAGCGAGTCAGCGGTCTTGGCGCTGGCATAGTCGACCACACGCTCCGACGTCAGAAAGAAGCCCCACAATCCGCCTAACGAGACGGCCTGCGCGGGAACGTTGGATGCGTTGGCGGCCGCACGCACGGCATGCGCGAGCTGGCGCGCCTGTTCATCGAGCTGTGTGAATCGTGCCGGCGCTGCCAGCGCTCGCAAGGTCGCGACCCCGGCCGCCATCGCTAACGGATTTCCAGAGAGCGTCCCCGCTTGATACACCGGACCCGCGGGGGCCACGAGACGCATCAAGGCCTCCGGTCCGGCATACGCGGCGGCCGGCAAACCGCCGCCGATCACCTTGCCCAGGCAGGTGAGGTCGGGGACGACGCCGAAATGCTGCTGCGCGCCGCCTAACGAGACGCGGAACCCGGTGATGACTTCGTCGAAGACGAGCAGCGCGCCGTGCCGCTCCGTGAGCGCACGCAGGCCCTCGAGAAAGCCCGGCTCCGGAAGCACGAGCCCCATGTTCGCGGCCACGGGCTCCACTACGATCGCGGCGATGTGATCGCCATGTTGTGCGAAAATCGCCTCCACTGCATCGAGCGAGTTATATGGCGCGACGAGCGTGTCCGCCGCCGTACTCGCGGTCACCCCGGGACTATCGGGCAGCGTCAACGTGGCCACGCCGGAACCTGCTTGGACGAGGAAGGCATCAGCGTGACCGTGATAGCACCCCGCGAACTTCACGATTTTCGACCGCCCCGTCGCGGCCCGCGCCAGTCGTACAGCGCTCATGACCGCTTCGGTGCCTGACGAGACGAAGCGAACGATCTCGACGCCAGGCAGCGCGCGCACGATGAGTTCGGCCAGCTCCGCTTCCACCTCGGTTGGCGCGCCGAATGACGTGCCGAGCGCCGCCTGGCGCGCGACGGCCTCCACGACGTCGTGATGCGCATGTCCGACGATCAACGCACCCCACGAAAGGACGTAGTCGACGTACTCGTTGCCGTCTGCGTCCGTAACGCGCGCCCCCAGTCCGCGCTGCATGAACAGCGGCGTCCCGCCGACAGCGCGAAAAGCGCGCACGGGGCTACTGACACCGCCGGGCATGAGGCGCTGCGCGCGCTCAAACAGCGCGCGCGAGCGCGAAATGTCGCGCGACGCCGAAGCGCTGTCCGTCAACGTCTCTCGGCGAGCCATCGTGCCACGTCCTTGGCGAAGTACGTGATGACGATGTCGGCGCCGGCGCGACGGATGCCGATGATACTCTCCAAGGCCGCGGCGCGTCCGTCGATCCAGCCACGCTCGGCGCCGGCCTTAAGCGTCGCGTACTCGCCGCTCACTTGATACGCGGCTAGCGGCAGCTGCGTGGCGGCACGCACGGCCGCGATCACGTCGAGGTAAGGGCCGGCGGGTTTCACCATCAGCATGTCGGCCCCCTCGGCCTCATCCAGCACAGCTTCGCGCAGCGCTTCGCGCACGTTAGGCGGATCCATCTGATACGAGCGCCGATCGCCGAAGGCCGGTGTGGATCCCGCCGCTTCGCGAAAAGGACCGTAAAACGCTGACGCGTACTTCACCGCGTAGGCGAGAATAGCGGTGTCGCTGTGTCCGGCTGCATCCAGCGCGGTTCGCATCGTGGCTACCTGACCATCCATCATCGCACTCGGAGCTACGATGTCGGCGCCGGCGTCGGCATAGGCCACGGCGGTGCGCGCCACGAGCGCGAGCGTCGCGTCGTTGTCGACGCCAAGGTCAGCGTTGACCACACCGCAGTGTCCGTGCGAGGTGTACTCGCAGAGGCAGACGTCCGCGATGACGAGCACTTCGGGCGCGTGCTGCTTGATCGCTGCGATGGCACGCGGCACGGGCCCGCGCGAATCCCAGGCGCTGCTCCCTGCGGCATCTTTGTGCGCTGGAATCCCGAACAGGATGATCGCCGGGATGCCTAACGATGCGACTTCTGCGATCTCGCTGCCGAGCCGATCCACCGACAGCTGTACATGGCCGGGGAGGCTCGCGACCGGCCGCTGAACGTTGTGACCGTCGAGCACGAACAGCGGATGTACCAGCTGCCCTGCGTTGAGCGACGTCTCCGCTACCAGAGCGCGCAACGCCGCCGTGCGGCGGAGTCGCCGCGGCCGGGCGGCTCCAGCGCGGCCGATGTGGGGGGGGGGGGGCGCGTCGAACAACGCGCGATCAGCCGGTAACGCCATTGGCAAACCACCTGGACATGATTTCGCTGAGACCTTCGGCGCTTCCCGCGGCAACGCCTTGCGGCTCGACGCCGAGCTGTCGCACGGCATCGGCCGTTGTGGGTCCGATGCAGAACAGAGCAGGGCGTGCGCGACTCGCACGCTCGGCCAGCGTTAGGCCGCGGCGAGTGAGCGCAGACGCCACGAACTCCACCGTCGATGGACTGGTCAAGACGAGTGCGTCGCAACGCTCCGCCGCTATCTCACCGAGGATGACCCCAAGCCCTTCACCGGGGATCGTTCGGTAGGCTATGGGGTCGTCGACGGTGGCACCGCGCGAGCGTAAGCGCTGTGGGAGGAACTCGCGCGCGCGATCGCCGCGGGGAAAAAGGATGTGCTTGCCGGCGACATCGGGGATCTCGTCGGCGAGCGCCTGCGCGTGCTGCTCGGAGCTGACGAGCACGCGGCCGGGCTCCGCGCCGGGGAGCGCAGCAGCTGTGGCCGGACCGACGGCCGCGAGGCGCACGCCCGTTAGGCGGTCCGCTATGTCCAGTGCCCGGACCCGGGCGCGCACCGCGCGCGCCGCGTGTACACTGGTGACGATCAGCCACGCATACAGGTCGAGACGCGCAAGCGCCTCGTCCAGAGGAGCCCAGGTGACCGGCTCTACGATCGCGATCGCCGGCGCGATGATTGCCTCGGCACCTAACGAGCGACACGCTTCCGCCAACCCGGCCGCCTGCTCGCTCGGGCGCGTGATCACCACGCGCCGGCCGCGCAGGGCATCGCGGGAAATGTGGGGGTCAAGCACGTGCGGGCCTTGCGAGCTGCGTCGCCTCGCGTAACAAGGCCTCCCCGCCACCTGCGAGTAGCTCCTCCGCGAGGGCCACGCCGACGACCTCGGGCCTAACGCTGCTGCCCGACTGCGTCCCTCGTACCATACGTCCATCGATCGCGCCGACGAACGCATCGAGCACAAGCGTCTGTTCGCGCGCGTATCGCGCATACGCGCCGACAGGTGCCGCGCAACCGGCGCCGAGCCGCGCCAGGAACCCACGTTCCGCGCGCACGGCAACCGTCGTCGTCGCGTGCCCGAGCGGTGCTAGCAGACGCGCGGTGTCCGCATCTTCAGCACGAATCTCTACCGCCAGCGCCCCTTGGCCCGGGCAGGGAACCATGTCGACCGGCTCGAAGTATTCGGTCACCCTGGACTCGAGCGCGAGCCGCGCGAGCCCCGCAACGGCAAGCACGATGGCGTCAAAGTCTCCCGCATCGAGCTTGCGCAAGCGCGTCTCCACGTTACCGCGCACTGGAACAAGCTCGAGGTCCGGGCGGCGCGCGTGGATCTGACAGGCGCGGCGGGCACTGCTTGTGCCAACGCGCGCGCCGGTTGGAAGGTCGGTGAGGCCCGCGCCATGCGACACCAGCGCATCGCGCGGGTCCGCGCGCTCGAGCACAGCGCCCAGTTGTAAATCAGAGTTCAACTGCGACGGCAGGTCCTTCGCACTATGCACCGCAAAGTCGATACGCCGCTCGCGCAGCGCTTCCTCGATCGCGTCGACGAATACTCCGCGACCGATTGCAGCGAGCGGTGTATCGCTCAGTACGTCCCCCTTCGTGGCGATGCGCTCTACGACGAAGTCGTGCTCGGGGTAGATCGTGCCCAGTCGTTCGAGCACCAGCTCCGTCTGTGTGAGAGCGAGCCGGCTGCCGCGAGATCCGACGCGAAACGTACGCATGGACCGGTTGCTCAAGCCGCAGCGAGCGGGATGCCGAGCGCCCCGCGTTCCACGTCCCTAACGAGCGCCGCGAGCGTCGCGACCAGCGAGGGAGATGCGTTAGGCATCGCGATCCGGCGCAGCGTCACGCCCAGCTCCGCCGCTCGACGCTGCGCCTCGACATCGATGTCGTACAGCACTTCGAGGTGGTCGCACAGGAAACCGATCGGCACGGAAAGGACGCGCCGCACGCCCTCGTCGCGCAGTGTTTCGAGATACTCCCCGATGTCGGGGCCAAGCCACGGCTCGGCGCTGTGTCCCGAGCTCTGCCACGCGAAACGCCACTCGGCCAGCCCAACGTGCCGTGCAGCCGCCGCACAGCTCTCGCGCAACTGATCTTCGTACGGATCGCTCCACTCGCGGATCCGCACAGGCAGACTGTGCGCACTGAAGAGGGGCATAACGGCACTCGAATGCTGGGGCCCGAATGCCGCGAAGCCTTCGCGCACGTGTTCGGCGATCAACGCGATGAACAGCGGGTGCATCCCCCAGTGCTCGACGAACGTCACATCCAATTGCACTGCTAGCCGCTGCGTGGCGTCGGCGACGGCCTTTTCGTACGCGCCCACGCTCATGCGCGAGTAGTGCGGAGCCAGCACGATCGCGATCACGCGGCGGATACCTTCCGCTGCGACGCGCGGGATCACGTCGCCGATGAATGGATGCCAGTGTTTCATCGCGACGAAGACGCGATACGGACCCGTGTCGGCCTCGAGCTGCGTTTCGAGCGCGCGCGCGATTTGCAGCGTCACGTCGAGCAACGGCGTGCGTCCTCCGACCCGCTCATAACGCCGCTTCAAGTGCTCGACCGCCTCGGCCGATGGCGTTCGTCCGCCGCGGATGTGCGTGAAGTATGGAAGAACATCGTCGGGCGTCTCCGGCGTGCCATAGGCGAGCAAGAGGATAGCCGTAGGCTGCGGCGAGCGCGTGGTCATTGCCGAGCTACCGCCGGACCGGGCGCCGGCAAGCGCAGGCGGACGCTCTCGTTATGCACGAAGTCGACCAGATGCATCACGTTCTCGACGGGTGTGTCCGGATGCAGGCCGTGCCCCAGGTTGAAGATGTGGCCCGGGCGGCTGGCCGCGCGCTCCAGTACATCGCGGGCACGTTGCTCGAGCGTATGGCGCGGGCCGCACAGTGCTGCCGGATCGAGGTTTCCCTGAACGCCAAGGTGATGGCCCACGCGCTCCCACGCATCGTCCAACGACACGCGCCAGTCGAGTCCGATAATCGTGGCGCCGTCGTTTTTCATCAGATCGAGAAGCCCCGCCGTATTCACGCCGAAGTGCACCATGGGCACGCGTTCCGGTACGAGCTCGCTGAAGATGCGACGCACGTGAGGCTGTACGAATTCCGCGTAGTCGGCCGGGCTCAATGCGCCGACCCAGCTGTCGAACAATTGGAAGGCGTCCGCCCCGGCGCGCACCTGCGCGCGCAGCGCGGCGACGGTGATGTTCGTTAGGCGCCCCATCAGCTCATGCCACAGTGCCGGCGCGCCGTACATCATCCCCTTGGTGCGCACGAAGTCGCGCGACGATTTCCCCTCGATGAGGTACGACGCGAGCGTGAACGGCGCTCCCGCGAAGCCGAGGACGGCGCGCTGCGGGTGCAGCTCGCGCGCGAGCAAGCGGATCGTCTCGGCGACGTACGGCAAATCCTCGTCGGGCTCGAGCGGGCGAACGCGACGCACGGCCGTTGCATCACGCACAGGCTCCCGCACCACCGGCCCCACGCCGTCCACGATTTCGACGTCGACACCGACGGCTATCAGTGGCAGCATGATGTCGGAGAACAGTACCGCCGCATCGAGCGGCATCCGACCAAGTGGCTGCAACGTGACTTCAGCACAGAGTTCGGACTGGCGGCAGATCTCCACTAGCGTGAAGCGCTCGCGCACCGCGCGATATTCGCGCAGGATGCGCCCGGCTTGGCGCATAAACCAAACGGGTGTGCAGTCCACGTCTTCTCGTCGCGCGGCGCGCGCGAAGAGACTCGCGCCACCGCCCGAGAGGCGCACCGCAACCGTCTCCGCGCGCGTCATCCGTTCAACGCCAGCGTTTCGTGCAGCGGCCGGTGGATGCACGTAAAGATCGGCGTGTCACGGACGGTGGAACGACGGGACTCCGTCGCGCGCAGCGCGATAACGAGGTCCTGCTGGCGCTCGAGCCGGTCCGTTTCGTAGGCTACGACAAACTCCTGATCGTCGAGCCCAGTGCTGTAGAGCAGGACCTGACGCACATCCTCGAAATCGTGTCCCACACGCATGTGCTCGTTCATGAAACCCTGGCGCGCCTCGCGACTCAACAGATACCAGTCGGTGGATTTCACGAATGGGTAGACAATGAGATAGCGCAGTCGCGTCTGTTCGTAGACGGCCTGCTCCTGTATCGTCCGGCGTTTGGTATAGATCGATGGACGCGTGAGACCGAAGAGCGAATAGCTGATCTCGCAGAACTGACCGAACCCCGTGAGGAGCAGTTTCGCGATGGTTTCCTGCGCTAAGTCGGGCGACGCGCACTGACACCAGAGCATGAACTGCGTGAACGATTTGAGACCGAGCGTACTGTATGCGTAGGCATGAAGCTCGGGCGCACCCGCGAGCGCGTCAGCGAAATCCTTGCGGCCCTGTTCGCGCTGTGCGGCAGGCAGCCGGCGCCAGGCCGCGGCGACCTTGAAAAAGAGGTACTGGACGAAGAGCGACCGCTCGGCGCCGGAGGCGTCGTTAGGCGCCGTCATGCGGGCGGTAGCGTTTGTTCTGCCGGCGCCGCATCGCGCTCAGGATCGGGCACGGCAAAAAGAACGCGCATCGCCGCGGCGAGATCGCGATCGCCGCGCTCGCGCAGCGTGGCCGTCGGGGCGTGCAGCAGTTTGCCCACCAGCCGCGACGCGAGCGACCTAACGACCCGCTGCTCGCGTGGGGACAGCCCCGGCAAGCGCGCCAGAGCGCGCGCGACCTCGGCTTCGCGCAAGGCATCGGCCCCGGAGCGGACACGCGCGATCGTGGGGATGACATGACGCACGCGCCACCACTGCATGAAGCGATCGAGCTCTTCTTCGACCACGGCCTGCGCCCGCGGCGCCTCGCGCTCACGCACTGTGCGATTCTCATCGGCGATCGTTTGCACGGCATCGAGGTCGAGGAGTTGCACGGCTGCGAACGTTGCGGCGCGCGGATCTATATCCGGAGGCACACCGAGATCTAGACAAATCAGGGGCCGTTCGCTGCAGTCGCGACCGGCGACCACGAGGTCAGTTGCCGCTACGACGTAGTGCGGCGCTGCCGTGCACGCGATGAGCGCATCCGCCGACGCCAGAGCGTCGCGCAGTTCGGCGAAAGGTCGCGCGGCGACGCCGTATCGCCGGGCGAGGGCGATCGCCCGTTCGCTGGTTCGACCGACAAGCGTTAGGCGGCATCCGCTGCTCGCCGCGAGGTGTTTGAGCACCAATTCAGCCGTGGATCCGGCGCCGACGACCACGACCTCGTGCCCATCCCACCCGCCGAGCCGTCTCACTACTTCGCTGAGCGCGACCGTCACAACAGAGGTTGCGTGGCGACCAATACCCGTCTCGCTGCGCACACGCTTGCCGCACACAATTGCGGCGGCGCCGACTTGCCCCAGGATGGCACCTGCCAGATGCTCGCGCCCGGCGGCGTCCAGTGCAGTGCGAAGTTGGCCGAGGATCTGCGGCTCACCCAACACCATGGAATCGAGGCCAGCCGCTACGGTGAAGAGGTGGCGCAGCGCGCGATCGTCGGTGTGCTCGTAGGTGCGACTTGCCCAGACGTTCCACAGCTTGTCGGCTCGCTCCGCGAGAAACGCACGAGATGCTGCTAGCGCGGCGTCTGTTGACGTGCCGACAGTGTATGCTTCGATCCTGTTGCATGTCGACAGGACGAAGCCCTCGCGCACGCGGCCGCGCAGCCCCGCGAGCGCGACCGGCAGCTCGTCAGCACCTATGGCAAGTTGCCCGCGGACCGTCACTGGAGCCCGCTGCTGGTTTAGACCGACGACGGCGAGATACACTCTAGGGATCGAGTTACCGCAACGCGGTGGAGTCGCGCGCGCGGCCCTCGGAACGCTAGTCGGCAAGCGCGAACCTGCCATCCGCTATGCTACGGAGACCAGCGATCCGTACTACTACGGAGTTGAGGTCGCACGACTTGCGCTACGCGCGGCACGCTGCCACAATCGCAACGTTAGGCGAATCTCGCACAGAACGGGAGCGCGAGCCGCCGGCGCCGCAATGCCTTGGGCGCGTCCGCTTTCTCCCGCCGTTCCCTCGCACGCACGCGCAGTGCCTTCACCATCTATCACGTTGCCCAACGCCGGCCGCGCTCACGTCCTCATCGTGGGGGGCGGCATTAGCGGTCTCGCTGCGGCGGCACGCCTTGCAGCCGCGCGCCGGCCGTTGCGCGTGACGCTGATCGAATTGGCGGATCGCTTGGGCGGCCTCATCGCCACGGAACGGACCGACGGATTCGTGATGGAGCACGGGCCCGATGCCGTGCTCGCCGCGAAGCCGGCCGCGATAGAATTGGCGCAGCGCGTAGGCATCGCCGATCGTCTGATCGGGATGAGCGTACGCGGCTCCTATGTGGTCTCGCGCGGGCGTCTGGTGCGGCTGCCGGAAGGCATGTCGGGGCTCGTCCCGTCGCGTCCAAGCGCGCTGATGTCGACACCGTTGCTCTCACCGGCGGGGAAGGCGCGCGTCATGCTCGAGACGCTCGTTAGGCGTCGTTCCGGGGACGCCGAGGAGTCGATCGCCCAGTTCGTGGTGCGCCGCCTCGGACGCGAGACGTATGAGCGCGTCGCCGACCCGCTGCTCACGGGCGTCTTCGCCGGAGACGGTGCACGGCTCAGCCTCGACGCCACGTTTCCGCGGCTGCGTGCGTTGGAGCGCGAACACGGCAGCGTGCTGCGTGGGATGTTCGCCGAACGTCGTCGCGCCAAGCCCGACGCGGCGCGCACGGAGGTCGCGGGTGTGCCGGGTTCTGCTTTTCTCTCGTTCAGGAACGGGATGGCTGAACTTCCGGAGGGCGTCGCGCAGTGGCTTGCCGGCAGTTTGCGAAGTGCGTTTGCGGTCGAGATTCGCCTGCGTGCGCCAGCTGCCGCCCTCTGGCTACGCGCGGGGGGGCGCGACGGCCTGTGTGTCACGCTTGCGAATGGGGAGACGCTGGAGGCCGACGCGATCGTGCTTGCGACGCCAGCGGCGGAATCTGCTCGGCTCCTCGCGACGCATGACGCGAAGCTCGGCGGCCTGCTCGGTGCGATCGAGCACGCCTCGACCGCCGCGGTCTCGTTAGGCTATCCGCGTGCCGGTGTAGGGCGCGCGTTGACCGCCTCCGGCTACACGGTCCCGCGCGTCGAGCAGAGAGCGCCGATCGCCTGCACGTGGAGCTCGGCCAAATTCGCCGGCCGTGCGCCGGAGGGGTTCGTGCTCTTCCGCATCTTCTTCGGCGGCGTCGGACGCGACGCAGTGCTGGAACGGGACGATGACGACCTTATCGCCCTCGCGCGCGCGGAGCTGGCCGAGATGCTCGCCGTCCGCGATGCTCCCGTGATCGCACGCGTCTCTCGTTGGCCTAACGCTATTCCGCAGTACACCGTCGGCCATCTGCAACGGCGCGCGGAGATCGAGGCACGGCTCGCCGGCAAGCCGTGGGTCGCGCTCGCCGGCAACGCCCTGGCCGGCGTCGGGATTGCCGATTGCGTCCGCTCTGGCGAACGCGCGGCCGAGGGCATCCTCGACTGGCTCGGCTCGCGCGAGTCCCCGGTAGTCGCATCCACGAATCACCCGTTTTGATCGAGATCATACCTTGCTACCTCCATCGAACAGCACCATGCCTAACGCGCATTGCGCGCGCCTCGCGTGTACGTCGCGCCCTCGCTGCCTTCTCGCCGGGATCTGCTTGCTCACCTGTGCAACAGCCGGCGCAGCCAACGCTCAGGCGGTTCCAACGTCCGACACGGGCGCTCGGCGCGACAGCGTGCGCTCGCTCCCTGGCGTCGCTATTCTCGGAAGACCCCAAGCGCTGGCTGCACTCCCTGGGAGCGCCGTGCGGCTTGACCACAACATGCTGTTGAGCACGCGCGTGATCACCATCGCCGATGCTCTACGAAAAGTGTCCGGCGTGAACGTGCGCGACGAAGAGGGGTTAGGACTGCGTCCAAACATTGGCCTGCGCGGTCTCAATCCGACCCGCTCGACCAAGGTCCTTCTGCTTGAAGACGGGATCCCGATCACGATCGCGCCGTACGGCGACAACGCGTCGTACTACCACCCACCTCTCGAGCGGTTCGATCGCATCGAAGTGGTGAAGGGAGCGGGGCAGATCCTGTACGGTCCGAATACAGTGGGCGGAGTCATCAACTACATAACGCCCGGTCTTCCTGCGCGGCCCACGATCACCGCAGCGCTCGACGGCGGATCGCACGGCTTTGGCCGCTTGCACGTAACGGGCCGTGGCCTCTTTCAGGGGAACGGTGTGTTCGCCGAGTTCTTGCGCAAGCGCGCCGATTCACCGGCGCGGGAGAATGTCGACAGCGAAGTGACCGATGGTCAGCTGAAGCTGATGATGTCGTTAGGCAGCGGCGGGACGCTGGTGGCCCGAGCGAACGCATACCAGGAGCGGTCGCGAGTGACGTATTCGGGGCTGACCGAGACGGAATGGGCGGCCGCTCCGCGTCAGAACGCGTTCGCGAACGACCGCTTCACCATGGGGCGCGTCGGCGGCGCGCTGACGCATCACGGAGCCTGGAGCGCGAATGCCAGCACCACGGCCATGCTCTACGCTTACACGATCAAGCGCGATTGGTGGCGCCAAAGCTCCAACTCGTCGCAGCGCCCCAATGACGCAAGCGATCCTGCATGCGGCGGTATGGCCAATCTGCACACGACCTGCGGCAACGAAGGTCGCCTGCGCGAGTATCGGGTCCTGGGTGTGGAACCGCGTGTGTCGTTAGGCACGGCGCTCGCGGGCCGGCCCCTCCAGCTCGATGCCGGTGTGCGCCTCCACAGCGAGTGGCAGGACCGCCAGCAAGTCAACGGCCAATTTGCGGCCGCGCGCACGGCCGGATCCAGCAGCAATCCGAATTCAGGTATCGTCGAGGACAACGCCCGCTCCGTGCGGGCCGCAGCCGCCTTCGCGCAAGGCCGCCTCTCGTTCGGGCGCCTGACCGTGTCGTCCGGCCTGCGCGTCGAACACATGCGCCTAACGAGAACCAACCGGCGACCGACCAGCGTCGATCCCGAAGGCGTCGAGGGTGCGTTGCAGCTGACAGAAATCATCCCCGGCTTCGGTGCGACGCTACATGCCGGCCGCGACGTTACGCTCTTTTGGGGCGTGCATCGGGGCTTTTCTCCGCCGCGTCCTGAAGACGTCATCGATAACACCACCGGCGCTGCGCTCGAGCTCCCGTCGGAGCGGAGCTGGAACTACGAAATGGGCGCGCGCGCCAGCGTGGCCAATCTTGCACTCGATGCAACGCTCTTCGCCCTCCAGTTCAGCGACCAGATCATCCCAGCCAGCGTTGCCGGCGGGAGCGGCGCCGCCCTAACGAGCGCAGGCGCCACACAGCACCGCGGCGTCGAGCTGATGGTCCGCGCCGACACACTCTCGACGATCAGCCGTGCAACCCTCTTTTCGGCGGCGTCCATCACGTGGATCCCGGTCGCGCGCTTTGACGATCAACGCTCCGCGTTCGTTGGCACGGGCGGGAGCGACGTGGTGAGCAAGGTGTACGCGGCGCAGAATGCCGCGGGGAGTCGGCAGCGCGTGCTCGTGACGGGCACTCGGCTCCCCTACGCTCCCGAGTTCCTCGTTACGGGTGAGCTGGGTCTCCGTCTCGCTGGAGGTTCGCTTGCCATCGAGGGCGTCCATATCGGACGTCAGTTCGGCGACCCGCTGAACACGCGCGTGCTGGTGCCTGACGGCCAACAAGGGTTGATCGCATCAAGCACGATCTGGAACGTGGCGTTAGGCACCACGCTGCGCGGGCTCCAGACCGATGTCTATGTGACCGTAAAGAACGTGTTCGACAAGCTGTACGTCGTCGATCGCACCCGGGGGCTCTTGCCGGGGGCGGGCCGAGTGGTCCGGCTCGGAGTGCGACGGGGTCTCTAACGAGTACGGCGAGCAACGCCATCGGGCGCCGACCGCAGTCCCGAGGTTCAGCCGGTACGGGTTGATAGATGCAGCGTCGTTGGCAGGAGGTTCTCACCGCGCGGTGCCCCAGTTACCGTTCGCATTCGCGCCTGCGGAGGGGCAGCGTGCCACGTCTCGACCTCAGACTATAAACCTCGGCATTGCCAACTTTCATCTATGTAATGAAGGCGCTGACGAAAGTCGTCCCGCCTTCGCGCGTCATTCTCAACGATATCTGGCTCTCGTTCTATCACGGCGCAAAGATCGGCGTCGTCGGGCCTAACGGGGCCGGGAAGTCCTCCTTGCTTCGCATCATGGCAGGGCAGGACACAGACTTCAACGGCGAAGCGTGGGCCGCTGACGGAACGAAAGTCGCTTTCCTTCCGCAGGAACCTCAGCTCGAAACGTCGCTCGATGTAAAAGGGAACGTGGAGCTGGCTGTCAAACCGCAGCGCGATCTGCTCAAACGTTTCGAGGAGATCAATCTCGCCTTTGGCGAACCGATGGACGATGCCGCGATGCAGAAGCTCCTCGACGAGCAGGCGCGCGTGCAGGAGCGCATTGACGCCCTCGATCTCTGGAACCTCGATAACAAAGTCGACGTCGCGATGGACGCGCTGCGCCTCCCGCCCGCCGACGCTGACGTCACGAAGCTTTCGGGCGGTGAGAAGCGCCGCGTCGCGTTATGCAGAATCCTGCTGGAGCAGCCTGACTTACTGTTACTCGACGAACCTACCAACCACCTCGACGCTGAAAGCGTCGCCTGGCTGGAGCACCACCTTGCTGAGTATCCCGGCACAGTCGTCGCGATCACACACGATCGCTATTTCCTCGACAACGTGGCGAAGTGGATCCTCGAGCTCGATCGCGGCTCCGGCTTCCCCTACGAAGGGAATTACACCAGTTGGCTGGAGCAGAAGAAGAAGCGACTGGAGACCGAAGAGAAGCAGGCTTCCGCGCGCCAACGCACACTGGAGCGCGAGCTGGACTGGGTCCGCATGTCCCCGCGCGCGCGTCAATCCAAGAGCAAGGCGCGCATTCAGAAGTACGAGGAGCTCGCAAGCGAAGGGCAAGTCGAACGCATCGTACAGAACGAAATCGTCATCCCGCCGCCGCCACGGTTAGGCAATGACGTCGTGATCTCGAACAAGCTCAAGAAAGCGTACGGCGACAAGCTACTGTTCGACGGGATGACGTTTTCGCTGCCGCGCGGCGGCATCGTCGGTGTGATCGGGCCTAACGGTGCCGGTAAGACGACGCTCTTCCGGATCATCAACGGCACCGAGAAGCCTGACGACGGCTCGCTCAAGCTCGGTGAGACCGTCGAGATCGCGTACGCCGATCAATCACGCACGTTAGACGGCAAACGTACCGTGTGGGAAGAGATCTCCGGAGGGAACGAGAGCATCGCTGTCGGGAAGCGCGAGCTCAATTCGCGCGCCTACGCTTCGAGCTTCGGCTTCAAGGGCGCCGATCAACAGAAGCTCGTCGCGAATTTGTCAGGCGGTGAACGCAACCGCTTACATCTGGCCAAGACACTGATGGCTGGCGGCAATCTGCTCATGCTCGACGAGCCGACGAACGATCTGGATGTCGACACGCTGCGCGCGCTCGAGGAAGCACTGCTCGATTTCGCCGGATGCGCCGTGATCATCACGCACGACCGTTGGTTCCTCGACCGCATCGCTACGCACATCCTCGCCTTTGAGAGCGACTCAGAGACTGTCTGGTATGAGGGGAACTATCAGGCGTATATCGAAGATCTCAAACGACGCAAAGGGCCCGACGCCGACCAGCCGCATCGCATCAAGTACAAAAAGCTCGTGCGGACCTAGCTCAGCGGTGGCTCGATGCCTAACGCCACTCGTGGGCGCCTACATCATACCCGGACCCGAAGGGGAGCGCACCGGAATAAAAGTCGAACGGACCGGCGTCCATGCCAAACTGCTGCTGCAGATTGAGCCCCTTGTTGATCAACAGCGACGTCGATTTCAACGTGTAGGCAGTCAGGCTTGCCAATAGATCGGCGTTGCCAATGGTCCCGCCACCGCCGGCCGCCGTGAATCGCGGATCGACAACCGATCCGGTCGGCGCACCGCCTAACAGTTCCTGACCGGTTGCATTCCTCCACGCGCCGATTCCCACGTAGGTGGAGCTCCCCCAAATGAACTTGGGTGGGGCTGTACGACCGAAATAGTTGTTGCCCTCGAATCGTAGATCGATGGCGCCAGTGAGCTGCCCGGCAGTCACCAGCAGTGTCGTCGCACCGCTGTCAGCAAAGAATGCGTTGTTGCGGAAGTGCACGTTCTTCACGTCATTCGCGGGAACTGTCGCATTGTGAATGTGGACAGCACGTGACGTTCCTGACGTAGAAGGCTTGAGGTACACCGAGTTGTTGTAGATCGCAGCCCCGATCGTGCGTCCCCAAATGACGATCGCGCTCGCCCCGTTCCTGCGCCCGTCGTTTTGCGTGATGTTGTAGCGCACGACGTTGCCAGTGTGGTTCATGTTGTTAGGCGCATGTGCGAGCAAATAACCAGGGCCATCGTTGTCGTGCGAGTAGTTGTACTGCAGCGTCGAGTTGCGCGTATTCTGGTCCAGGTCGAAGCCACCGCCATCTGCCGTGCCATTGGTACGGTTGCGGTACGACTCGTTATGCTGAATGACCACACTGTCCGAATCGTATGTCCAGATTCCGACCGGGCCCTCCGCGGCTGTGTTTAACGATCCATTGTTGTACGCAACGGAGCGCTCGATGACTCCGCCCGTGACGCCACCCATTACGATGCCGCTACCGCTGTTAACCGTCAGGCCCGCTACTCCCGTATTGTTGTACGCAACCAAATGGCCGAAGTAAAAACCCTGATGCGCATAAGGAAGCTGCGCATACGTGCTCATACCCGCATGCGCGTTATCGTGCGCTGACGCGTACGTGACGCGAACGTCCGCGAATCCGGTCGAGTTGTTCCAGCTGCCGACGACGATGCCGTACTTGCCAAAACCACTCGCGTCGACGCTGTCGATGCGTATGTACGTGAGCTTTACACCGCCCGCGAGATCGGCAAACACGTTGACTCCGCTCCCCGTGTTCGTGGTTCTCCCAGATCCGACGACGTTGATGTTCCTGATTGCGTAGCCTGAGGTGTTGTACAGCGTGATCGCGCTGCCGTTTCCGCCATTGATTGTCGCGCGGCCCGAACCGTAGCTGCCAATTACAATTGGAGCGGCGGCGTTTCCTTTCTCCGCGGCTGTGAATGACAACGCGCCACCGAATACCGACCCACCTTGGAAAAGAACACGATCGCCGGGAGAAAAGGTCTTCGCGTTGACCTTGGCAATCGTCTTCCAAGCCTTCGCCGGAGACGTGCCTGCGTTGTGGTCGTTGCCGGTCGGGCTCACGTAATACGTCACGGCGGCAGCGAACACGTCTTGCGTTGCAGTCCCATCGACCGGCAGGCGTTTACGCTCCGGGGCGACTCCTGTGATGTCGCCGCACGCCACGACCATGAAAACGAGCGCAAGCTGTACGAGCGAGCGGTGCGTTGTGCTGCTACCAAAGATGAGCGACATCGGGGACGCTAGGTTCAAACGCGCACCGGAGCGTGAATGTCGAGGCATGATGAGTTTTGAGTGATGTTCCTCTTCCCGCGGGAGCACGATGCACTGACGCGCTCGACATAACCGTCGGGCCCACTTTCGAAAAGATCACTTTTTGCTCGATCGTGCCGTGACAACGATCACAGATTTATCGGGCCACGTTGCCACTGCGCCGCGCAGCTCCCGCGCAGACCGCCGAGCGAATAGCGGGGCGCTGGTCCGGGAGCTACGCTACCGGCAAGGCTTTCCTAACCACGCGGACGAGCCTGAAGGGCGCCGAATTTGCTGCAAACCGGAGTCGCCATGATCTGCCTTCGTAAAGTTCACGTCCTGGGCCTCGGCGTCGGGTTACTTCTCTCGCCGCCCGGAGAGGCGCAGGTGGGCGGTCGGGCCGGTCGTGCACCGCAGCGCATGGGTAGCGTCGGCGGCGGCATGAGCGTCCGGGCACAACCGTCGCGCCCACCCATCAGGATGGGATCGCTTCCACAGCCATCCACCTCCCCACTGGAGTTGCGAGGCGGTGGCGGCGGCTACTACTACGGAGGGCACCCAATCGGCGGGTTTGGGTCGTGCTACGGCTCGTGGTGTCGCCGCGCCGGATCGTACGGGCGCACGTATGTGCACTCGGTCGACTACGTGTACGTCGATAGGTCGTATGTCGTGTACCCGTACCCGTGGTACGTCTACCCCATCGTGTACTACGGTTACCCGGTCTACACAACGTCCTGGAGCCCGGGACCTGCGAAGATATGGACGCCAGGCTCCACGGCGGACACCACGCCTGCCGCAGCGCCGGCCGATCCAACGAAGTCGCGCATGCTTACAGTCGGCGGTGGCGTCGACGGCGGTGGCGGCGTTATGCGCGTCGAAACGCTGAGTGACAGCGTCGCTCGCGTGACGTGGTTGGGTACGACACGTCCGATCCGCGATGCGCGAGTATTTCTGGCGGATTCGGTACAGCAATCCCTGCGCGGCGCACTGATCGATCACAACACTCCCAGCGCGCTACTAAAGATCGGGGATCTGGCGCCGCGCGTCGCCTACGTGGGCCTAACGATCACGCTGGCGAATGGTGCCATCGAAACGACGCTGATTCCGTACGACCCGCGCGCTCGCCAACCGTAAGGCCAGCCGCACCACGCGCAATGTGGGACGCGATCAATGCCGAAGGGACGCAGTTTGTAGCACTCAAGGTGAGCTACTGGGTGCCGTGGTAAGAGTTGCGTGTTAGGCGGACACTCGTTCGCGCTTGCGAACGTGATAGGTGATGCAGAAGAGCGTGAGAGGTGAGGGTAACAGCGTGAGAGGTATAGATCGTTACGCTCGTGATCCTCACGTTTCACTTCTCACGCTGTTCATCCTCACTTATGACGCTGTTTTCGCCACCACCATCGAACGTGCGCGCACGGCCGCGTATTCCAGGTATGCGAACAGCGTTACGGCTGCTGCCTGCGCGATGACGAATGCTTCCCCTAACACTGTTGGGTTGACCAAGTCGCTCAGTAACAATGCGACACTCGCAGCGACCCAGAGCACGTTCCCTACTACGATCGCAGCAACTAAGCTCGTCGCCGGAGTTCGTCGCGTCGCAACCCAGAGGAGCAGCCCCGCGAACGGAAGAAGAAACAATCCGACGTAGCTGAGCAGATCGCGAGGTAAGCCAAGCAGGCGTTCGAGTGAACCGGCGGCAAGGACCAGCAGCAGGCCCATGCCGCCACTAGCTGTCGCGTCTAACAACAAAGCGCGCTTGAGTGCGTTAGGCTGATGGCTCGTCGCAGCAGACATTTTCCTTCTCGCAGTTAGAGTCTGGCCAAAGGATTGGACTCCGCGCGCTGGTACTCAATTACGCGCGAGGTAATTGGCGAGCGACGCCACGCGCGATATCGTCATCGCGTGAGAAGTGCATCATGCGGCAGCGTCCTTCGCAAATGGCGGCAGCGGCGACACTTGAGCCAGCTCGCTCTCGCACTCAAGGCCGACGTGTCACAGCGCCATCTGAGCTTTGTCGAATCCGGTCGTTCACAACCGAGCCGCGACTTCGTGCTCAACGTCGCCGAGCACCTCGACCTCCCATTGCGCGAGCGGAACCGCCTCCTGCTCACGGCCGGCTATGCACCCGTGTTCCCCGAACGTTCTCTAAACGATCCAGCTCTCACCGCCGCGCGCAGCGCGGTCGAGCGCGTCCTGCGCGGCCACGAGCCGTTCCCGGCGCTCGCGATCGACCGTCACTGGACGCTGTTGATGGCGAACCGCCCCGTAACAGCGTTGCTCACGGGAATTTCACAAACACTGCTCGAGCCCCCGGTGAACGTCGTCCGCCTAACGCTGCATCCAGACGGTCTCGCCCCGCGCATTGTGAATCTGAAGCAGTGGCGTCAGCACGTACTCGAACGTGTGAATCACAGCGCGGAGCTGAGCGGCGACCTGGTTCTGCTCGATCTTGTCAACGAGTTGCGGGGCTACCCGATGCCGCGACCTGGACTGACGAGGCACGCCGCCATGCACGATGGCGGCGACGTGTTCGTACCATTCCAGCTCGCGACCGACATGGGCGTTCTTTCGTTCATGAGTACCACAACCGTTTTCGGAACGCCGGTCGACATTACCCTCTCTGAGATGGCGCTGGAGTGCTTTTTTCCAGCTGACAGCGAGACGGCGGAGCGGTTGCGGGCTTTGAACCTCCCTGGCGATGGCTGACGGAACGACCAGTAGGGAACTAGCGTCGTAGTGCGTCGTATCAGCATGGGCCTGAGCCCTCCTCGGAGTTCGGTCATGCGGCCGCCATCGTTTCGCCTCGGCTCTATCGTCCGTCCCCTCGCGGCTGCACTCGTGCTCGCGCCCCAGGCGGAGGCCCAGTATGGACAGGGCAACGGCTTTCTCTTCAGAGAACCAGTCGGCAGCTTCGCTCTTAGGGCTGGATTCGCCCAAGCTCAAGCCGGAAGCGACATCTTCTCCTTCGTGACCGACGAGCTTACGCTCGGTCGCAGCGACTTCGCGGGCCTCTCGTACGCAGCTAGCCTCTCGGTCCGACTCCAGCCGCGATTGGATCTAGAACTCGGCGGCTCTTATTCGGGAAGCAGCGCGCGGTCAGAGTTTCGCGATTTCGTCGACAACAACGATCTGCCCATCGAGCAGACCACGTCCCTCGGTCGGGTGCCGCTTAGCGCAAACGCCAAGTTCTATCTTGCCTCTCGCGGACGCTCGATCGGCCGCTACGCCTGGATTCCCACCAAGTTCGCCCCGTTCATTGGCGCTGGCGGCGGGGCAATGTGGTATCGCTTCAAACAAGTTGGCGATTTCATCAACTTCGAGACGTTCGATGTCTTTCCTGACGCGTTTGAGTCCTCAGGTTGGACGCCTACGGCCAACGGATTTGGTGGAGTCGATATTTCTTTAGGTCCCCGGTTTGGGTTCACGGCCGAAGGCCGCTACACATGGGCGAAGGCAACGTTGAGCAGCGATTTCGACGGTTTCGAACGCATAGATCTTTCGGGTTACAACGGTACATTGGGCTTCTACGTCAGGTTTTAAGAGGATGACCACCATGAACATCACCGGAATCGCACGGCAGCTAATGGGCGCGACCAGTTTCGTGGTCGGTCTCGCGGCGCTCGGCAGTGCCGCACCAGCGATGGCGCAGGATGTCGACTCGCGATGGCAACCGTGGCTTGGATGCTGGGAAGCGATTGACACAGACTCTGACGGCTACGTCACGAAGAAGCCAAGGATCTGCGTGATCCCGACGTCAACTCCATCGACTGTGGAGATAGTGTCGATGGTCTTTGACAGCGTCGCCCTACGCCAGCGCATTGACGCCAGCGGCGAGCAGCGCTCGAACACCAAAGATGGGTGCACCGGCTGGGAGCGCGCACAGTGGTCGTCCAACGGTCAGCGGCTGTATCTGCGGTCATCGCACACGTGTGCTGGAGGCCTAACGAGGCTATCCAATGGCGTTATGGCGATGTCGACGGCGGGGAGGTGGCTCGATGTGTTGGGTGTTGTCGCAGGGACGACGCAAGGCGTTCGCGTTGCGCAATATCGCGACGTGACAGGGGAGGGCTCGCTACCGTCGGAGATTTCTACCGCACTCGCTGGTCGCTGGTCGCGGTTGAGCGATGCAAGGATCGCAGCGATGGCGCCGTTGACCACGCAGGATGTTGTTGAAGCATCGCGCTTCCTCGATCCAGGCGTTGTGCAAGCATGGCTTGCCGAGCGTGGTGAGGGCTTTGCGCTCAATGCCAATCGCCTCGTGGAGTTGGAGAAGGCCGGCGTCCCGTCTGTTGTTATCGATGTGATGGTCGCGCTGTCGTATCCGCAGGTTTTCGCGCTGAACCGGTCGCGTGTCGAGGGAGCCACCGGTGAAAGCGTAACGCAGGGCGCGGCGGGCGGCGGCCGCGCGCTCTGGCTCTACGGCTGGGATCCGTTCTACTCGCCATACGGCTATCGGTATGGATATGGCTACGGATACGGCCATGGCTATGGCGGTTGGTACTACGGGAACCGTCCCGTTGTGATCGTTAGGCAGCCAAACAAGGACGAGACCCGCCACGGCCGCGTGTCCAAGGATCGCGGCTATACACCTGGCTCCGGCGCTCCGCGACGCGGTGGTTCGGCAGAGGGGTCGAGCGGGTCATCGGGTTCGTCCGGGTCGGCGGGTTCGGCGTCGTCGGGTGGTGCTTCATCAAAGTCGCCAAGCTCGGGATCGGGGTCGAGCTCAGGATCTGGCCGCACAGCCAAACCACGCCCGCCGGGCTGACAAAGGGCGTCACGCAGCCGCGGACACCTAACGATTGGACGCCGCCGTTGCCTGGAGGCTCTGTCTCTGCATAACGCTGGCGCTACTTGCGCTCGCTGACCTGCGAGCACAGCGCGTCACCTCCGGAGCCAACTTCCAAGATATGCGGTCACGCCCGTGAGATCGCGCCCGGCGCAACGATAAGCGACGTGGCCGTCGGGTCGCACGAGATACACAGCGCAGGCGGCTACACCTAGCATGCGCAGTGCGTCTCCTCGCACGTCTACAATAGCGTTCGCCGCGGCGCGGCTCGTCAAGTAACGAACGACGAGCACATCGTCCGGGGCAGCGAAGGCGCGAATTGGCGCGAGATCCCATTCGCCTGCAGACCCGCACAGCAAAAGGCTATAGTGCGGTCCGACCACCTCGGCCTGCAACCACGTCGCCAGTCCATTGACAACAAGTGGAGCGTCGGGCAAACGATCACCGGCACGCGGTCCGCCTCGGATCCTCGGGCGCCCCTCCTGCGCTGCCGGACTGCGCCGGTACCGGATGTCCAATTCGGAAACAAATCGAAACGCCGCGGTGCGGAGTCGCCGCGAGCCTAACACAAGGGGAATCACGCGGCTGGGCACCGTTCGTCGCAGCCAGGACGCGAACGCGTTAGGTGTCAGTGATCGCACGATCATACTGAATGCGCGGTCGGTGTAACGCAGCAGGATGCGGCCGACCGGCCACCGTTCGGCCTCGTAAGTGTCAAGCAGCCGCTCGTCGGCTACACGCCGCGTCACGAGAGCGAGTTTCCAGCCCAGATTCCACGCATCCTGGATACCGGTATTCATCCCCTGAGCGCCGACAGGACTATGGATGTGTGCCGCGTCCCCGGCGACGAACACTCGCCCACGCCGGTAGTTCCGCGCTTGACGGTGATGCAGTCGAAAATGCGTGAGCCACACAGGCGCGTGGACGCGCACTGCGCCACCCGTCGCCCCGTCGATCGCCTCTTGCAGTTCTTCGAGTGACAACACTCCCGCCTGTGGTCCGTCATTACTGACTCGCATGGAACGTGCGTACATCGCGCCGCGCGCGGACATGGCGATCACACGCCACGATGCCGGATGACCGAGCGGAAAGAACAGTGCAATCCCGCTTCCGCCTACGAACGGATGAATCGAATCAGTTGCGAGTGCCACGTTAGGCGCCGCTGCGGCTTCGACGTCGCCGAGCATGAAGTCCTGCAGATAGGCGTCTCCCTCGAATGCGATGTTCGCGCCTTTTCGCACCGTGCTGTGTGCACCGTCGCAACCCACCAGGTACCGCGCATCGACGTGCTCAGTTCGCCCGGCAGTGTCTCGCAACACGCACGACATGCCTGACGACTTCTCGCTGAACTGCAAGAGCTCCACTTGGCGTTCGATCGTGACACCGCGAGCCGCAAGATGCTCAGTCAACAGCCGTTCCGTTTCGGCTTGTGACACAAACAGGATATATGGAAACCGGGTGTCTTGAACACCGAAGTCACTGAGGGAAACGGGCGGTACAACGCGCCCCTCGACGTGAATTGTGACCGCTGCGCTCTTGTTCCCAAGGGCCACAAGTGCATCGCCAAGTCCGAAGCGTTGCAGGATCTCGAGACTCCGCGCCTGCACTCCAAGAGCGCGTGATTCATGCACTCGGTCGGACACGCGATCGACGATGCGGAAACGCGTCCCGAACGTTTCCAGTTGCGCGGCGAGAGTGAGCCCCGTCGGTCCTGCTCCCACGATGAGCACATCGATCGCTGAGGACATTCGCAATTACTCCAGAGCAGGTAACCAGCCTGCACGAGTTTGCTCGGCGGGAACCAAATCCGGCTACGCGCATCGGTATTCATGTACGGCGGCCGGCCGCTGCGCTTTCACCCATTCAGGAGTTAGTGATGCGCTCCATACTTGCTATTGCTGGTGTGATGCTCGGGGTCAGCGCCGCGGCCGCGCAGGGCAACTCGCGCGACGCCAACTCACACGCCATTATCGCGCTGCCCGGAAAGATTTCGTGGGCCCCTGCACCATCCATCCTTCCGCGCGGGGCTGA
>JBQTIF010000029.1:0-10831 GCA_052388395.1 Gemmatimonadaceae bacterium | reverse complement strand
GGAGCGATACCTGCGTGGGCCCAAGGCACTACTGTCTCCGGACGAGTCAGATCGGAGCAGGGCCAGAATCTCCAGGCCGCCAACGTCTTCATCACCGAGCTTAGCATCTCGACGGGGACGAATGAGCAGGGCGCCTATCGCATCACGATTCCAGCGGAGCGTGTTCGCGGCCAGACCGTGAGCCTCCGCGTTAGGTCCATCGGCTTCGCGCCGCAACAGCGCCAAATCACCCTGACGTCCGGCGCGCTCACGCAGGACTTCGAGCTCAAGCTCGACGTGAATCGCCTCTCCGAAGTCGTTGTCACCGGTACAACCGGCGCGACTGAGAAGGCGAAGCTCGCATTCACAGTAGACGCTGTCACAGCGCAGGATCTTCAGGTCCCCTCTGCTAGCGCGCTGACTCAGCTGCAGGGAAAGATCACGGGTGCGCAGATCGTGCTGCCGAGCGGCAGACCCGGCGAGAACCCGTCGATCATTTTGCGCGGACCCAAGTCCATCAACGCTCAGAACCGCTCACAGGGTCCGCTCATAATTGTGGACGGCGTTGTGCTGACTGGCAACCTGGCGGACATCAACCCGACCGATATCGAGAGCATCGAGGTCGTGAAGGGTGCCGCCGCATCGTCGACCTTCGGTTCGCGCGCGGGCAGCGGCGTCATTCAGATCACGACGAAATCCGGAAGGAATGCGGCGCAAGGTGTGCGCTTCAACGCGCGAACGGAATACGGGTTGAGCGACGTCCAGTCGGAGTATCCCGGAGCGCAGAATCACTTCATGATGATGGACGAGAAGAACGAGCGCTTTTGCATCAAAATCATTGGACTTCCGCCATGCTCACGCACGGTTGACTTCGAGGAAGAGGCGCGGCGCATCAACGATCAGCCCCTAACGTGGGCGCTGACACCGCACAACTTCGAGCGTGATGCTGGCATCGGACTCTCGCCACCAAAGGCCGAGCTACGCGGCCTTTTTCAGGTCAATCATTGGCCGGTGAGCTACAACCCGGTGGCGCAGGCGGTCACGTTAGGCCAGTTCAACAACACGAACGTGGACATGGTCGGGCGTTTCGGAAACACTGGTTTCTTCGCCAGCGCGTCGAATTTCTATCAGGAAGGGTCCATTCGATTCTTAAAGGGCTTCCGCCGCAATTCCGCTCGCGTGAACATCGATCAGCAGATCGGTGAGGAGTGGAACCTGCAGCTCAGCACGTTGTATTCGCGCGGGACGCAGTATCGTAACGGTGAGTTCTTCCGCCTAACGCGCGTTCCAGCCGGCGTCAACCTGTTGCGCCGCGATTCATTCGGCCGCCTCTTTATCCGATCGAATCCGCTGAACCAGGGCTCCCAGAACGAGAATCCGCTGTACGACAACGAGCAGCTCCAGGGCCAGGATGATTCGGATCGTTACCTCGGGTCGCTCATCAGCCGTTTTATCCCGTTCAGCTGGCTCGATTTCGAGGCGACGGCAAGTATCGATCGGCGTCGCATTAGCGGGTACACGCTGACAGACCGCGGCTTCCGCACAACGACCTCAACAGGAACACTGTCTAACGGCCGTCTTGTGCGGTTGGCGGACATTAACCAGCAGATCACTTTTGGCGTCGGTGGTACGGCGCGCAAAAGCAATCCGCTGGGAATCGACGGGCTCGATGGCCGCATCCACACGCGACTGTCCTTCGAGCGCGAAGATCTCGACACCCTCACGTCGGCAGGGAACACGCTAGCTGTACCCGGGCTCCTCTCGTTAGGTAATGCGACCGTCATCGAGAATCCATCGTCAGGAACTGGGTCCGTGCGCGCGCTCGGAGCGTTAGGCGGCCTCTTCCTGGATTACAAAGGACGTTACATTGCTGATGCTGTCCTGCGCTACGATGGCAGCTCGTTGTTCGGCTCCGAGGAACGTTGGAATCCGTACTATCGAGGATCGCTTGCGTGGCGCGCTTCGGAGGAGTCGTGGTGGTTCGCGAAAGGGGCGGTCAATGAATTCAAGCTGCGTGCGTCCGTCGGGACGGCGGGCGGCCGGCCGAGCTTCCCGGCCCAGTATGAGACGTTCAGCATCGGCGCCGGCGGTAGTGTCACGGGTCAGTCGTTAGGCAACAAGTTCCTCAAGCCGGAGACGACGACCGAGACGGAGCTCGGCATCGATGCGGAGCTCTGGAGCCGCATCGGCGTGAACGTCACGTACGCGCACGCCATCACGAAGGATCAGATTCTCCTGGTCCCGCCTTCGGTTTCGTCGGGTTTCTCCAACCAGTGGAAGAACGCCGGCGAGCTAGAGAACAAGACGTTCGAAGCCTCGCTCAACGTTCCAGTTCTGACCACGAATAAAGTCACTTGGACTTCCCGGTTCACATACGACCGGAATCGCACGTTCATCACAGAGCTTGGTATCCCGCCGTTCTTCCAAACAACGTCGAGCGCCCAATTCCGATTTGCGCCGGGTGAGCGGATCGGCACGTTGTGGGGGAAATACTTCGTCCGCAACTGCAGCCAGCTCCCCGCACCGTTCTCCGGTGACTGCGGACCAGGAAAGTCATACCAGATGAATCCGGACGGCTTCATTGTCTGGACTGGCGGTAAGCCGACCACGGAAGGGATCACGTCGAACCTTTGGCAATCCGTTCTGCCGGGCTGTCTCCGCGCCGGCGTGGCCGTCGCAGTGACGGGCGAGGTCGACTGCCGTAAGGCAGGCGGCACCGTCAACAACCCATGGGCGATCCCCGGGACGAATTGGGGAATGCCGATCATTTTCCGCGACTCGACAGGAAACCCCGTTGTTCAGCCGCTCGGCAATACGCAGCCGGACTTCAGGCTCACCATGTCGCATAACGTGCAGTACAAGAAGTTCAACCTGTACATGCTGGTCGACGGGTCTTACGGCAACCGCGTGTTCAATCAAGAGGTTCACTGGTCGTTAGGCGACTTCAACGTCAGTTACGAAGACCAGCGGAACCGTACCGTGGAAACGGCGAAGCCGATCGGCTATTACTGGCGAGCGACGGCACCGGACAACGCGGCCGGTGTCGGTGGGCTGTATGACGTCCTCGGGACGAACAACTACACCACACAAAAGGGGACGTACACCAAGCTGCGCGAAGCGAGCCTCTCGTACGCGTTGGGCCCAGTCCGTGGCGTCGGTGATTGGTCTGTGAGTCTCATCGGTCGCAACCTGTGGACGATCACGGATTTCCTGGGTTGGGATCCGGAAGTTGGCGTCGGGGGAACGAACCTCAACTCCTCTGCGCTTACTGCGGTGGCTGGGTTCCAGTATCCACAGACGCGCACATTTACGTTCGCCATCGGCACGCGCTTCTAGACGATCGGCTTCGGCGCGGAGGCGGGCGATTGGTTTCGTCCGCCTCCACCCGGCGTCTGATACATCATTCCGAGGACACACGATGCACAGATTCGTTAGGTTCGTATCGTTGGCCGCGGCAGCTGCCGCGTTAGGCGCGTGCGACAACGCGCTTGAGGTCGAGAACAAGAACAACCCCGACGTCGACAAGGTCTTCGAGCTTCCGGCGACCATTGAGCAGACGCTGGGATCAGGCTACCAACAGTGTCGCAACTCGCTGATCGGTGGTGCCCCTACGGTGACGGGCAACATCTTCATGCAGCTGGCCACTATGAGCGGCGAGAGCTACTCGCAGCTCAACAACTTTTTTATGGGGCCTGTCGGCGGAATACCGCGCGGGCCGATCCAGAACACTCGCGGCGCGAACTTCGGAATCTTTGGCGAGTTCTCCTCTTTGTCGCGCCAAGCGCGGACACTCGCAAATGCACTCACTGCGCTCGCGACACTGAAAGCGAACAATGGCTCGTTAGGCACGCCGGCGCAGGATCTGCGAGCGAACGCGTGGGGGTTCTTCGTGGTCGGATGCAACCTGGGCTGGTTGGCGGCGATCTACGATTCGGCCGGTATTGTGCGACCTGGAATGCCGAGCGATGAGATCCCACCGCTGAGCGGATACAAGGACGTCATGGTTGCCGCGCTCCAGATGTTCGACTCCGCGCTCGCGTACGCCAACAACCCGGCAGCAGCGACTGGTTTTCCCACACTGGCACCCTGGCTGAGCGGTGCGACACTCTCACCCGAGAATTTCGTTCGCTTCGTGCGATCGTACAAAGCACGCTTCCGCGCGGCCGTGGCGCGCACGCCAGCCGAGCGCGCAGCTGTTGACTGGAACGCCGTTATCGCCGACGCCGAAGCTGGCCTCAAGTCCGATATCGTCGTCAACGTCGGCGCTGCAACGGGCTGGAACGTCGGCTTCCAAGGTTCGCAGATGCACGTCGACGCCGCGTGGCATCAGATCTCTCCGATGTATTACGGCATGGCCGACGTGTCAGGCGGCTACGATACCTATCTCGCGACGCCGCTGCTGCAGCGCACCTATTTCCTTATTGTGACGCCTGATCAGCGATTCCCTCAGGGTGCGACACGCGCGGTGCAACAGGCGGCTTCACCGGAGCCGGCCAATTATCAGTCGCGTCCTTATCTAAAGAACCGCACCACGCAGGACACGCCGGGCGATCCGTGGGGAACCTCGTTCTACAGCCACCATCGCTACAAGTACATTCGTAACAACAGCATTACGGGGCCCTATCCGGATTTCCTCGCGGTAGAGCTCAATCTCCTCGCAGCCGAGGGCTACATCCGCAACAACAATTTTGCGGCAGCAACAGCGAAGATCGATTTGTCGCGTGTGGCGCGCGGCGGACTCCCTGCACTTTCCGGAGTCGTAACGAGTAGCACGCAGCCCGTGCCGGGCGGATCGAATTGCGTCCCACGCGTTCCTGCAGCGCCAAGTTTCACGAGCACGACGTGCGGGACGATCTTCGAAGCGATGAAGTGGGAGAAGCGCATGGAGTTGGCCTACAACTTCATGGGTGCGTGGTACTTCGATAGTCGCGGCTGGGGCGACCTCATCTTCAATACGGCAGTGCACTATCCGGTGCCGTATCAGGAAATGGACGCACGCACGCTGCCGTTCTACAACTTGGGTGGTGGTGGCACGGCCAGCGCGCCGCGAGGAACGTACGGCTTCTAGCGTCCTAATGATGCAAACGGTCGTGCGATACATAGTACTGTGCGGTACGCTGGCCGGGTGCTACGCGTATGTGCCGATCACGCCCGGCGAAGCTCCGCCGGCGGGCGAGCCCGTCGCGCTGGAGATCAGCGATGCGGGGCGGGTAGGATTGAGCGAGCGTTTCGGGCCGGGCCTAACGCGTGTGGAAGGGCGCCTAACGACGAGTGCGGCGCAAGAGTATGCGCTGAACGTGCATCGCGTGGCATTCATCGGCGCGCCGGCCACGCGCTGGAGCGGTGAGCTGGTGCGCATCGACCGTGGCTTCGTCGGGCGCATACAGCAGCGCAAGCTCGCCAAAGGGCGCACCGCCCTCACTGTAGGTGCGGTGACGCTGGCTATCGCCGCGGTGTTCATTGCCACGGATCTGGTCGGCTTCTTTGATGGATCAGGGGGCGGCCCGCCCGAGCCCCCCGGTCCAATCTCCAACCGAGTTGGTCACTGACGTGAATCACTCTTCACTGTGATCGAGGATTAGCGAATGAGTCACTTCCGCACGGTTTTCCTCGCGTTAGGCCTCGCCGCCGTCGCCGGCGCGTGTGAGAAAGATGAGGGGCCATTCCTGGCCCCTGAGGAGTCGCTCGCGTACGTGCGCTACGTACACGCCGTGGCGGATACGAGTGCGATGGACTGGCGTCCTATCGACGCCATAAAGAACTCGCCGCCGTGGTTTGGTCTGACGTATCGCGGCTTCACGCCTTACCAGGCGATGGGATCCGGAGCACGTCGCATCCGCATCTTCACAACGAGCACCGATATCAACATCACGTCGGTGGCGTTGATCGATACCACGATCGCCTTCAACGCCAACACCTACTACACGTTAGTGCACACCGGATTCGCGCGCGCCGGACAGTCACCGGCTGACCGGCTCGTCCTCATTGAGGACCAACAGCCGACGGTGCCCGCTGGTCAAGTCTCTGTTCGGGTCGTGAACCTTGGGATTGACATGGCTCCCGTCGACGTCTTTGCGACGGCAGCGGCAAACTCACCGCTACCGACATCACCCCTCTTGACGCGCGTGGCGGCCGGTTCAGTGTCCGCCTATCAATCGCAGGCCCCAGGGCCGCTAGCACTTCAGTTGACGGCGGCGGGTACGCGGTCTCCTGTTCTCGCTCAGGTCCTGGCACCGCCAGGTCAGGCAGCGGATCCAACGCTCAACCTAACGGCGGTTGGCGGAAGCACGATGGGTGGGAGCGCGTTTACGGCGTTTGTCTTCCGACCGTCAGTCGCAGGGAGCAGGGCGCCGGCTGCATTTACTACGCCGGGCATTGTGTACGTCATCGACAAGAACCCGCCGCGTTAGGCGTCGCGCGGCAGGGTCAGGTTCGGCAAGCCCCCGTCGGCCGTTTGGCTGGCGGGGGCTTGTGGCTTTCTGCGCGATCGCGACATTGGATGCTGTACAGGTAAACCTTTTGCCAAAGGAGGACCAATGACCGTGCAGGTTCGTGTTCTTAGCGTCGTCACGATGTTTGCCGCTGTCGTGACGATGACCGCATGCGATGATGATGAGCCGAGCGCGCCGGTTGTTCCGACGGAAGTGTTCACGGCGACCATAAATGGTGCGCAAGAGCGGCCCAACCCAGCGAATTCGAACGGAACCGGTACTGCAAGGCTCACGCTCTTCGCGAATGACAGTATCCAGTTCGACGTGAAGATCGGGACGATTGACTCCGTAACTCTGTCGCACATTCATGCGGGCGATCCAACGGTGTCGGGGAGCATCATCTTCGGTTGGCCGAACCAGCCAGCGCCGACGAACTTCCCATCGCTCGTGCAGTTCCATCTGGGCACGATTTATCGCACGTCCACGTTTTCGGGAATCTTTGCGAACGCGGGATTCGACTCGCTTGTGACCCGGATGCGCGCGGGAACCGCCTACGTCAATGTGCACACGCGGCGCTTTCCGGCTGGAGAGATACGCGGGAATCTGTCGAGGCGGCCGTAACGGGAGTCACGAGCAGAGCGTGATAAGTGATGGTTAGGAGCGTGAAAAGTGAGGGATAAGAGCGTGAGCAGTAACTAACAACGGCGTTAGGCTCTCCAGTCTGACGCCGTTTTCCAACAATCCTGGCTCTCACCTATCACGCACTTCGCCCTCACTTATCACGCAGTACGGAAGGTATGGGTAAATTCGTTAGGCACTTGACGAGTCCGGTTCTGCACTCGACACCGCTTCACTCTGGCGGCATCGTCATTGCAGCGGCTTGAGACGTTCATGCTGCTTCTTGTCTAGCAGCGAACTCTTCAGCCTCAATTCTCAGGAGTACACGCATGATGCACCGCGTACGCTTCATGGCGGCCGCTGCCGTCGTGTCGTCTGTTTTGTTCGTCGCTGCTTGCGACGATGACGATGATCCAAGCGGCCCCCCCGCGCCTGTGCAGACGACCTTCCTTGCGACGCTCAATGGCGCGAATGAACGTCCAACCGCAGTAACGACTGCCGCCACGGGGAACGCGACGCTGAGGTTATTCGACGATGATAGCGTCCAGTTCACGATTCAGGTCGCAAGCATCGATTCGGTGATCCTGTCGCACATCCACGCCGGCGGCGCCGACACCGCTGGTCCGATCCTGTTCGGATTCCCGGACGAGACTACGCCGCGGAGCTTTACCACACTCGCGAACCTCCATACGGGGACGATCACGTCAACATCTACTGGCTTTCGGGGCTCCTTCACATTCGACTCGCTGCTCACGCGCCTGAACGCGGGGACGTCGTATGTGAATGTGCATACGCGCCGCAATCAGGGTGGCGAGATCCGGGGACAGCTCAACAAGCAGCAGTAGCACCGAGCAGCGCTCCCAAGCACTGCCGCCTGACGACGGCAATATCGGTGGGTCGCTCGGTTTACCGCGGCGGCTCACCGACGTGTACCGTTCCAACGTTCCCGCCTGGCAGCAGATGGCAGTGAAGCCACCAGTTGGAACGCTACGTGTGTCGCGCGTGACGCGAGTCACCACGCTGGTGACGTCGTACACACTGCCGTAATGCATGACGCCCTGTTTTCATTCTTCCGTAACGGCGGACGCACCGCCTTCACACGGAGGAGAGATCGTTATCCATTACGTACGACGCTGGCGCTGGACAGTCGTTGGACTGGCACTGCTTGCATTTGTACAGAGCGCCGGCGCACAAGCATGGTCGTACCCGGCCTTTCAACCCCCGCGCATTGTCGAGCGCGAGTTCAACATCGGCGTCGCAGACGGCGGCAGTGCCGGCGTGAGTGCCGTCTTTCAATGGCGCGAGCAGACCGGGCCCCGCTCGCAGATCTCAATCGATGCGGGCGTCGCCGACCCACCGCACAGCCAATACAACACGACGCTGTTCGTGGGCGGGCAGTATGCCCACATGCTCGCAAACGCCACGACCGAAACGCCAATCGATTTCATGCTGACGGCAGGCGTAAACGTGGCGATCAACGAGAATGCGATTTTTCGCATCCCGGCCGGTATCGTCGTAGGACACCGCTTCCTGTTAGAGGGGAATCTTGCCCTCACGCCGTTCGTGCACCCGCGCCTTTCGCTCGATCTCTGCAATGACTGCGTGAATGACACGGAATTCGGCCTTGTATTCGATATCGGAGCGAGCCTGGAGGTCACGCGTACGATTTCGATTCGCGGCAGCGCGTTCTTTGGGGGCTCGGACATCTTCGATGACGACGGCTTCGGCATCTCCATCGCGTGGACACCATCCGCACTTGCAACGAGTCCGTTTCGTCGTAAGCGTTAGGCGGTCCGCTCGTCGGCGGGGTACCTCGCTAAGTGTAGCACGTCTAGCTCGTTTGGCGGCGTACCCGCTTCAGCGGCGGACACACGTCAATTGCGCTCGAGACCGCGCAGTCAACCGCCACGGATGCCTCGTCGCAGAAGGCGCGGTCTCTCGCTCGTGTGACGCCGCCTCCGGGGTACGCCGCCAACCTCGCTCTTGGGCAACCCAAATCGTTAGGGATACCCAGCTATCCTCGCTCTCGAGTCAAACTGCATCGTATGCTGGTAAGTGTGATTTGCGCGAGGGGTGGGATGCCCCCCGGACCAAAGGACCGACGGACTACGTCCCTAGCAGCTCGAGCACGAGGGCGAGCGACCGGTCCGCGGCACCCAGGCCGCCTTCAACTACACGCGACGCCCGCTGGCCCGCGCGATCCCGTTCGGGGCGATCGCTCAGCCAGCGCAGCAGCTGCGCGGCCATCGCCTGCGCATCGTCGCAAGACACCGCCGCGCCGAGACTGAGTAAGACCTGCGCGTCAGCGCTCTCCGCGTGCCGCGGCCCGACCACGACCGGCGCCCCGAATGCCGCTGGCTCGAGCAGCGAGTGTAGTCCTGCGCTGTGAAATCCGCCACCGACATAGGCACACGTCGCCAGTGCATAGAGGTCGCCGAGCACGCCAACGCGATCGACGAGCAATACGTCCGGCGTTATGCTGTCACCGAGTTGACTGAGGCGGCGCAGACTTATCCCGTGTTGCGCAGCCCAGCTTTCGATCGGCGTTAGGTGGGGCTCCGTCGGTTCATGTGGCGCGATGATGATGCGTGCACCCGGGAGAGCCCGGCGAACCTCTAACCAGGCGTGCAGCAGCCTGCGTTCGTCGCTGGGCCACGTCGATCCCGCGACGAGCGTCGGGCGAGAGGAGGCGAGCCGCACGAGAAAAGGAGAGCTCAAGTCGCTCGCGCGCGCTCGAGCCCACGCCTGATCGTAGCGGGTGTCCCCCGTCACGCGGATGCCTGGCTGCCTGACGCCTAACGTGACCAGCCGCTCGGCATCGTCTGCTGCGATGGCGCCGGCAATGTCCAGCGCCGCGTATGCCTCGCGCAGCAGGGCTTTCGCTGGTGCGCGCAAGCGCGACGAGGCCTGGGCCACTGTTCCGCTTATGAGACCGAGGCGGACGCCGCGTGCCTTGGCTTCGGCCGCGAGAGTGGGCCAGACATCAAGCTTGCTGAACACCAGCGCGTTTGGGCGCAACGCTTCCAGTGCACGACGCACGCTACGCGTAGCATCGATTGGGAGATACTCGCGCACGTCGGCCGGGACCGATGTCGCAAACCCGGTTGCGCTCGGCGAGAAATACGTGAAAGCGATCTGGACATCGGGACGCTCGGCGCGGAGGCGCTCGAGCACCACGCGCGCCTGTAGCCCCTCACCCACTGACGGCGCGTGCATCCAGAGCAGCGGTCGCGAGGGGTCGCGCTGCGCCGCGCTCCAGCGCTCCAGTCGCTCGTGCAAACCGCGACGCCCGGCCAGTCCGCGCCAAAGCTTTCGCTCGGAATCCGGTGCTACAGCGACAGCTAGACGAGCAGCGGTGGTAGCGCCGGCGTACGCGAGCCGCAGCAGAACATTCAAATGCCGAACCTAACGATACGAAGCCTAACGCGAACCGGCTCGGGCCACCACCGCGTCCAGAATCGGCCGCAAGGCTGACATCGGGTAGACGCCAGCCAGCGCGCGACCGTCGATGAGAAACGTAGGCGTAGAACGCGCCCCGGCATTATTCGCGCGATCGCGATCGGCGGAAATCAACGGGAGCATGACGTGTTGATCGCGACACTCGCGATGTGCGGGAAGCTCGAGCCCCACGGCGCGCGCTAGCGAGTCGAGAACGCCGCCGGCATCGCTGAGATCGTGCCAGCGTTTCTGCGCCGCGAAAAGTGCGTCGTGGTACTCCCAGAACTTGTCCTGCAAGCCGGCGCACATCGCCGCTTCGGCTGTCGCAACGGCGTGACGGTGCTGGCCTAACGGGTAATTCACAT
>JBQTIF010000028.1:0-1965 GCA_052388395.1 Gemmatimonadaceae bacterium | reverse complement strand
CATGCCTCCGACGGCAATGACTCGACCACGATGTCAGCCAACTGCAGACGCCCACCGCTCGCGAGCACACGGACGATCTCACGGATCGCGCGTGGCTTGTCGGGAACGAGATTGAGCACGCCGTTGCTCGTAACAACATCGACGCACTCGTTAGGTAGTGGAATCTCTTCCGCGTTTCCCTCGAGCACTTCGATGTTCGTCGCGCCGGCAGCTGTCGCGTTTGCTCGCAACTTGTCGCGCATCGCATCGGTCATGTCCAGCGCTATCACGCGGCCCTTCGGTCCAACCAGCCTGCTGGCGATGATCGCGTCGGTTCCCGCTCCCGATCCGATGTCAAGCACGGTGTCGCCCACGCGGATCACTTTGGACAAGAAGGGGTACCCGACCCCAGCGAAAGATTCCAGCGCGGTAACAGGAACCGCGTCGAGGTGATCAGCTGGATATCCCACAAATTCACACGCCGGCCGACCCGTGGGAAAATGAAATCCACGTTCAGGCGCGGTGGCGACATCCGTGTACATGCGACGCACCGCATCGAGAATGACTTCACGCTGGTTCGAAAGAATCGCTACCATCGATCCTCCAATACCTACACGTCGCTCGACGGCTTGGCCGGCGGCGCAGTGAATTGACCAATGAGTTGACGGATGTGTTCCTCGAACGACGGCCTAACGTCGTCGCGGCCGATCTGACTCAGCTGCGCTTTCAAACGCCGCTCGAATTCGCCGCGAGAGTAGCAACTGCGACACGTCTCGAGGTGATGCTCCACATTCGCGTGGGCGGCCCCGTGCAGCTCGCCGTCCAGGTACTCGGCAAGCAGGCGCAGCGCGTCTTCGCAGTTGATCGTTTCGGACGAGCTCATGTGACGTCTCGGTTTCTGGGCTGCGTCCGCACGCCGGCGTCCCGAGCGTGCTCCCACAGCGCTTTTTGGAGGAGCGAGCGACCGCGCGCCAATCGCGATCGCACCGTCCCAATTGGCACGCCAACAGCAGCAGCAATCTCTTGATACGAAAGGCCGTGCACGTCGGCCAGGATCACGGCCATTCGGAATGGCTCTGGAACGCGCTCGATTGCGCGCACGAGGTCTTCGCGCAGCAGCTTGTCGAGAAACTCCTTCTCCGGGTTGCTCCACCACAGGAGAAATGGCTGGTGCAGCTGCTCGAAGATCGAGAACTCGCCGGTCTCGTCAGGCAGGGCCTCTGGGTCGGGCCGCGCTGCGCGCGAACGCCGCTGCGCCAGAAACTCGTTCGTGAGAATGCGGAAGATCCAGCCGCGGAAGCGAGAGCGGTCCTTCAACGAGGCGAGGCCGAGCCACGCCTTGGCGACGGCGTCCGCCACCAGATCCTCGGCGTCCGCGCTGTTCCTCGTTAGGCGCCTGGCCGCGCCGATGAGATCCGGCAGGACGTCGAGGATCGATCGCTCGAACCACACCGCGTCCGTCTCGTCCACGTTCATGACTCGTGGCTCGCCGGCACGCGCGTTAGGCTCGACCAACGAAGTTGACACGTGACTAGTGACCCTTGTTCCGCGGATCGTCCGCGGCGTTCACGTACGTGAGACTCCACGGTCCGGTCCCGTGCAGCTGGATCACAGTCTCGCCCTTGGCTTGGGCAAAGTGGCGCACGCCGGGCGCGAGCGCGGCGAACGTACCGACCGGTAGCTCCCCAAGCGATGCGGCATCGAACTTGTCTCCCATGCCGACCCGGAACGTGCCTTGAATGACGGTGACGTGTTCCGTGACAGGATGGAAGTGCGGCGGAAGCCGATAACCGTCCGGCATGCGCAAGCGCATTGTGAATTCACCTGCTTTGGATGGATCGCCTACGACGACTGCGAGCTCAGCCCCGCGCGGAAGGATGGATGGTGCAGGGGCCCACGAAATCTTTCCGGGCAGCGCGATAATGGCGTGTGAGTTGGCGTCGCGCGAGTTGCCCTGCGCGGCCGCGGCGCTGACCCCGAGCATCA
>JBQTIF010000027.1:0-7337 GCA_052388395.1 Gemmatimonadaceae bacterium | reverse complement strand
ACCGTGGAATGCGATCCGCCGCCGAGCCGTTTCTGGTCAATGATCACCGCCATCGCGAGGTTCTCGATGGCGTCGGCGTCAGGTTGCGGGTACTTGGGAAGAAAGTTGCGGATGAACGGCGAGAAATTTTCGTAAAGCTGGCGCTGGGCCTCCGTAGCCAATGTGTCGAACACGATGGACGATTTCCCGGAGCCCGACACGCCGGTGAAGATCGTGAGCTGGCGCTTGGGAATCTCGAGCGTGACGTTTTTGAAGTTGTTTTCGCGCGCGCCGCGGATGGAGATGAACTCGGTCATCCCTTAAGATTTCGCTTTCTTCGAAGGTTTCGACTTGCCGGAACTATTGAGGACGACCGCTTGCCTAACGAGAGTCTTGAAGGCGGACTCGTCGACGTCTTCTCCTTCGTGGATGTCGATCGCTCGGCGTACCTTGCTGTCGAGGCCCGAGTTGAAGAGACGGGCCGGATCCTTCAGCGACGCGCCCTTGGCGAAGGTGAGCTTCACCACCTTCTTGTAGGATTCGCCAGTGCAGATGATGCCGTCGTGCGACCAAACCGGGGTGCCGGGTTTGGTTGGTGCGACCCACTTCCACTCTTCGACGACGTCCGGGTCTGCTTCCTTGATGAGCTTGCGCATTCTGCTGAGAGTTTTCCCGCGCCAGTCACCAAGTTCGCTGATGCGTTTCGAGATCTGCTCCGATGGCGACTGCCCCTGGCTCGCGCTCGACTTTGTCATGTTGTGCTCCTGAGATCGGTGCGTCGCCCGCTGCGCCACTTCGTGGCATACGGAAGTACGAACATGTACAGACCGGTAAGCAGGAGAAAGGCGAGCGGAAGCAGCGGCGAGTAGGTCACCCAGGGCGGCGGCATCTTACCAGCCCCCTGTGCCAGGGCGATGAAATTGGCGATGACGGTCACCGTAAAAGCGATCGACAGCCAGCGGTGGATCTGCCGAACCCACTTGTTCCAGTTCACTGAGAACTCCTGTTAGGCGTTTCCATTCCAAACTGCTTGGCGTACTCCGCGTGCAGCCGCTGGAAGCCGTCGACGTTCATCGCTTCGGGACCAACGGTGCGGCCGATGGGAGTTCCACTGAGAAGGCGATCCAGCACATCGAAGCAGATGTGCCACCCGGCAGCTCCCATGGCGATGTAGGCGCGAGGGATGCTGGTCCACAGCGTTAGGCGCGTGCCGCCACCTAACGCTTCGAGTTCCCAGCGCATATCGCTGCCACCCCAATTGTACACGAGCACCTTGGGTGCGTCGGCTCGCGTGACTTCGGTTTCGGTAACGTGCGGCTTGGGCGCGCCCACCGTGGTGAGCTTTACCTTGGTTCCAACCGTATCCAGGCTCGCGTCGGCGTCAAAGGGAGCCCACTCGCGCAGATGCTCTGGCTCGGTCAGCGCCTGCCAGACTTTTCCAGGCGGGTGGCGCAGCTGCCTAACGAGCACGAGCGTCCACTTCGCTGCATCCTTTCGTATGGTCGCTCCGCTGGCCGGACCGGGCGTGTACCGCATGAGATGCGTCAGCCTCTTCTAGGTGAGATTGTAGCGACCGTAGGCCACGAAGGCCGCCAGCAGCCCCATCACGACCGCCCAAACCATCGGGTTGGTAGCGGCCAGTTTGCGCGAGTACTGCGCGTACAGTGCGGCGAGGCCTAAGGTTTCCAGTGCGAGCGCGGCGGCGGCGAGCGGGGTCAGGCCCGGCATCCAGTTCGCGGCAGCCGGGACGATCAGCAGGACCGCGCCCAGCATCTCGAGCACGCCTAACGCGCGCCATCCGCCGCGAGAGAGCGCGCGTATTTGGTTCGCAAGCTCGTCGAGCTTGAACATTTTGTATGCCCCGCCTGAGAGGTAAAGCACGGCGAGCGCGACCTGGAGGACCCACAGGAAAGCGGTCACCGGCGACTTCTCCTTGTCTTCCTCTTCGTTGCTGTTGATTGGTCCATGCGATCGAGATGGCGTGCGAGAGCATCCACGTGAGCAGACCAGAACCGACGGAACTGAGTCAGCCAAGCATCCACTTCTTGCAGTGGTTCAGGGTTCAACCGGTAGAGACGCCGCTGTGCGTCGACCGTGGATTCCACGAAACCGGCCTCGCGCAGCACCCGCAGATGCTTTGACACGGTCGGCTGCGGCATACGAAGTTGACGCTCGATCTCTCCAACCGACTGTTGTGACGAGACCAGGAGGCTCAGTATCGCGCGGCGGTTCGGCTCGGCAATGATTTCAAAGACTGATTCCATTCTGCTGATATATACTTCCAAGAGTATATACGTGTCAAGGCATATGCCGCGGGCATCGCTTCAGGAACAACTCCAGCACGTCTACTGGATCGGTGGCGAAGCGGCGCAGGCAAATCGCCCATCGCTCGGCGCATAGCGGTTCAGCACGGTCTGCGTGTAAACGTGACTGACGATGCGATGGCGGATCATGCCCGCCGGTGCTCACACGAAGACTGCCCGCTACCGCACAACTTCATGGCCAATGGACATGGACGAGCGGTGCGTGAACCGACCTCCGAAAACCATGCTCAAGACTTTCCACTGGTTCCGAGGCGAGGAGTTCAGCATGATCCCGGAAAGAGCGCTACGTAACCTGCTCGATCGCGGTCGATTGTTCACTGACATGATTCGCGAGGAAACGGATCGTCTTGACTTGCCCGCGATTGAGACTGACAACACTATGAGCGCGGAGCACCTCGCCAAACGAGTGGCAGCAGTGTTCGGACTCTGATTCGCGACGGAGCACATGGGAAGAGGACTTCGATCCACTCGTGCAAGTGCTCGAGCACTATTCCTTTCTGCAACAGTTTACGGCTCACTGCGCGACAGCACGCGCCGCTCTTTTGCTCTCCTTCGATGTCCTCGCTGAGGGGACGGTATGACTCTGGCTCTCACCACGTACACGCGATGACCATTCCCACGACGAAGCCGCAGCTAACTTCCCTCGCTCCGCAGCTCCTCGTCGACGATCTTGCGCGCTCGATGGCGTACTATCAGCGACTCGGCTTCATGTTTGACGAGCCGTGGGACGATTTCTATGCGATTGGGCGTCTGGACGGGCTGGAACTTCATCTGAAGGAAGCGCCCAAGCACGAGGCTGAGCGCCAGCACAGGCGTGAGAACGAGCATCTCGACGCCGCGGGCGGCGTTGATGGCATCGAGGCCTTCTACGCGCAGTGCGTCGCGAACGGCGTTCGGATCGTCAAAGCACTAACGGCGACGGCATGGGGCACGAAGGACTTCTACGTCGAAGACCCCGACGGCTATATCCTCTCCTTCGGCGGGCGACCGGCCGCAACCGGGGTCGCCGAGTCTACCTGGAATGAAGGCAGCGAGGACCGCATTAGGCGCCTGTGACCTCTTGCGTGTCGAATGTCTTCGTGAGCCAGTCTCGCCAGCTCGCCTCGCTTTCGGCCGCGAGCGCGACGGCGCCGTCGCCGTAGAAGTAGCGACACAGGCTCACGTTGGTACCGGCGCTCCCTCCCAAGTTGGCGGCGTCCGACGTGCCGACGAGAGCAATGCCCGGGGAGGGGGTGTCGAGACGCAGAAGCACGTAGCGCCGCTGAGCATCCTGATGAACGTGCTCGACAATGCCAGACCAAGGCTCGTTGACAGCTCGGGTCCGGACGAAGCCGTTAGGCGCGCTCCGACATTCGCACCCGCCACACCGAGGGCTTCGTCCAGACGTAGCCACGCCGAGAGCGAGTCCGCGTTCGCCGGCGTCATCGCAATGAACGAAGCGGCGCTCGCGCCCGCGAAATGTTCGAGATCTACGCGCAGAATCGCAAAGAAGCCCGGCCAGCCGCTCTCGAAACCTTCGACCTGGTCGTCCCAGTCTTCCGACGATGTAAAGAGCGAGTGGCACGCTGCGGCATCGGCGCCGGCAGCGACCAGGCGAGGAAAGCGGACAATCTGGTCGAAACGATTGTGGAAGGAGTGCCTAACGGCGATGTCGCCCTCCCCTCACAGCACGGTGGCGCAAACGCGGACCTGCGGCATCTTAGAGCTGTGCTGATCGCGATCACGCGCCCACTCAGTCCGTCGTTTGCCGATGGTGAACGTACGCACATCGAACGTCAGCGCATCGACCTGACGGCGGCGAATCTCGAGCATGGGGCGTACGAGGACGCGCTGCGCGGGCTAGGTGCGTGTGTGGTTCATGCACCTCACGCGCCCGATCAACCCGACGCCGTGTTCGTCGAGGATACGGCGATCGTGCTCGATGAAGTCGCTGTCATCACGCGGCCGGGAGCGCCGTCTCGGCGGCCGGAAACAATTGGAATCGCGCAGGTGCTGGCCAACTATCGACCGCTAATTCACCTCGAAGCACCAGCGACTCTGGACGGCGGAGACGTGCTCCGTCTCGGTCGTGTGCTGTACGTGGGATGCTCGACGCGCACGAACACCGAGGCGATCGCTCAGCTGCAGGCGCTCCTGAAGCCGTGGCAGTACCGCGTCGTGCCCGTCGATGTCTTGGGCTGCCTGCATCTCAAGAGCGCGGTGACTGCAGTGGGCGACAACCGCCTGCTCATCAATGGTGCATGGACGAACGCGAGAGCGTTCGAGGGGAACGAGCTGATCGATGTCGCTGCGGAAGAGCCATTCGGCGCCAATGCACTGCTCGTGCGGGACAGTGTCATACATGCATCACACCTTCCGCGCACCGCGGAGCGCCTGGAGCGCGCAGGGATACGCGTGATCCGAACCGCGTGCAGCGAAATAGCCAAAGGCGAGGGCGCGGTAACGTGCTGCAGCCTCGTCTTCGAGTATTGAGCGATCCGGCGCGGCAGTGGAGAATGGCACGTCGTTAGGCCGCGTGACGTGGTTGCGCGGTACCAGGGTTCACTGCGGTCTAATCTTTGGCCATTACGATGATCAACGCGTCTGGCTGACCGGGCCACACGACGACCGGCATGTGCAGGCCCGAGAAACCACCAAGGTCCTGCTGCGTTGCGTATGGAGCATACAGCATGAAGTGCGGCGGTCCCCTCCAGAACTGCTTGGTAAAGCCGTTCCACGCCCAGTTCTCTCGCGCCAGCATGTAGACAATGCCAGGCTTTCTCGGCGCGCGGAGTCGCCCGCTCTCGTACGCCATAGCGATTTGGCGCTTGACCTCGTCTTCGGAAACCCCTTGGGCCCGTAGCTCTTCGCGGTGGAGCCTCGCCAACAGCGTTGTCGCAGTTCCTTCCGCATCGTAACACACAGGCTCTATGGTCTCCAGAAACTCGCGCTCGACCAGACAACTGAATCCGTTCGTCCCCGTGCGCACCTGCACGTACCCATTCCGACCCAGGATGTAGAGGGACGCGCGGCTCGAGACTTCCGGTGGCGCAGTACTGAGTGCTAGGCGCGTCTGCTCATCGGCGCTCAATGTCGTTAGGCGACCGAGGGGACGTTGCTCACTCGCGTTGCCCGAGCTTTGAGCCGCAGCGCTGCCCGCGAGAGCCAAGCCGAGAAGAACGGCACGCGCTATCAGGGGGACGCCGAGTATGCTGGACATGGTTACGCCTTTTCCACTCGGCGTCGAATTCGATCGACCAGGAACGGCCAGCCCTTCGACATCTCCTCACGGTATCCGTCAGGAAAGAGGCCGAGTGCACTGTGACGGAGCGTGATCAAGGTCCCGACGTCGATCTCCTTGAGCCGGTATTGCAGATTCGACGACACGGCGAACGACATCATCAGCGGTCCCGTGATCTCTAGCAGCGTGGGCCGCTTGATGGCCTGCACGTGACCCCACAAGTGTCCGTTGCCATCGCCGAGGTCGCGGAACCAGCGGCCGCCCGGCCAAGGCTCGAGGGTCATCGGCATCGGTGTGCCTGGCTGTCCTTCGTTGAACGGACCCATTTCCTCGAGCAACGCTGCAAAGGTCGCAGCGATGGGTGCGCGAACGTGAGTCTCCTCTGTAATACTGAGCGTGAGATTATCGATTCCTGTGGCGATCGCGGTCATGGTTTTCTCCTCTGAGTGCCGTTCGAGTCAGTGCGCTCCGACTGCTGCTCCGCGCGTTGCTTGACTCGTTTGAGCTGGTGGCGCCAGTAACGCTCGAATCGGCTGGTCCATTCGTGGACCGGTTTGATTGCCTCTGCGTTGGTACGATAGAACGCCTGGCGCCCATCGCGTCGCACATCAACCAGGCCGACGTCCAGAAGCACTCGGAGGTGCTTGGATACGGACGGTTGCGCGAGGCCCAGCGCAGCAACGATGTCGCCGACTGGGCGCTCGGTGGGCGCGAGGAAGTCCAGGATGTCTCGCCGTCGCGGTTCAGCGACGGCGTTGAAGCTGTCGGAGGTCGTGGCAGCGCGAGACATGAGGCAAATATATGCCGATACGGGAATATGTCAATGGTTCGCGTCACCGCGTCGACAGCAAGCTACGTTTTTGCTAAGCCTGTGAGCCGCGCGCGCGAAGGAGCGCAGATCGGCGCCGGCGTGGCAGCACGGTGGCTTTTTATATGGAAGACGGAGTAAGGACAAATCTCTCTGCAGGGTTGGATGACGACTGCCTGCTCACCTTGATAGTGTATCACACGAGCGACGATGCGCTGATTGAGCCATACGTTCATCCACAGGTGCATGCCGTCCTAACGCGTTTTATCAACCAAAAGCAGAAGTCATCGCGAAGGAGTCATACATGACCCGTCTCCTGATCGTCACCGCATTGGCGATTACGTCGTCCGTTGCAACGGCGCAGAGCGTGACCGTAACGCTCTCAGAATGGAAGATCGCGCTGTCGCGCGATTCGGTGCGCGCGGGCGCCGTCACGTTTGAAGTCAAGAACGGCGGCCAGATGATGCACGCCTTTAGTGTCCGTGGCGATGGCGTCGACAAGGGAACGCGAGAGATTCCAGCGCGTCAGGCTGGTTCGCTCACGGTGACCCTGAAGCCTGGCACCTATGAGGTTTTCTGCCCAATGTCTGAGGAATCGCATAAGCAGGCAGGGATGTCACGGAAACTGGTCGTGATACCGGCCGACCCGCCCGACACGCCGCTGGACGATCGGCGTTAGGCAAACAACACTCGGATCAAACTACGAGGATCGCACGCATGGAACGAAAAACCGCTCACGATTTCGATCAGGAGCTCCTGATCCTGTTCGACGCTTACGTCCACGGTGGCCTCGACAGACGGGGGTTTCTCGAACAGGCGTCCAAATACGCCGTTGGTGGTGTGACGGCAGCGATGCTCCTCGAACAGCTGAGTCCGAAGTTCGTCGAGGCCCAGGTCGTACCGCCCGACGATGCGCGGATCGCGCCGGAATACATCGAATACGAATCGCCAAACGGCTACGGAAAGGCGCGCGGGTACTTCGTGCGTCCTGAGGGGGCTCGCGGCA
>JBQTIF010000026.1:0-27876 GCA_052388395.1 Gemmatimonadaceae bacterium | reverse complement strand
ATCGCGGTGGCCAGCGGCGACTTGTCCAAGAAGATCACGGTCGACGTGCGCGGTGAGATCCTCCAGCTCAAGGAAACGTTCAACACAATGGTCGACCAGTTGAACGCGTTTGCCGGTGAAGTGACGCGCGTCGCGCGTGAGGTCGGGACAGACGGACGACTCGGCGGTCAGGCTATCGTGCCTGGCGTCGGGGGAACGTGGAAAGATCTTACGGACAACGTGAACCTGCTCGCGGCCAACCTAACGACGCAGGTGCGCAACATCGCCGAAGTAACGACGGCTGTGGCCCGCGGTGACCTGTCACGCACAATCACGGTGGACGCGAAAGGTGAAATCCTCGAGCTCAAGAACACGATCAATACGATGGTGGACCAGCTCAACGCCTTTGCCGCCGAAGTCACCCGCGTCGCGCGCGAAGTCGGTACTGATGGAAAGCTCGGTGGACAGGCACAGGTCTCTGGTGTCGCCGGTACGTGGAAGGACCTCACAGACAACGTCAACGTCATGGCCGCGAACCTCACCGAGCAGGTACGCGGTATCGTGAAAGTGGTTACGGCCGTGGCAAACGGCGACCTCAAACAAAGCCTAACGGTGAAAGCCAAGGGCGAGGTCGCTGCACTTGCGGAAACGATCAACAACATGACGATCACGCTCGCCACGTTCGCCGATCAGGTCACGACCGTGGCGCGCGAAGTGGGCGTGGAAGGACGGCTTGGTGGCCAGGCGTACGTGCCGGGGGCCTCCGGCACCTGGAAAGACCTTACGAGCAACGTGAACCTGCTTGCCGCCAACCTTACTGGGCAAGTGCGCGCTATCGCCGACGTCGCCACGGCGGTCACGAAAGGCGACCTCACCCGTGCCATTCAGGTCGACGCACGCGGTGAAGTCGCTGAGTTGAAAGACAACATCAACACGATGATCACGAACCTCCGCCTAACGACGGAGCGCAATACGGAGCAGGATTGGCTCAAGACGAACCTGGCGCGCTTCACCGGCATGTTGCAGGGACAGCGCGACCTCGTGACAGTCGGCCAGCTGCTCCTGTCCGAGCTCGTGCCGCTGGTTGGGGCGCATCAGGGCGTGATCTATCAGATGGACCTGGTGGACGCGCCGCACCTCAAGCTCCTCGCGAGTTATGCGAACGCAGCGGACATCGGGTACCCTGAGCAGCTCCGCATCGGCGATGGCTTCATCGGCCAGTGTGTAGTTGAGAAGCAGCGCATACTCATCACCAATGTTCCGCCGGACGCAGTCCCGATCGGCTCGATCCTGCTCGGCATGGGCGTCTTGCCGCGCAACCTCGTCGTCTTCCCCGTGATGTTCGAGAACGAGATCAAAGCGGTGCTCGGTCTCGCCTCGCTGCATGAGTTCGCGGCTTCGCACCTAACGTTCCTCGAGCAGCTCACGGCCAGCATCGGCATCGTGCTTAACAGCATCGAGGCCACGATGCAAACCGAAGGCCTCCTCAAGCAATCGCAGCAGCTCGCCAGTGAGTTGACTAATCGTCAAAAGGAGTTGCAGCAGTCGAACGAGCAGTTGGAACAGAAGGCACAGCAGCTCGCCGAGCGCAATGTGGAAGTCGAGCGTAAGACTGCCGAGTTAGCGCTCACCTCGCGTTTCAAATCCGAGTTCCTCGCGAACATGTCGCACGAGCTTCGCACACCGCTCAACAGCATTCTGATTCTGGGACAACAGTTGAGCGACAACCCCGACGGCAACCTGACTGACAAACAAGTCGAGTTCTCGCGTACAATTCACGCGGCGGGAACGGACCTGCTGAACCTCATCACCGACATCCTCGATCTTTCGAAAATTGAATCCGGAACGGTCACTGTCGATGCGGAAGAGATCTACTTCAGCAGCCTGATCGGCACGATCGAACGCACGTTTCGCCACGAAGCCGAAAACCGGCAGCTGGCCTTCGATGTCCAGATCGATCCGCATCTCGGGCGCAGCATGGTCACCGACCCGAAGCGACTGCAGCAGGTGCTCAAGAACCTGCTGTCGAACGCATTCAAATTCACGTCGACTGGTGGCGTTAGGTTCAACGTGGCCGTTGCGACATCGGGTTGGACGACCGAACATGCGGTGCTGGACAATGCGCCGACGGTCGTGGCGCTCGAGGTGGCAGATACCGGTATCGGCATCCCGGGCGACAAGCAGAAGATCGTCTTCGAGGCATTCCAGCAAGCAGATGCCGGAACGAGCCGCAAGTACGGCGGTACCGGCCTCGGTCTCGCAATCAGCCAGCAACTCGCGGCCTTGTTAGGCGGCGAGATTCAGTTACGCAGCTCACCGGGCATAGGCAGCACGTTCACACTCTTCCTGCCGTTGCGATACGTTGGCCCATCGCTGCCGACGAAACCAAGCGAAGCCGCCATCACCGAGGCGCAAACCGCCCTTGCCAGCTTCGCGAACAACCCCAAGGCCGAGCGCGTGGTCGAGCGCGTACCCGACGATCGCGACGAGCTCAGCCCTGACGACTCGACGCTTTTGATTGTGGAGGATGATCCGCATTACGCTCGCGTGCTTGCGGATCTTGCCCATGACAAAGGCTTCAAAGTGGTGATCGCGCACTCGGGCAGCGACGCGCTGGAACTCGCGCGGCGCGTAAATCCGACAGCCGTTTCGCTCGACGTCTTCCTCCCCGACATGCTCGGATGGACTGTGTTGAGCCAGCTCAAGCAGGATCCGGCTACGCGGCATATCCCCGTGCAAATCGTTACGCTCGACGAGGACCGGCAACATGGCCTCGCGCGCGGCGCATTTGCTTTCGTCACCAAGCCTACCAGTGCCAGCGGGCTCGACGCCGCCCTGACGCGCATCAAGGACTTCGCATCACCGCGCGCGAAGCGACTCCTGATCGTCGAGGACAATCCGGCCGAACAACTGAGCATCGCCGAGTTGTTAGGCCACGACGACATCACGGTGGAATGCGTCGCAAATGGAAACGATGCGCTCTCCGCGCTGCGCCAGAGTCCGTATGACTGCGTTGTACTCGACCTGCGGCTGCCGGACATGTCAGGCTTCGACGTCCTCGAAGCGATACGCGACGATGCGGACTTGCGAGACGTGCCGGTGGTAGTGTTTACCGGGAAGGAGCTGACCAGCGAGGAGGATGCGCAGCTCAAAAACCTCGCGCGGAGCGTCGTCGTCAAAGGCGTGGAATCTCCCGAGCGCCTCTTGGACGAAACGTCACTCTTCTTGCATCGCGTTGTGTCGGATCTCCCACCGGAGCAGCAGCGTCTCCTCGAGCGGCTCCACGGTTCCGACGAGTTCCTGATGCACAAATCGGTGCTTGTCGTCGATGATGACGTGCGCAATATCTTTGCGTTGAGCAGCGTGCTGGAGCGTCGCGGGATGAACGTGCTTACCGCGACGACGGGGCGTGAGGCGATCGAGACCCTTGAGGCGACGCCGAACCTGGCGCTCGTCCTTATGGATATCATGATGCCCGAAATGGACGGCTATAAGACGATGCACGCGATCCGGCAGCGGCCAGCCTTGCGCCGCTTGCCGATCATCGCCCTCACTGCCAAAGCCATGAAAGGAGATCGCGAGAAGTGTCTTGAGGCCGGGGCCTCAGATTATCTTGCGAAGCCGGTGAATACCGAACAGCTGCTGTCGGCGCTTCGGATGTGGTTGCACCGTTAGGCACACACGGAGGCACGTGTGAAGACTGACGAGCGCGTCAATATCCTGATGGTCGATGACCAACCAGGGAAGCTGCTGAGCTACGAGGCCATGCTCAGCGAGCTTGGCGAGAATCTTATCCCTGCCGCGTCAGCGAGCGAGGCGCTGGAGCAGCTCCTCCGCTGCGACATCGCGGTCGTTCTCATCGATGTTTGTATGCCTGAGCTCGACGGTTTTGAGCTCGCTTCGATGATTCGGGCGCATCCACGGTATCAGAAAACGGCCATCATCCTCGTGTCGGCCGTCTTGATCAACGACGTCTATCGGCTCAAGGGGTACCACGCCGGCGCCGTCGACTACGTCGGCGTGCCAGTAGTGCCGGAGATTCTCCGCGCCAAGGTGGCCATTTTTGCTGATCTGTATCGCAAGAGTCGCCGACTGGAGCGGGTCAACGAAGAGCTAGAGCAGCGGGTCGCCGAGCGCACGGCGGCGCTGCGCGAGAGCGATCGGCGTAAGGACGAGTTCCTGGCCATGCTTGCACACGAGCTACGCAATCCATTGGCGCCAGTTCGCAACTCCCTCCACCTCGTTCGAGGTTCCCTCGACGAAACTGTGCGGGACCACGCGCTGAGTGTGATGGAGCGTCAGCTTGGCCACCTGGTGCGGCTCGTGGACGACTTACTGGACGTGAGCCGCATAACGACCGGCAAGCTCGAGCTTCGCACGGAACGCGGCGATCTTGGGGACATCCTTCGTCACGCGGTGGAGACGGCACAGCCGGAAATCAACCGCAAGGAGCACAAGCTGGTCGTCGACTTGCCGACGACAGGTTTACCGATCGACGGTGACCCGACGCGACTCACGCAGATCTTCGCTAATTTGCTGCACAACGCGAGCAAATTCACCGACCGCGGTGGACAGCTGACGCTTCGTGTGGCACGAAACGGCAGCGATGTCGAAGTTGTCGTGCGCGACACTGGTGAAGGGATTCCGAGCGAGATGTTGACGCCGATCTTCGAGATGTTTGCGCAGGCGGATCGCTCGCTCGAGCGACGCCATGGTGGACTCGGGATCGGCCTAACGATGGCGAAGCGTCTCGTGGAAATGCACGGCGGCACGATCGTCGCGCGCAGCGACGGCATCGGCTCGGGGAGCGAATTTGTCGTGCGCCTGTCCCTCGCCACGACGGCTGACAATCATGTACCACCCGAAATATCTGGGCGCTGGCCGGCGCTCCGAGCCGGCCGCATCCTCGTCGCCGACGACAACCCGGACAGCCTCGAGAGCTTGGCGATGGTACTGCGCTTACGCGGGAATGAAGTGCGCACGGCGACCGATGGTAGCGAGGCCATCGCTGAGGCTGAGGCGTATCGCCCGGATGTCGTGCTGCTCGACATCGGCATGCCCAAGATGAACGGTTACGACGCCTGCCGTCGGATCAGGGAACAAGAGTGGGGTCGCGGCATGCTCCTCATCGCGTTGACCGGATGGGGTCAGGACGAAGACCGGGAACGCAGCCGTGAAGCCGGCTTCGATCATCACCTCGTAAAGCCGGTAGACCCGGAAGCCCTCCTGCGCCACGTGGCTAAACACGCGGCGCAACTGGATGCTCTGCGCGCGGTACCATCTGCTTAGCGATGCAGACGCTGACACAAGGCGCCTAACGAGCCAGCGACACCCCGAGCCGCCGACATTTGCCTGCATGAAGTGCGCTACAGAATGCAAATTTAGTCACCACACGAGCGCACGTACTCGTTAGGCGACCTGTACAACGTTGGCTCCGTCGCCCCCCTCTTACGCAAGTGGACGGGGGCGATGAGATTGTTCGCCCCGCCGGTCCACGGATTTCACAAGAGGAGGAACGCCATGCGAACATCTCGCCGCCAACGTGTTGCCGTGGCACTCGCCGTCATCGTGCCGACGCTGAGTGCCTGCGCCGATGCGCCAGTCACGACCCCACTCCCTGTTTATTCAGGCGTCACGCTCTCCGTAGCGCCCGATGTCGAGCTCGCCGCTTTTATGGATGCGCTGAACGCGCAACTCGCAGCTCAAGGTGTGGATTATCGCGCCGCCGTCGCGGAGTACATCGCCCCAGGTGATAGCGGCCAGGCCGGTGGCACCGTGTTATCCAAGGTCGTCGGTAACAAACAGCTGCCGCATGACTTCGTGCCGCTCGATCCGCGTCGTGCAGGATGGAGCGGGACGCCGGGCCCCGGAGATAACATGACGTTCGCTATCGACGAGACCGGGGACGCGGTCCCGCCCCTCGGCGGGCTCACTGGAGCTCAAACGACCGCTGCGATTCTCGCAGCCATGGCCACGTGGGAAGGTGTGAGCTGCTCAACGCTGCCTCTCGCACAGAACCCGACGTTTGGCCTCGATGTAGGCCTCGTTGCCTTCCTGAACGGCTTAGGTGGCAGTCCGTTCGTATTCGCGGACGTACAGCATGCTGGATGGCGTGACATCAACTTCGCCGGCGGGATCCTCGGCGTCACCTTCACATTTGTATTCGTGGACGGTGGAGGCGTGCCCACCGATATCGACGGCAACGGGGTTGCAGACGCGGCGTTCCGCGAGATCTACTACGATCCGAGCTTTTCGTGGGCAAACAACGGCGTCGCCAACATCGACGTGCAGTCGGTCGCTGTGCACGAAGCCGGGCACGGCCTGAGCCAAGGGCACTTTGGGAAGGTTTGGTTCAAGAATGACGGCTCGTTGAAAGCGTCGCCGCGCGCAGTAATGAACGCACTTTACGCTGGGCCGTTCCGTGATCTGGCCGGATCGGACAACGGCGGTCACTGCTCGAATTGGGCAAGCTGGCCGAATAACTAGGTCCGCCTAACGAGGCATGTGTAGCGGGCTCCGACCCCTTGGGGCCGGGGCCCCTGGCCCCGGCCGGCTTCCTGGTGACGCTGGTCACATCCTTGACTGTTTGACTTCGTGGAAGCCACCCCATAAAGTGCCAGCGAGCGAAGCGGTAAGAATGGCCGGCGGTGCCGGCATTTTAGGCGCCGCAAGCGTGACGCGAGATACGTGCGTCGCGTCATTCGTGGAAGCGGAATCCACCGCACTCGGCGGACTCCAACCCCCGCAACGTCCACGCAAGGCAGTCTAATGGAAACCGCCCACTTTCTGCGCACCGTACCCCTCTTTGCCAGGCTAGACGACGCGGAGCTTCAGCGTTTCGCCGAGCTGACCCGCGAGAAAAATTACCCGAAGGGATCCGTGATCGTGTTCGAAGACGACCCTGGGGATTCGCTGTTCATCGTCCGTGAAGGGCGTGTGAAGGTAGTGCTGATCGGGGAAGACGGCCGTGAAGTGATTCTTGGCGTCCTGGGCGTCGGTGAGTACTTCGGCGAGCTTTCCCTCATCGATGATCAGCCTCGTTCGGCACACGTGATCGCGATGGAGGAGACGACGCTCTGCGTCCTGCGCCGCGACGATTTCCGGCGGCGCGTAGAGGCTAACGCGTCGGTGGCTTGGTCACTTCTTCTCGAACTGTCGCGTCGCTTGCGGCGCGCCGATGGCAAGATCCACGGGCTCGCTTTACTCGACGTCCCTGGCCGGATTGCTCGGCTTTTGCTCGACTTCGCAGCCGAATCGAACGGCGGCGAAGCGATCGACAAACCGCTGACGCATCAGACGATCGCACACATGATCGGAGCGAGTAGAGAGACCGTCTCGCGTACGATTCGCGAGTTTCAGATGCAGGGGTTGATTCGGGTCGAGCGTCGTCGGATCTCGGTAGCTAATCGACCCGGTCTCAAGCAGCTCGCGCAAGCTCGGATGTAGTTGTCGAGGCCGGTATGGGAAGCTGTCGCTGTGATGGAGTGCGTCCAGGCGCTGTGTTTTAGATCGCTGCATAACGATCGCAACACGGCACACTTTTCGGGTTCATCCCTCAAGAGACCGTCGTGTCGCTCCGCGTGCGATTCTGGGGAACTCGAGGTTCGGTACCGTCACCCGGGCCCCGGACCGTGCGATACGGTGGAAATACGACCTGCGTCGAGCTACGCACGGACGATGATGAGCTCGTCATTCTCGACGCTGGCACCGGCATCCGCGAGCTCGGGCGTTCACTCGTCGCAGGGGCCAATGGAACGCCGATCCGCGGCGACATTTTCTTCACGCACGCGCATTGGGATCACATTCAGGGACTGCCTTTCTTCACGCCAGCTTTTCAGCGCGGCAACAAGTTCACGCTGTGGGGAAATCCGGTTCTCCAGGAGAATATCGGCGTCATCGTTAGGCAGCAGATGAGCCCGGTCGTCTTTCCGGTTGCGTTCGATGACCTGAGCGCACGCATCGAGGTGCGGGAGTTGACAACGCACCGGCATGCGACGAATGGCTATAGCGTGGAAGCGGCGCGCGTGCGGCACCCCGGCGGTGCGTTAGGCTTTCGTGTGGCGTCGGCGGCTGACCCGTCGGCCTCGGTCGTGTTCATTCCGGACAATGAACTGGACGTGTTCGGGGATCAGGTGGATGCATCGCCACCGGAGGAGCTCGTGGCATTTGCGCGCGGCGCCAAGGTGCTCATTCACGACGCGATGTACACGGGCACGGAGTATATGAATCATCGCGGTTGGGGACACTCGTCGTACCGCGACGCCATCGAATTCGCGATCGCCGCCGAAGTGGAAACGCTCGTTCTTTTTCATCACGAGCCAGATCGCTCCGACGATGAGCTCGAGGCGCAACTCGAATTGTGCGAGACGATGGTGCGGGAGCGCGGCGGATCCGTGAAGGTCCTCGCCGCGCAAGAGGGGTGCGAAGTAGTCGTTGGCTCTTAGCTCGTAGTTCTTGGCGCTTAGGGACACGAGCCTAACGCTTTGTAGCCCAACCGAAGGGCCAACGCTGAGTCGTGACGGATTAAGAGCTAACGCCTCAGAGCTTTTTTCCTAACGCGGAGCGGCTCCCCGGATCCCCACCCGCCGCCACCGGGTGTTTCGATCGTCAGAACGTCTCCGGGTTCGAGCTCAACTCGGCACTTTGCCGGAATCGGGTTCCCGTTCAAAAGGTTGCGTCCCGGCACGCCTGGGCCACCTCCCGCCGCCCCACGCGGCGCGTGACGGCGTCGCTCCGTCAACAGCGTCGCCGTACAGCGTTCCAGCACGCGATATGCTCGGATGACACCGTCACCCCCGCGGTATTTACCGCGGCCGCCGGATCCTCGGCGGACGGCATACTGATCGATGCGAATGGGGTACGCGTCCTCCAGCGACTCGATCGGCGTATTGCGCGTGTTGCTCATCCCTACGTGCACAGCGGACGGCGCATCGCCGCGCGACGAAGCGCCCTGGCCGCCGCCTAACGTTTCGTAGAACGTCCAGCCAGCGCCGCCAAAGGTCACGTTATTCATCGTCCCCTGCCCTTGCGCCGGCACGTCGATCCCCGCGTCCGCTAACGCGGCGAAGAGCGTGTCCGTGATGCGCTGCGACATCTCCACGTTTCCTGCCGCCACGGCCGCCGGCCAGGCGGCATTGATCGCCGATCCTTCGGGCACGACCAGCTCGAGAGCGCGAGCGATGCCGTCGTTTGTTGGCACGTCGTCGTCCAGCAGTGTGCGCAGCACAAACACGCTCGCGGCACGGACGACGGCGTAAGGACAGTTCACGTTCCCACGTGCCATCGGCGACGTTCCCGTGAAGTCGAACCGCAGGCGGTCAGCGATGCGTTCAACGCGCACGCGCACCACGATGTCGTCGTCCGTTAGGCCATCGCCCTCGAGCGCGTCAGTGGCACTGCCACGCACGTTTCCCAGCTCGGCGATGCGGCTGAGCGCGCGACGCTCGGTGTAGTCCAGTAGCGCATCGCTTGCCGCGCCGAGTACGGCGGGTCCGATGCGCGAGCGCAAGGCGCGCCAGCCCGTCGCTCCAGCTGCGCACGCAGCACGCTGCGCCTTGAGATCTCCCAGGCGCTCGTTAGGCGTTCGTACGTTCGCGAGCACGAGGGCGAGCACATCGTCCTGCATCCCCGCCGCGGTCGCCAGCCGCACTGGCGGAACGATTATCCCTTCTTGCACCAGCTCTGTGGCGCCGCGCGGCATGCTCCCGGGGCTCATGCCACCCACGTCGGCATGATGCGCGCGCACCGCCGCGTACCCGACGACTTCGCTGCCGTCCGCGACCGCTTCGACCATGGTGAGATCGGGAAGATGCGAGCCGCCGCGATACGGATCGTTGAGCAGAAAGACGTCCCCGGGCCGCGGACCGCGCTCGCGCACGGCGCGCACAGATTCGGGCATCGCACCCAAGTGCACCGGAATGTGTGCCGCCTGCGCGATCATGCGACCGGCAGCGTCGAAAAGAGCCGACGATGCATCGCGCCGCTCTCTGATGTTGGGCGAGAGTGCACAGCGTTCGAGAATCGTGCCCATCTCCTCCGCGATCATCGCCACCGCATGCGCCATGACGGTCAGCGAGAGAGGATCAAATGCGGGTTGGCTCATGGCGTTAGGCGTTTCGCTCCAGTAACCAGCCGCCAATTGGATGCGCGCGCGCTGTCCACCCTTCAGCGATGAGCAGCGTCGCGTCACGCAGAGCAACGACGGCGCGCCCCCGGATGACCGCCGCACACGCGGAGCCATCGTCGTGGCGCACTGCGGCGCTCCATGTTGCAGGGGCGTGACGCTGCAGGACGACGTGTGGCGCCTCGCCTGACCGAGTGCATCGGGCGCTCACTGCCTCCACCGTAGCGTCCAGCACGAAGCCATAGCGCGACTGGTGCGCCGCTGAGAAACGCGCCGACAGCGTGGCGTGTGGTTCACCGGTTTGGAACGGGATTTCGAGCTCGTGTCCCTGGCCGCGGTACCGGGCGCGAAGCGTGTACTCCGTCGCCCAGCGCAGCCCCTCCGGGGAACCGTCGGTTTCAGTGCCTAACGTGCGTTTTGCAAGCTCCTGCGCGAGCGCGCCTAACGCTACTGCGTCGAGGCGTGCTACCGGCTTCATCACGCTGGCGTAGGCGACTCGGCGTGGTGGTGCGACAGCGAGACCGAGCGCACTCAACACACCGGCGAACGGCGGGATCAGAATCCGGGACATGCCCAGCTGCTCCGCCAGCCCGCACGCGTGCAACGGCCCGCCCCCACCGAACGCAATGAGGACGCAGTCGCGCGGATCGATCCCTCGCTCCACGCTCACACGACGCAGCGCGCGGGCCATAGCGGCGTCCGCCGTGGCAAGCATCGCCGCCGCTGTACGTTCCACTGTAGACCCGAGGAGCAGTGCCAGCCGAGAGACAGCGTCGCGCGCCGCCGCCGAGTCCAGCTGCACAGCACCAGCCATGCGTTGCACCGCGATGTTACCGAGTGCGACGTGCGCATCGGTGACAGTTGCTTGTGTGCCGCCGCGCGCGAAGGCCACCGGCCCTGGGACGGCACCAGCACTGCGCGGACCTACGCGCAGCGCCCCGCCATCGTCCATCCAGCCTAACGAACCCCCACCAGCCGAAACAGTTTCTACGAGGACTCGCGGGAGCGCAATTGGAACGCCGGCGACCTGACCGCCGGATTCCACGAGTGCGGCACCGTCGACGATCAGTCCGACGTCCGCGCTCGTCCCGCCGATGTCGATGCTCAGCGCGCTGCCATGCCCGAAGCCGGCGAGGCGTGCGCTAAGCGCCGCCCCGGCCACGCCGCCGGCCGGCCCCGAAAGCGCGAGGGACGCAGCCCCACGCGCCGCTGCATTCGCATCGAGCATGCCACCGTTGGAAGCAACGATGCCTAACGAGGCTATTCCGTCGCCCGCGAGCCGCTCGGCCAGCCGGTGCAAGTAACTCGCCACGGCCGGGCGCGCATACGCTTCGCACGCCGTCGTCGCGGTCCGTTCGTACTCGCGGATCTCCGGCAGCACATCCACCGAGCAAACGACATCCACTCCCGGCGCATGTTCCCTGATCGCCTGCGCGAGCTGCGTTTCATGTGCGTCTGCCGCGTACGAGTGCAGGAGCGAGACAGCCACGGCCGACGCGCCGCGCGCTGCAACCTCCTCGGCTACTCGCTGTGCTTCGTGTTCTGTAAGTGGTTGCAGCACGCCTTCCGGAGCGACGCGCTCGTGCACGTCGATCACGTCGCCAGCGGCGACAAGCGGCGGCGCGTGATGCGCCGACAGATCATAGAGAGCAGCCCGATCCTGTCGCCGCAATTCCAGGAGGTCCTTTGCACCGCGCGTTGTGACGAGCAGCGTACGCGTGCCGCGTCGCTCCAGGAGAAGGTTCGTGACGAGTGTCGTGCCGTGCACGACGCGGGCTATTCGGTCCGGTGCAAGTCCGCTCGCGCCCAACGCGTCGGAGACAGCGACGCTCTGGTCGTTGGGAGTGCTGAGCACCTTCCCCGTCGTGACCGCGCCATCGTCGCCGACGGCGGCGAGATCTGTAAAGGTGCCGCCGACGTCGATGCCGACCGACCATGTTGTGCGCGCGGCCGGCGCACGCGTTGTCATGCGCGAGACAACCGGACGCGGCGCGCGACGGCGACCATCACGCCAAGGTGGACAGGGAGCACTAGCGCCAGCACGCGTGACGTATCTTGCTGGTTAGGCAGTAGCCTGAGCAGCAGGGCCGCGAAGCCGGCAACCGTGAGCCATACCGCCAGCGTGCGCGCCTTGCGCGAGCGCGCGATAGTGAGCCAGGCAAGAGCCAGCCACGCGGGGTTGAGAGGAAGCAGGTTGGCGTTCTGGTATGCCGCGACATGCGCCGTCGCAGTCCACAGAAAAACCAGCAGCAACCCGAGGATTCCGGCAGCGATGCTCCAGACGACGCTTATAAACGTTGCAACGGGTGCGGCCCGCGTGAGGCCGCAGACCAAGACGACAATTCCCAGCACGCATCCGATGAGCAGATAGCGCAAGGTCCATGGCGCCGGCCGCTCGGGAATCGGAGGGCGGGCGGCTTCGAAGACGACATGCTCACTCAGCACGAGCGGCGCGTCCTGGCCGCCGGCACCGCGTACGCGCACGTCGCGCACCAGGCGCTGCAGCGACATGGGAATGAACATCTCTTCCCAGGACGTGATCCGGCGGTCGGTTGGTCTGCCGAGGCCGATGTCGATCCCGCTGTACGTCCAGATATCCGGCTGCATGAGCCGGCGCGCATGCCCACGGAAGGTTTGCTCGGTCTGCTGATCCTTGTAGCGGCTTCTCAAGATGCCGCCTAACGCGGCGTCGAGCGCATCGCGCACGCGCGTGGAGCAGTTGTCGCGAAAGTAGTCGTAGTCGTAGAAGCGATTCTCCGGCAGTTCGTTGCGCTTGACGAAAGCGTACAACACGAGCTTCTGCGCTCCGGTCAGGTTCAGCTCCTGAAGCGTGACAGAGCGGTTGTACTGCCGATACGCGTTGATAGTCTGGACGGCGTCCTCACTCGCCATCCAGTAGCGCATACGGCCGCGTAGGAAGCGCAGAATGAAGCCGGATTCGTCGAGCGAGAACATCCCCCAGTTGTAGACGCGATCTTCTGCCGTGGCCGCGTTGTGGATGCGGATCGCGTTGTGACCAAAGCGCTCCCACACCGCGTCGCCAGGCCCCATCGTCATTAAGAACACACTGAGCGCCTGGCTATCAGGAGCGGCCGCGGGTTGCGCCCGCCCTGTCTGCGCGCTTGCAGCGACGAGGGCAACGGCGACCGCTACGACGACACGCCGTGTTTGCTCTGACCTCTGACCTCTGACCTCTGACCTGTAGTGCACGTTAGGCGTCACCGCCCGAAGCTCCCGGCCGTGCTCGTGACGAGCGGAAGACGGCGGCGCGGCTCTCGGCTCGGAGCAATCGGTGGAGTGAGCACCCGCAGCGGACGCGCCAGGAAATCGAAATCGTCAACGATCTCGCGAGCCTCGACCTCGAGGATTGTCCCCGCGGAATGGTCGTCGCTCGACTCGAGCCAGGTGACACCATCGATGTCGTCCGCTTGAATCTCCAGCCGCGCCTGCGCACGATCGCCCACACTGGTTGCCGGGCGGTCCACGATGGCCCGCTGCGTTTGGCCTAACAAGCGTTCGTAGCGCTCGCTGGAAATGAGGCGCTGAAGCTGGAGCACACGTTCCTGACGTTCACGTTTGAGCTCATCCGGCACGTCGTCAGCCAACTCGAATGCGCGCGTCCCTTCCTGGCGCGAGAAGGTGAAAACGCCGACGCGCTCGAGCCTAACCTCTTCGAGAAAATCGCAGAGCTCCAGCACATCGCTCTCGGTTTCTCCGGGGAAGCCGACGATCACCGTCGTGCGGATCGCCACGCCGGGAATGCTGGCGCGGATCTGCTGGATCTTCTCGCGCTGGCGCGCGCGCCGCTCCGGGCGCCGCATCCTCGCGAGGACCGCATCCGCCGCGTGCTGCATCGGAATGTCCAGGTAACGCACGATACGCGGCTCCTGCGCGATCGTTTCCAACAAACGTGGCGTGAGCCCGGCCGAATAGATGTACAGCAAGCGATACCACGGAACGTCCGTCTCACGTAACAACGCGGTGAGCAGTTCAGCCAGCCCGTTGCCGTCGCGGATGTCACGCCCGTAGTGCGCCAGATCCTGTGCGACGAGGTTGATTTCCCTGGCCCCTTGCAGCTCGAGCAGCTGTGCTTCGCGCACGACGTCGCCTAACGAAAATGAGCGATGCCGCCCACGCATCAAGGGAATGGCGCAGAACGCGCAGCCGTGGTCGCAACCTTCGCTGACTTTGAGATAGCGGACGTGCGGCAAGGCTCCGTCGTACACGCGCTCACCGGGATGCCCCAACGCCTCGGCGTCGAGTAAGCCGCGAGCCACAAGCTCGGGGACGAGACGGTCTGCCTCCGCGGCCCCGAGGAAAAGATCGACTTCCGGGAGCGCCTCTCGCAGCTCGCGCTCGTATCGTTGGACCATACAGCCGACGGCAGCGAGCAGGCGCAGCTTCCCCGACTCGCGCTGGCGCCCGGCCTCGACAATGGCCTCGATTGACTCACGCTTGGCGGCGTCGATGAAGCCACAGGTGTTCACGACGATCACTTCCGCATCATCAAGGGACAGCGCTGGATGTCCTCCGTGCGCCAGCAGCGCCGCGCGATAGCGCTCGCTATCGACGGTGTTCTTGTCGCAGCCTAACGTGACGACGGAGAAGAGCATGAACTACAGGTTGGAGGGCTAAGGTCTAAGGTCGAAGGCAAAGGCTAGTAGCCGCGCACGCGGTCCACCGTCCAGCGTGGGACGCGACCGTTTTCGAGCTCGGCCAAGCACTCGAGAAAGCCGTCACCGGCTCCCGCTGTCGTCGTTAGGCCGGCGATGTGCGGAGAGACAATCACTCGCTCGTGCGTCCACAGCAGCGACTCAGGAGGGAGCGGTTCCACCTCGAAGACATCGAGCGCAGCACCGCCAAGCCAGCCCTCGTTCAGCGCCTCGATCATTGCCTGCTCATCGACGACAGCTCCGCGGCCCACATTAATCAGCACGGTGCCCCGGCAGGCGTTGAGGATCGGGCGATCGATCAGATGAAACGTATCTTCTGTCAGCGGCAATGCGACGATTAACCACTGCGCGCCGACGACGGCGCTTATAAGCTGTGTAATGCGATGCGTCGCATCAAAGGCGCCGTTCGCGCGACCGCTGCGGGACACACCAACGACCTCACACCCCATAGCGCGGAAGCGCTTAGCGATCTCGCTGCCGATCTCACCTGTCCCCACGATGACGGCGCGTGAGCCAGCCAGCGTGCCGATAAAGCGCGGTTCCCACGTGCGCGCAGCCTGCGACTGCTCCAGCGCGCGCACCTGCTGTGTAAACATGAGTGCCCGCGTTAGGCAGTACTCCGCGATCTGCGGCCCGAACGGTTCGCTCGTCCGCGTCACTAGCACACTACTCGGCAAATCGGTGCGGAAGAGAAAGGCGTCCACACCGGCCCCCATCGAATGGATCCAGCGGAGTGTTCCCCAGTCCGTTACCGGAGGGCGTCGGAAACCAACGAACGCGTCGGCCCATGCCATGTCCGCATTTGTAATCTCAGTGAAGAGCTTGCTGCGATACTCCAGATCATCGCGCCGCTCGTGCAGATACGACACGAGCTGGTCGTGCACGTTGTAGCCGATGAGAATCTTGCGCGGCCGATAGGGCAGCGGAATAGCGTTAGGCTGCAATAGGAGATAGGGGATAGGGGATAGGGGATAGTGGACCAGGTCTGCTCAGCGTGCCGCCGTTCCTCGAAGAGCTAGCCTGCAGCCCCTATCAACTATCCACTATCAACTATCCACTATCAACTATCAACTAACCGAGGAACGACTCCAGTGCTCGGGCTCGGGATACGTGGCGCAGTCTGGAGAGCGCTTTTTCCTTGATTTGCCGGACCCGCTCGCGCGTAATGCCTAACAGCGCGCCGATCTGCTCGAGCGTCATCGCCTCTTCTCCATCGAGGCCGAAATACAGGCGAAGGATCTTGGCCTCGCGCTCCTTGAGGCTCGCGAGCGCTTCTTCCACCGACTCAGTCAGCGCCTTCTCGAATGTCTGCTCGTCAGGCGGCGGGTTGAGGTTGTCCGGCAGGTAATCGAGCAGCTTGTTGTCTTCGCCGGGCGTGATCGGCGCGTCGAGCGAGAGATGCGCCTGCGAAATCGACATCGTTTTGGCGACTTCCTCGACGGTGATGTCCATGCCGTCGGCGATCTCGGCGTGCGTCGCTTCGCGGCCAAGCTCCTGGAGGAGCGCGTTGGCGCGCTTGCCAATGCGGTGCAGCGTCCCTGCGCGATTCAGCGGGACCCTCACGATACGTGACTGTTCGGCGAGCGCCTGCAGAATCGCTTGGCGGATCCACCACACCGCGTACGAGATGAACTTGATTCCCTTCGTCTCGTCGAACTTGTGCGCCGCGCGAATGAGGCCGAGGTTCCCTTCGTTGATGAGATCCGAGAGCGAGACGCCCTGGTTCTGATACTTCTTCGCTACGGATACGACGAAGCGCAGGTTGCTGCGCACCAAGGCGTCGAGCGCGTTTTGATCACCGCGACGAATGGCCTTCGCTAGCTCAACTTCCTGTTCACGCGATATGAGTGAGTACGCACTAATGTCGCGGAGATATTGATCGAGCGATCCTTCATCGAGCGTAGCACGACGTCCGCTGCGGCGTGGGCGCCCATTTGCCGCGACGCGCGCGCGCTCGACGATGTACTCCGTCTCGGCGACGGCTCCGACGTCTTCATCCGAATAGTGCGACAGCTCGCTCACTGGACTCGACTACCCAGTCGGCGCCAACGGATATGTGTGAGCCACGGAAGGCGGGTCACCGTATCGGGCGAATAGCTGTAATAAATGAACAAGGGTGCGCCTTTCAGCATGCTATCGGGCACAAAGCCCCAATACCTGCTGTCCAGCGAGTTATCACGATTGTCGCCAAGCATGAAATAGTGCCGCGGTGGCACGACAATCGGACCCCAGTTGTTGCGAGAGGGATGCACTCGCGACCGCTCGCCAGCGGTAGCACTCCGAACGACGTAGTCGCGCTGCCATTCGAACTCCTCATACGCACGATCGACGCCAGGTTCCGAATGGTGCGCGTACCGCTCGCGCTGTGCGGTGCCATTGAGGAGCAATACCCCGTTGTTCATTGCGAGCGTATCACCAGGAAGGCCCACGAGCCGTTTTACGAAGTGTTTGCTCGGATCGCGCGGATACTCGAAGACGACCACATCGCCGTGTTGCGGCTGACGGACCGCCGGAAGACGACGCCCCGAGAAGGGGACCTCGGCGCCGTAGAGGAGCTTGTTCACGAGAAGGAAATCACCAACGAGCAGCGTCCCTTCCATGCTGCCGCTGGGGATCTTGAACGCTTCGATGAAGAACGTGCGCGCAAATAAGAACAGAACAATCGCAACCGAGACGGACTTTGCCCACTCGACGAGTGCGTGGAGAATGCGCGGCCGCGGGCGATTGACCGCGCGAAGCGCATCGGCGCGTAGAGCGTCGGGAAACTGCGGGAGAGGAGAGGGACTTACTGGCGTGTGTCTGCCCTGCGATTCCGCCATTGGTCGGTCAATTAATTCCGCGCGTCAGGCCGGCGCAAGCCGCGCAATAAGGTGAGGTACGGCGTGCAGAGATCATGCCTGATACGTGTCGATCTGTGCCCGTTGCAAAGCACCTGAGTAGTCGATATAGCCGACTTTCGTCTCTGAGTAGAAGTCGTAAACCTGCCACCCACCTTCCCGGTGACCATCCCGGTCTGCTTGATGCCTCCGAAGGGAAGGTGCGCTTCCGCGCCGATTGTCGGTGCGTTGATGTATGTGATTCCGTTATCCAACTCGTTGAGCGCTCGATAGGCAACGTTCACGTTGCGCGTATAGAGCGACGAGGAGAGGCCGTATTTCACGTCGTTATTCACGGCGATCGCCTCGTCAGGCGTGTCCACGCGCACAACAGATGGCAGCGGTCCGAAAATCTCTTCTTGCTCCAGCCGCGTGCCCGGCCTAACGCCCACGAAAATTGTCGGCTCGAAAAAGTGGCCATGCGCCAACTCGGTCGCTTCGGCGCGGGATCCACCTAACGCGAGCACAGCGCCTTCGCGCCGCCCGATCTCGACATAGCGCTCCACTTTGTCCACCGCATCTCCGTGGATGAGCGGTCCCACGTCTGTCCCCCGACGGCGGCCGTCGCCCAGCCGTAGCCGGCTGACGCGATCGCGCAGCTGCTCGAGAAAGCTATCGTGAACGCCCTTCTGCAAGATGAGACGACTAGTAGCGGTGCAGCGTTGCCCCGTCGTACCGAACGCGCCCCAGAGGACGCCTTCGAGCGCAAGTTCGTGATCTGCGTCATCTAAAACGATCTGCGCGTTCTTCCCGCCCATCTCCAGCGACAGTCGTTTGTGCATTCTGCCACACGTCTCCCCAACGGCGCGTCCCGTTTCAGTGGAACCTGTGAACGAGATCACAGGAATCGCGGGATGCTCGACTTCCCCATCTCGCGCGTCATGCGGTCCGCGATCTCTTCTTTACGCGCCGCCATGAGATCACCGACGCGTCGCAACACATCGCCACGCAGAGGCGGCGGCGGCGTCCTCCACTGCGCAAATCCGCGATGCGCGGATTTCACTGCGCGTTCGACGTCCTCTTCTCCGGACGACGGAAACTCGCCGATGACGTCACGCGTGTCAGCGGGATTTACGTTTTGAAAGTACTCGCCGGTACTCGGGGCGACCCATTCGCCACCGACGAAATTCGCAAACGTGGTCATGGAATATCGTTAGGTCTCGGGGTCGGATCTTGAAATATCGGCCCTAAAAACGGCGGGCCAGTTCCTTTCCTTGCATTTGCGTCAGCGATGCGAGGAAAGGACCCAGCCCGCGATCGTTAGAGCCTATATTTCAAGATCCGACCCCCAGCTACTCACAGAACCAAATCCCTGGCCGCGCCTCGGTTGGATTGGCGTAGCCGACACGCGGCAGAATCTCCCGGGCGGCAAGCACCCCTCCCCAGGCCACGAGCAGTAACGAAAGCATGTGCCCTCGCGCTGACCGGTGACGCCACGTCCACATGGCGGACCAGAGCCCAGTTACCGAAACCATCGCTGTAGCTGCTAGGTAACCGAAAAGCCCGACACCGCATCTCGTATCGTATGGCCAGAAGACGATCCCCACGCCCAGTGCAACGGCAAGGAGTAGTCGCAGCATGACACCGAGTGTCTTCGTGTTACGCTGCTTCTCGACAACCTGTGCTTTCTGCTGCGGCGTATCCGCTGCTTTCGTCGGGAGCAGCGCCGCGTCAGAGACAGACTCCAATACACGATCGACTTTCTTGAGCTCCGCATCCCAATCGCGGCTCACGATGCACCTTCTCGCGTTAGGCCATACTTCTCGATCTTCTTGTAGAGGTTCGAGCGCGGCATATCCAGAAGTCGCGCCGTCTCCGAAACGTTCCAATCGAATTCGCGCAGCTTCGCCACAAGAAACGCACGCTCAGCGTTGTGCTTGAATTCCTCGAACGTTTTGCTGTCAAGCAGCGACCCGAGGTCCGTCGTCTCCGCTGGCCGTCCACCGGACAGCCGGTGCACGTCAGCAGCTGTTATGCGCGGGCCGGATGCAAGAATCAGCAGACGCTCGATGGTGTTGCGCAGCTCGCGCACGTTGCCAGGCCACTCCATCGCGTGCAGCGTCTTGAGCGCCGCTTCATCGATTCCACGCCCAGGCGCGCCGTCGCGCTGCGCAAACTGTTGCAGGAAGTATTGCGCCAAGAGCGGAATATCGTCGCGCCGCTCTCGCAGTGGTGGTACGTGAAGTGGGACAACGTTCAAACGATAGAATAGATCCTCGCGAAAACGACCGCCCGCGATCTCGTCTTCGAGCCGTTTGTTCGTCGCTGCGAGCACGCGCACATCGACTTTGACGTTCTTCGCGCCTCCGATGCGCGTAACTTCGCCGTCTTGCAGCACGCGCAGAACTTTTGCTTGCGCGCTGAGCGACATGTCGCCGATCTCGTCGAGAAAGAGCGTGCCACCGTGCGCCTGCTCGAACTTCCCTGCTCGATCACCGACGGCACCTGTGAACGACCCTTTCATATGGCCAAAGAGCTCGCTCTCAATCAGCTCTGAGGGGATCGCTGCGCAATTGACTTCGACGAATGGTTTTTGCGCGCGCGGCGACATCCGGTGTATGGCGCGCGCGACGAGCTCCTTCCCTGTCCCGTTTTCCCCTGTGATGAGTACACGCGCCGGCGTGGTCCCGATCTTCTCGATCTGGTCGAGGAGCGCGCGGATAGCGTATGACCTGCCGACGATCTCGTAGCGCGCTTCGATCGTCTCGCGCAAGCGCGCATTCTCTTCCTGCAGATTGACGTGCTGCAGCGCGTTTCGGAGCAGCACGAGAATGCGATCGGTATCGAGAGGCTTCTCCAGGATGTCATACGCGCCTAACTGCGTCGCCTCCACGGCAGTTTGAATCGTCGCGTGACCACTGATCATCACGACGCTCACGGCAGGATCTATCTGCTTGATGCGGCGCAGCGCCTCGATGCCATCCATGCCGGCCATCTTCACGTCCATGAAGACGAGCTCGGGACGCCACTTCTCGAACTCTACCAAGCCTTCGGTGGCGCTCTTGGACGTACGCACGTCGTACCCCTCGTACTCGAGGAGTTGGCCGAGCGCAGCACGGATGCCTTGTTCGTCGTCGACGACGAGGATCTTGGGAGGCATTAGCTAGGGGCTAAGACCATAAAGACTATGGCCTGGTTGTTTTATACAGCGTCACGCGCCCGTTGGCGATGCGCACATCTCCAATGTGTGGCGGCACCTGGAACGCTATGGCGTCCGGGCTGACACCGTCAGGGCGTCCGCCGCGCTGCAGCTGTCGCAGAAGGCGCGGCACGGCGGCAGATGGAATCGCGAGGTCGCGAGCCTTGAAGGACTCGATGCGGAACTGAGCCAACCCGGGACGGACGATGTCCAGCGTGCCGCGGAGCTCGACGTCCTCCTCGTCTCGCAACACCATGCCTAACGCGCCTAACGCACCTTGCGCGCGCAACTCACGCAAATCCAGGGTGCCGCGCAGCCACAATCGATCATTGATGGTTCCGGCGCGCACCTGCCTCAGTGGGAGCGCGGCGCCGCCCGCTTCACGTACGATCAGCGCCGCGAGGTCGGCAGGAGTGACGTTGACGAAGGCGGGGCCGCTTGGTCGCTCCAACGCGCGAATGCTCGCCGCGGCGCGATCGGCGCCCTCGGGCGAGAGCGTGTCGATCGGCGCTTCGACTAGCTCCACATCGCGACCATCGCGCAGCGCGGGATACCAGCGGTCGCGCGTGAGCCACGCAGCCGCGGCGCCGATAACGAGTACTGTGGCGCATCCTATGGTTTTGAGACAGCCTCCAAGCATGGTTTTCTCTTCGTCGGCTAAGGCACTGCGCCCAGCGGAATCGACTCCAGAACCGAGTATGCCGGACCGAGACGTCCAAGGGTGCTTTGCATGATTTCGATAGAGCCTACGTGCCAGGGGAACGCTTCCTGTCGCGCCGTTGCGAAGCGCTCCAGCTGGAGCGCTTCGTCGCGGGCAAGCGGACGCTTTACTCTGCCTAACGTGACATGCGCGCGGAACGGTCGTTCCTCGCGCGAAAGCCCCAGGGCCGCAGTTGCCGCGTCAATCGCTTGGGCGATTGCAGCAAGCGGCGCTGCCGGCTCTCCGCCAATCCATACCACGCGCGGGCGTCGAAAGTTCGGAAATGCGCCGTATCCGGCGAGGCGCACATCGCACCCAGAGACCTTTGTTCCGAGGAGACGAAGCGAGGCGGCAAGGTGGTGCACAAAGGTCGCATCCTGCTCGCCGATGAATTTGAGCGTTGTGTGCAGGCGGTCGGCGGCGACCCAGGAGACGCTTGGCGCTGCCGCTCGTAGCGGCGCTGCGGCGTCGTAAAGCTGGGTGCGAAGGGCCGAGTGGAAATTAGCGGCGACGAACAGACGCACGCGCGCTTCCTCAGTCTACCAGCTCCAGCGCGACATGCGTGAAGCCGTGCTCGGCGACGAGCGCAACGATCGCGCGGCGCTGTTGATCGGTCGCGATTTCCGCGGCCGTGCACGGAACGAGGAGCGCGAGCCCCTCACGTACTTCAACGCGGACGTCGAGACCCGCCTGTGCGAGCGCTTGCTCCAGCTGGCTCACTGTGTCACCCCACTGAGGACATTGAGCGAGCCGCTACGAAAGCCGCGCAGGTCCAACGCCACACGCTCAAAGCCGCTCGCGCGAACCTCGCGCAGTAAAGTAGTACGCCGCTCCGGCGTGAGCCATTCAGCGAGCTCTACCGGGTCGAGCTCGACACGCGCCAGATCACCGTGATGGCGCACACGAAGGTTGCGTGCGATGCCTAACGCGCGAAGCGCTGCTTCGGCTCGCTCGACTTGAGCCAGTCGTTCAGTCGTCACTGCAAAGCCGTATGGCAAACGCGAGGCGAGACATGGTGACGACGGGTTGGCCCAGCCCGGGATCCCGCGCTTTTGTGAGAGCGCGCGGATTTCGCCTTTCGTGAAGCCGAGCTCCGCGAGCGGAGAACGAACGCCATGTTCCAGTGCTGCACGATGGCCCGGTCGATAGTCCGCGAGATCATCGGCGTTGGTGCCGTCCACGATCAGCGCGAAGCCGCGCTCCGACGCGATCGGCGCAAGGGTGCGCCAAAGCACGTCTTTGCAGTGATAGCAGCGGTTGGTTGGGTTCGCCGCATAACGAGGGTTCCCTAGCTCGTCAGTGGGGACTTCGACCAGTGGGATGTCGAACTGGCGTGCGACTGTGCGCGCATGCTCCCATTGCAGCTTTGGGTAGGCAGCGCTGAGCCCAACTACAGCGAGGACAGCATCGCGACCCAAGACTCGTCTGGCAACACACGCCAAAAACGCAGAGTCCACCCCGCCAGAAAACCCAATGAGGACGGCCGAGTGCCCGCAGAGCCACTCGGCGAGCTGCTGTTCTCTTTGTTGCTGCGACTCGGTTTCGCGCGCCGAAACAGACATGTGCAACAAACTAGCGGGCGTCAAAGCGAAGCGGCGGTCGCGGAAGGTCAGACCAAGGAGCGTTGAGCGCTCGGCGGCGGTTTGAGAATCGGGCGAGGCTGCCGCCCTGGATCCGGCGGCGCGATACAAGCTTACGCGTACCGCCTAACGAATCGTTACTACGCCCACCTCACCGCCGAAGTCGTCCTGCATGCGATGTAGCCCGTAGGCCGGGCGCCATTCGGAGCCATCAACACGCACCACAAAGCGGTAAACACCCGGCGGCAGGTGGGATGGAAGCCGCCACAATCCGTTGCGCTGCACCATTGGCAGTGGCTGCCAGCCGGAGAAGTCGCCGGCTACTTCAACAACTTCACCTGAGATGCGCAGTTGCAGATACGCGCCATCCGGGGCATCGTCGAGCACAACTTCGCGGATGTTCGTAACGCCCGCTGGTTTGTCGCCATAGCCCATGTGCTGTACGGCCGGGCGGCGCATTGGTATCGGCTCACGCGGTGCAGCCGTATTCGACCGGGCGGCGCCGAGGCTTCGCGCCGCGATGCGCAAACCAACGCTGGCGTACATGGTAGTCGCCGTACCTAACGCCGGATCGGCGAGCTGACGGCCGACGAGCCCGACGAGCGCGTAACGCTGCGTGAGCCACAGCGCGATGTCTCCCGTGACGGCGGCCGATCCGCCCAGTGCTTGCGCAGAGCCGAGGCGATAGCGCCCGTCGACAGAGAGCTCCACGCGCCGATCGGTATGCCTGATCGCGGCCGCCAGTTCTCCAAAGCGCGCCGTGTGCGGCACGCGGAACTCAGCACCGGATGCAGCGGCGGTCGTCGCGAGAAGGTCCGCCGCCGTTGGGGCATCGGCGTACTCGTAGTACAAAAAGTCCCCGGCGTGCGTCGCGCTCGCGGTTACCATGAACGTTGTGGACGGCGCGATACTCCGCCACACACTCGCCTCTGCGGCGATGGAGCCGAACTGCGTCTGATCCTGGGTGCGCCCGCCTAACGTCAGTCCAACCCAGGCTCCCTGCGCGTCGGACATCCAATGTTTGCGACCACGCAGCGTCGCCACACCGATCGCCTGTGTCTCCCGGGCGCTCAGCACCGTTGCTGTTCCCGCGAGATCCCATGGATGCGCGCGGCTGCGCTGCGGTGTGAGCTCGAGGCCAAGCGTGCCGTAGGCAGACTCGTACCCGTTCTGCGTCCCGGATACCGCGCCTCCGACGTACAGCGCGCCGTCGTCTGTCGCTGCGCGCCAATGCGGCACGACGCTCACCGCGTTACGCCACGTTTCGGCACGCCGGCGCAGCGTCAAACCGCCAACATCGACGCTGATGTCGTGCAGGCGTTCGTTTTCAGTTACCGAGCGCGGTTGTGCGGCGGCATCGTTAGGTGCCAGCGCCGCGAACAGCGCAGCGATCCGCAAGTGACGCGTCAGTCTCACGGTTTCCGCGGGCGCACGCGCGCGGCGCCGCTGCTCTGTGTCATACTCGGCGCCGCATCCGTCGCCGAGCGATTGATTGGAGACTGCAGCTGTAGCGTCAGCCCGCGGGTGCGGGTGGCCAGCGCCGTCGGCGGGGCCACCCCAGATTCCACGTCCTGACGAACCGAGGCATCAAGAGCGACAAGCTGCGCGGTCGTTGCGCCCCCTGCCACAATGCGCGTAATCGCGTCCGCCGCCTGATCCGGCCGCACACCGCGCCAGGCGAGGTGCGCCATAACCTCGAGCGGCATCGCCGCCGTCCCGCGTGGGCGATGCAGGCGGATCGTGCGTAAGACCTGGCCCGAGACGCCGACGGCAAGCGCTTCAGCGCCGGCGATGATCTCGTGATCTGTCGCGTTAGGCGCGAGCTCGCCACGCGCGGCGCGCATGCGATCGGCCAGCGCAGCAACGGCGCCGACGATGCGTTCACGCGACGCGCGCTTGAGCACCCCTTCCTGCGCCTTGGCGAATAACGGCGATTCCGGAAGGCCGTCGATCCGCGCGGCATCGAGCGTGGCCGCGAGCGCGGCAGAGAGCGCGCTATCGAGGCGCACTTGCTGCCCGACGACGGGCGTTGCGCCTAACGCAAGCGCCAGACCCGCGACCAGCGCACGCCGCATCATTGCACGAGGACGAGCGAGCTCGTCACGCCGAAGTCGCGGTCGATTGTGCGCACGGCGCTAGGGTCCGGTGTCCACACCGAGTCGTTGACGATAAAGGCGTACTTGTGCAGACCAGCGGGGAGCTGGACAGTGATATACCAGCGCTTGGTGCGGCTATCCTGGTGCAGACGATGACGCTGCGGATTCCATTGATTGAAGTCACCCACGAGCGCCACGCGACGCGCCTGATCGCTCTCGATAACAAACTCGCGCGCGACCATGCGATCGGCGGGGACACCTTCGTCGCCGCCGGTGTCCGCCGCAGGGGCCGGAGACTGGATGGGAGGCGCGTCGCTGATCTGCGCGCGCTCCGCAGAGCGCGAAAAGAGCGCGACTCCAGCGCCTAACACAAATACCGCAGCGGCAGCCCACCATCCGGCACGGTCCGCGAAGTGCCGCCGGAGAGCGCGACGCCGCGCGTTAGGCATCCCGTCCGCTTGTCGGATCCGAGCGAGCACACGCTTTATGGCGCGCGGGTCGCTTTCAGGCAACACGCGCAACGTGTCGACTAAAGGGTGCAGTGAACTATCGAGATCGTCGTTCATCGGCGGCAATGATGGTTTCGCGGAGTCGAGCACACGCTCGGCTCACTCGCATGCGCACCGCTGTTACAGCAATTCCTGAAATGGCAGCGATTTCTTCGTAGTTCAAACCCTCAACGTGGCGCAAAAGAAACGCCTCACGCTGCTCTTCAGTCAGCTCCGCCATGGCGTGCCAGATTTCGTCGCGCGCGACGAAACCATCGACACGCGCCGTCGATGTTGGCGTAACCCGGTCCAGATCGGTGCTATGAAACAGGCTCCAGCGAGTGACGCGGCGGCGCGCCGTTCGGCAGCGATTGGCCAGAATTCGGAAGAGCCACGCGTCAAAGCGCTCACGTTCCTCGTACCGATGCAGGGCGCGGTGCACGCGAACGAACGTGTCCTGGACGCATTCCTCGGCGTCTTCCCGGTTGGAGAGAAGGTGCTGAGCAAACCGAAGGCAGCGCGGGTAGTACGTGCGAACTAGCTGCGCAAAAGCGACCTGGTCCCCAGCGCGCGCACTTCTCAGTGTTTCGCGCGAAATGCCGGCCGGCATGTCGACCGCGGCCGGGCGTTCGTTAGGAGTGGCGCGCAGGACTTTGTACCTGGGTGCTGTCATTTGCCGATTCGCTGCAAGGACCCTCGCCCAAGCCGTTAACCCCTAAACTTCCAACAAGTTCTCACTATAACGGTGGGACGGCGATAGCGCCGTGCGCCGCGCGGTCCCAGAGTATCTTTTTGCACCCGCGACCAGCCCTCGACCGCCCCGTGACTTCTGACGTTGACCTCCCGCCGGAGGTGTATGCCGCCCTGACCCCCCGCTTCACAATCGAGCGGGAGATCGGAGCGGGGGGGATGGCTACGGTGTTTCTAGCACGCGACGAGCGCAATGAACGGCCGGTGGCTCTGAAGATCCTGCGCGCTGGCGCAGACAGCGAGGCCGGGATGGTGCGCTTTGAGCGCGAAATCAAGCTGCTCGCGCGACTGCAACATCCGCTCATCCTGCCGCTGCACGACTCGGGCATAGCCGGCGACGCGCTGTATTTCGTCATGCCCTATGTCGACGGCGAAGCTCTGCGCGATCGGTTGTTGCGCGACGGACCCTTCCCGGTCGCTGAAGCGCTGCGCATCGCTATCGAGGTGGCCGACGCGCTGGCGTACGCGCACGCCCAGGGCGTCGTGCACCGCGACATCAAGCCCGAGAACATCATGCTGTGGCGCGGCCATGCGGTGGTCGCGGACTTTGGCATTGCGTCGATTGCATATGCAGCGACCTCGGACGACGACTCGCGACTGACGCGCGCCGGCGCCTGGTTAGGCACGCCGGGTTACATGAGTCCCGAGCAAGCCGCCGGAGAGCTCGGGATTGGACCGGCATCGGACCAGTACAGCCTCGCGCTCGTGTTGTACGAGATGCTGAGCGGGAGTCCACCGTTCGTCGGTACGCTGCCCTCGGTGCTCGCGCGCCAGGTCACCGAGTCGCCACGTCCTGTCACCGAGGTTCGACCCGAAGTCCCGGCAGCGACTGCAGCGACGGTGACTCGCGCGCTCTCCAAGAAGGTCGACGACCGCTGGCCGTCGACGGCGGCCTTTGCTGAGGCGCTGCGCGCGGCGTCGGATCAGCCTGCGACGGTCGCGCCATCCCCGGAATCAACCGACGCACGGCTCTCGCTCGCCATCCTGCCGTTCTCCAACATCGGTGGCGACAACGCCAATGACTTTTTCAGCGACGGGATGACGGACGAGCTCATCGGAGCGCTCGCACGCCTGCCGCGTTTGCGCGTGGTTTCGCGCACGTCAGCGTTCGCCTTCCGCGGCAAGGACGTTGCCCTGGCGGAAATCGGGGCACGTTTACGCGTCGGCTTTGTGTTGACCGGCAGCGTTAGGCGCGCCGGCGATCGGCTGCGCCTGTCGGCGCATCTCTCGCGAGTTGCCGACGACAGCCTGCTCTGGTCGGAGACGTACGAGCGCAAGGTGGCGGACGTCTTCGAGGTGCAGGACGATCTCTCACGGCGGATCACGGCAACGGTTCGCGACGCGTTAGGCACATCCGGCGCAACAACGCCCGCTCGAGTGCAGCCGGCGCGCAATGTCACAGCGTACGACGAGTATCTGCAGGGACGCTACCACTGGAACAAGCGCTCCGCGGCGTCGCTGCGCGACGGGTT
>JBQTIF010000025.1:0-6056 GCA_052388395.1 Gemmatimonadaceae bacterium | reverse complement strand
CGAGCTTGACCGCGGGCTCCTGTGACTGCAGCTTCGTGATCATGACATCTGCGCATCGATCTCCCCGCCCTCTGCTTGCCACCCTCGGGCTCGCCACGCTCGTGTGCTCCGCCGCGCACGCGCAGACAGCGCCGCCGCCTATTCTCGGTCGCTGGGATTTCACGGTCACGGGTTCCGGCGGACCGTACCCTTCGTGGCTCGAGGTCATGTCATCGGGCTACAGCTCGCTGGTAGGCCGATTTGTAGGCGCCGGCGGGAGTGCGCGTCCCGTCGGGAAGGTGGAATACACTGCCTAACGCCTCCTTCCTCCTCGACTCGCTGAAACGGATCGCCGAGATGTAAGACGATCTCGAGGCGTCCGTCGGGAACGATGACCTGCGGGTCGGCGCGGAGGTCGTCGCCGCGCAGAAACCAGAAACAGCGGACGAGTGCGCCGAGCGGTGGCGGGGCGGCGAGCTCCAAGTACTCCATGGTGCCGTTAGTGATGCCTAACGCGCCTCCCTAGCGCACTTGCCACAGAAGGTATCCAGCCCACAGGGATCCAATGATGGCTCCGCCGTAGCACAGCGGGACGATCACCTCGTTCAGGTGCTGCATCCGCAGCCCTTCATAGAGGGTATAGCGAAAGCGGTGCCCGGCGTGAATCAGCGACAACACGAAGACCGCGAAGAGCACAAGGCGTGTTAGTGGGTTGCTCAACAGGGCGAGGAGTTTCTCGTGACTCGGTGCCGCGAGCCAACCTAACGGGAGAACAACGGCAAACAACAAGAGGAGCGCGGGTAGCAGCAGCGCGGATGCTACACCCCCGGCACTGAAGAACAACCACAGGAAGGGCTCTTTTGAACGCTCCGCCATTTTCAGCCTCGGAGCACGAGCCAGATCACGAACGCGGACAACACCAGCCACGCTACGTATTGGCTGGCGATAATCCCACTGCCCGGGATACGTCGCCGGCGAAAGCGAACGACCATCGCCTGAGGCGACAAGGTGAACCATGTGATCGCGTGGTAAACGATGAAGCCGAAGGTGACGACGTTGATAACGAGTACACTCGGTTTGCCGGACCACGTCAGAAACTCCGCATACTGCGCAGCACCTCGGCTCACAGCGCGGATCAGCAAGAGCATGTACACCACGCCCCACGCCACGAAGATGCTGCTCAACTCGCGCATGATGAACGCGAAATAGGACCTGCGCTGCAGCCACCAGTACGTCGAGACGTACGGACGAAACCAACGCGGGTGGTAGTCGCGTGGCCCCGAAATACGAGGGACGCTCATTGTCCACCCCGAGGCATAACGAGGGCGCGAAGCGAATCCATGGCTGCCGTCAGCTTGTAGCGCTGGATCGCGCCCGCAGGATCGACATGCTTGGGACAGACCTCGGTACACTCACCGACGAACGTGCACCCCCAAATCCCCTCGTGTTGCGAGAGAATCTCGTGTCGTTCCGCCGCGCCCTCGTCGCGTGAATCGAGATTGTAGCGCTGCGCGATCGCGATCGCGGCCGGCCCGATAAACGCTTGATCCAGACCGTAAATCGGGCAAGCGGCATAGCACAGCATGCAATTGATGCACATGCTGAACTGCTTGTATTCGTCCACTTCCTGCGGCGTCTGTAGATACTCACCTTCGGAGAGCGGTTGCTCGTCGTCGCGGACGATCCATGGCTTCACCCTAACGAGCTTCCGCATGAAGTCGCCGATCTCGACGACGAGATCGCGGATTACCGGGAAGTTGCGCAGCGGCTCCACTCGCACAGGGCCCGGAGCGTAGTCAGTCAGGAAGGTGGCGCAGGTGAGCTTCGGCTCGCCATTGACCGTCATGCCGCAGCTCCCACAGATCCCCATCCGGCACGACCAGCGGTACGAGAGCGTACCATCCAGACGGTCCTTCACATAATTGAGGCCGTCGAGGATCACCCAGTCGTTAGGGCAAGGGACCTCGTACTCCTGGAACGTCGGCGCGTCTTCCTGCTCCGGACGATACCGCGCGACCTGCATGCTGATCTGTTTCGCCATGGACGCTACCTCGCCCCTCCGTAAACCCGCTCGCCCGGGGGCCAACGGGTGATGGTCACTGGGAGATACTCGACGCGGCATCCCCCGTTAGGCAGGCGATAGATCATGGAATGTGTCAGAAAGCGTTCATCGTCACGCGCGGGGAAATCAGTGCGCTGGTGCGCGCCGCGAGATTCCTCCCGGCGCAAGGCCGCATTCACGATGGCTGTGGCGACATCGAGCATAAACGAAAGCTCCACGAGGGCGATCCGCTCAGTGTTGAAGGTCCGGCTGTGATCATCGATCGCAACGTCGCTCAGGCGCTGCTGCAGCCCCTCCATGCGCGCGGCCGCCTGCGACAGTGTCTCGCCAGTTCGGTAGATCCCAGCGCTCTGCTCCATTGTTTTGTGCATTTCATCGCGGAGCGTCGCGAGGCGCTCGCGACCGTTGGATCGGTGCAGGAGCTCATTCGTCAGGTAGCGTTCCTCGTCTCTCCCCTGGGCGACGACTGCGGGAGTCAGATCCTTTTGTTCAGACGCGTACTGGGCGGCCGCACGTCCGGCGCGCGCGCCGAATACGACGAGCTCGGGGAGCGAGTTGGAGCCCAGACGGTTCGCGCCGTTTATGCTCACGCACGCGACTTCGCCTGCCGCGTACAGTCCTGCCAGTGGCGTGGCGCCGTTCATGTCCGTGTGCACGCCCCCCATCATGTAGTGCACCACGGGCCGCACCGGAATTAGGTCTCTGACTGGATCGATGTTCTGATACTTCTGACAGAGTTCGCGCACGAAGGGGAGCTTGCTGTTGATCAGCTTTTCCCCTAAGTGGCGGAGGTCGAGGTGCACCACAGGCCCGTACGGCGTGTCGATGGTGCGTCCCTTCTCTACTTCCTTCACGAATGCCTGCGACAACCGGTCGCGCGGCCCCAGCTCCATACTGCGAAAGACGGGCTTTGCCTCAGGCCTGCCGAGGTTGTAGTCCTGGAGGTAGCGGTATCCGTCTTTGTTGATCAGGTAACCGCCCTCTGATCGCGCGGCCTCCGTGATCAAGATTCCCGTGAAAGGGAGACCAGTCGGGTGGTACTGAACGAACTCCATGTCCTTGAGCGGGGCACCCGCTCGGTACGCCAACGCCATTCCGTCGCCGTTCTTGATGTTCGCGTTGGTGGTGAACGGAAAGACTCGCCCGCAGCCGCCGGTGCACAGGATTACCGCGCGCGCGGTGATCGTCTCAACCCTTCCCGACATCAGCTCGATGCCGACCACACCCTGAACACGACCCTCGTCGACCACGAGCTTCGTCACGAACCATTCGTCGTAGCGGACGATGCTCGTGTATTTGAGTGATGTCTGAAAGAGCGTGTGGAGCATGTGGAAGCCGGTTTTGTCGGCGGCGAACCACGTGCGCATCTTCTTCATCCCGCCGAACGGTCGCACGGCGATCCGGCCATCGGGCTCGCGGTTCCACGGACACCCCCAATGCTCCAAGCGGAGCAACTCCTGGGGTGCTTCTTTGACGAACGCCTCAACGGCGTCCTGGTCACACAACCAGTCCGCGCCGGAGATCGTGTCGTAGGCGTGTTCGTCGAGCGTGTCGTCCTTGCCGAACACACCTGCCGCACCTCCCTCGGCCGAGACGGTGTGGCTTCGCATCGGATACACTTTGGAAATCACGCCAATGCTCAGGCGCGGGTTCGTCTCCGCGATGACAATGGCTGCGCGCAAGCCAGCTCCGCCGCCGCCCACCACGACAACATCGTGGGCGGGCTTCACGCAACGGCTCCTAGGCTCGTTAGGCAGCGGCGCGCGAGCGCGCCGCGCCGCGATGGCCTATTCGTGCGACAGCAGTTCATCCACTAAGACGCTGCCGTCGTGCCGGACTACTTTGCGGCTCACGCTTCCGTCGTGGTATTCGTGACGGATCACTCGACAGCCGCACGCGAAGTCCATCGCCTCAGTGAGGAGCGCGTCTTCGTCCCGATCCTGATAGCTCTCCCCGTCCACAATCCGTCCGCATGGTGCCTTCTGGCCCGCGAATCTGGTCTTCGTGGGAGCCATCGTCCACCTCCGTCCGAACGATCGTTCCCCAAACGGTACGCCGCAGCGCTTCAGACGGTAAGGGCGCGCTCAGTTCTCCTGCCGTCCGGCCACCCTGCGTCCGATCGCTACAGCCTTGAGCCCTGTTCGCCCCAGCCGATCACGAACACACTAAAGCCTTGCTTCATGCGCATCTCGATGTTGTTCGCATTGGCCGGGCAGCCGCAGGGGACGTTGAATGCCTTGCACGCGGCGAGCACCTGCTGAATCGCTGCCTCCCAGAACGCCGGCGCGTCGCCGACATCATCGGAGCGCATGCCCCCTTCGACTTGAAGCGCAACGCAGCCAAACCGGCTGGCACGTCGTCAGCGCTCTCGACGGTCACGAGCACGATGCCGCTCACGCCGAGGTTGAGCTGCTGACCGATTCGATGGCTCGCCTTCGAGGGATCCGGGGCGATCTCGGGAGTCTTTGCCATCAATGGATGATGCAAATCGCAAGAACGGGCTCTTTTGCAGCGCGCCGGCGTTCTTCATCCCGGTCACGAACGCAGAACGTCGGGAAGGCAGCGTCATAGTTCCCTTCCATGCTGCCGTCGAATACATAGTCCGCGGTCGTGTGCCTAACGCGTCCATCGCGAGCTGCGCCGGGGTTTTGGGCGTCACGGCGCAGGGCAGCCCGATTGGTCGGCCGTTTGACGTGTGTATCGTGGTCCGCGCCCGTGCAACCATTGGCAGCCAACTGAAAGAACAAATCGTCTCCGGTTCAACAATTCCTTTTGTGGCGCCGGATCAAGCTCCTGATACGGTGAATGTGAACATCGTACTTCCACCATAACCGATTGGAATTAGCGTGCGACATACAAGCCGCCTAACTGTGTAGCGTTAGGCAGCTTTCTTCTTCGCGACGCGGAGCACTCCCTCGAAGCTTAATTCGCGGTGCACCAATGATGCTGCATGCGCGACCCGCGCACGCTTCGCATCGCGGCGCTGCGCTAAGGCGAACGTTAGACGCAGCCGAGTCGTCGTGACGAATAGTGTGAACGGACGTCGTATCGAAAGGACATTCTGCGAGCTGTTCGATCGTTCAGCTTTTATGGCGCTAGTCCCGGTGATGATCCCTATCAGGAAAGAGATCTAAAAAGATGTCGCAGGCTTTCTGTAGATTCTGTCGCACCGGCGGGCTACTTAGGCTGATTTCGCGCGTCGGGTGTTGGTCTCCTCTTCGGTGAGATGTTCGGCGCGATATGAGCGGCCGCGCAGCGCGAAGGGCGCGCCTGTTCTGCTGAGCGTGCCTAACGAGCACACGAGCACTCGGGGAGATGTGCGCGGCTTGGCACACGGCGTCGGCGGAGGGGCGGATCCGCGAGCGAATCGCCGCACCGGTCAAGCTGCAATCGCGCGTCGGATGCAGGCGGCTGCGACGAAGCGGTATGCACGGCGGCGGCGCTGCCTAACACCGTTGTCAGCGCCACAATCACGGCGATGCTCCTGCGCGACAGTGCTGGGCTCGAGCGCCTCGCGGGGGAGGAGCACCGTTGGCCGAAAGCGGCCGAGCGTCGCCGGCGTGGATTCTCTCTACGGCCGCCAAGCTCAGTGCTGTTGCGCTACTCAATATGAGAGCGCCGATCGTCGTCACATTTGTTGCGAGCGAGCGCGTCGCCGACGACCGCGTCTGGGACAAATGCCGCCGGACGTTATACGAGCGCGGTGGACGACGATTCGGTGAGATGCGCTCGTACATCTCATTCACGCCGTTCGTCGTGTGCGACTCGCTCATCGTGTTCGAGACGACGCCCTACGAGCGAGCTGGACTAGCTGCTGAGCCGGCCAAACTCCGTGCTTTTACCCTCGCTGGCGGACGTGAAGTGTGGAGCGTGCCGGTGCGCGAAAATGTCTTCCGCGGTCCCTATCCGCCGTGAGTCTTACCGGGGGCGCCTAACGAGCTTGACCGCGGGCTCCTGTGACTGCAGCTTCGTGATCATGACATCTGCGCATCGATCTCCCCGCCCTCTGCTTGCC
>JBQTIF010000024.1:0-10271 GCA_052388395.1 Gemmatimonadaceae bacterium | reverse complement strand
TGTCCTCGCGGACGACAACTTTGCGTCCATCGTTGCCGCAGTGGAGGAAGGGCGTGCGATCTTCGCAAATATTCGAAAGTTCCTGCGCTTCCTCCTCTCGTCGAACATCGCTGAAGTGCTCACGATGTTTTTCGGCGTACTGCTCGCCGAGCGCATCGGGCTTCCGGCCAGCAATGGCGGCATCGCGCTGCCGCTGCTGGCAACACAACTCCTCTGGATCAACCTCGTGACGGATGGCGCACCAGCGCTCGCGTTAGGTGTCGACCCCGCCGATCAAGAATTGATGCGCGCGCAACCGCGCCCGGCCAGCGAGCGCGTCATCCCCGCTCGCACTTGGGCCGGCATCGTCGCCATGAGCGTTGTCATGGCTGCGGGGACGCTCTTCGTACTCGACGCCGCGCTGCCCGGTGGCTTCGTGAAAGGAGGCGGCGATTTGCGTCACGCGCAAACGATGGCCTTCACGACGCTCACGCTCTTCCAGCTCTTCAACGCGGTCAATTCGCGCTCCGAGGAACGCAGCGCGTTCCGGGGCATGGTCACGAATCGCTGGCTCTGGGGCGCGCTCGGGCTGGCGGTCGCGTTGCAGGCTCTCGTAGTGTATACGCCAGCGCTGCAACGGGCCTTCGGGACAGTCGCGTTAGGCCGCGGCGATTGGCTCCGCTGCGTGGCGGTGGCGAGCTCGGTCCTCTGGTTTGGAGAGGCGCTCAAGCTCTTTATGCGGGTGCGACAGAACACGCTCACGGCCGCGCGCGGTGGATAATGACGCGATGTGACAGCTCTTCTGTCGCGCGGGGCCTCCCTTACGTGTTCGGAAGCAATCCAGGCTGCTTGCGTCGGCGTATCTTCGAGTGCGGATACGGCGGTAGTGCCGCGCTCGAGATTCTGCAAACGAGGAACTCGCGATCACACCAACGCTGCGTCAGCCACCTGGAAGTATGGGCCTGCCGCTGGTGGGCGAGACCGCCGCGTTCGTCGGTAACATATTCCGCTTCCTCAATGATCGGCAGAAGCGTCACGGGAACGTGTTCAAGTCGAACGTGCTCGGCCGAAAGGTGGTCTTCCTTGCCGGAATCGAAGGTGCCGAAGCTTTCTACGATGTCGAAAACATCAGTCGGTCGGACGCGCACCCATTCACGCTCGTCGACCTGTTCGGTGGGATCAACATGGAGATGTACGACGGGCCACGGCACCGCGCGCTCAAAGCGATGGCCCTCACTGCATTCGATCGCGCCGCCATCTCCACGTACCTACCGGACATGCAACGTCTCATCGAGTCGACGCTCGCGCGGCTCGGTGGAGTCGAAGAGTTCTCCGCTGTAATCGAACTGCGACGACTGGCGATCGAGGCGATCTGTCTCAACGTGATGGGTCTTGGCGCTGGAGTAGCGACCGATGCCATCACGCGTGACTACGCATCCGTACTGAAAGGACTCGTTTCTCTACCGCTGCCGATCCCCGGGACGCCGTACGCGCGTGCACGTGCGGCGCGGGATCGTCTGCTCGGCCGCATTCGCGCGGTGATCAAAGAGCGACGCGCACACCCGGGCAGTGACGCCCTGTCGCGGATGCTCATCGCTAAGGCCGATGATGGACGGACGTATACCGATGACGAGGCGGTCCTCGAAGTCCATCACATCGTGATCGCCGGATTCATCGTGTATGCGTTAATGGCGGAAGCAATCCGCCAGTTGGCGGAGCAGCCGGCGCTGCGCCAGCGTTGTCTTGCGGAGATCCAGGAGCACGCGCCTAACGGTAACTTGACGATGCCAGCGATCTCAAAGCTGCAGCTTGCGACAAACGTGATTCTCGAGGCGAAGCGGTACGTGCCGCTGGTACCTGTTGCGTTCGGCCGTGCGCAGCGGACGTTCACGTGCGGCGGCTTCACAGTCCCTGCCGGATGGACAGTGTACCTCGCGCTCGCACTCAACAACAAAGACAACGGCGTCTACAGGGATCCGCACCGCTTCGATCCCGATCGCTTTGGTGCCGAGAGGGGCGAGCACCGGAAGCACCCGCTGGCATTCATCCCACAGGGCGCCGCGCCGCCGACGGGACACCAGTGTCTGGGGCTCGATTATTCGACGTTTCTCAGCGTTGCGTTCTTAGCGGTGTTGGTCCGTGACTACGATTGGGTACTGCCACCGCAGGACCTGTCCTACAACTGGAGGACGCTGCCGCCGCAGCCGCGCGATGGCCTTCGCGTGCGACTGCAGCCTAAACGTTAGGCTGGCGTTAGGTGATCTGAGTCGAAGAAATGTTCGACTTACCAGGCGATTCCGTATGCCTTTCGTCTGACGCCGATCCCACGATCCCAAGCAAGCCAGTGCGGCTGGACGCGGTGACATGAATTATGCTAGCGTTGTATTCATTCGGTGACGGACGGCCGCCGCAACCTGGTTGCCGCTACCACTACTTCTGACGACTGAGGTTCGCGTGTCCCACCAAGGGCTCGGAGACTTTGAGCAGCTCGTCATGCTCGCGATCCTCCAACTCCGCGGCGAGGCGTACGGGGTGCCGATCGTCGACGAGATCGAACGACGCACCGGCCGCGCGGTGTCGCGCGCCGCAGTCTATGTCACACTCCGTCGGCTTGAGGAGAAGGGGCTCGTATCGTCGTGGATGAGCGAGTCGACCCCGGAGCGCGGGGGGAAACCCCGGCGATGTGTCCGCGTCACGCCGCGCGGAGTGCGGCTGCTCCGTGAGTCGCGCGAGGCGGTGGACCGGATGTGGCGCGGGCTCGACCCGCGGCTGGGAGGTGCACGGTGACGCCGCGCGCCGAGCCCCCTCGCCTCGCCCGTCGGCTGCTGGCGCGCATGCTTCCCGACGACGCGCGCGACCACATCGAGGGGGACCTGCTCGAGCTCTACGCCCGGCGGTGCGCGCGCGACGGCGTCGCCCGCGCGCGACTCTGGTACTGGACGGAGGCCGCGACCTTCTCGGCGCGCTTCCTACTGGAGCGACTCCGCGACCGTACTCGACGCCCCCTGGACGCGCGTCGCCAGAGTGGCATCGGTGGTTCCATGGTGCCGTCCGCGTTGGATGTCCGGCTCGCGCTCCGCGTGCTGGTGAAATACCCGGTGCTGTCATCGGTCTCGGTGATCGGCCTGGCGATCGCGATCGCGATCGGCACGACCGTGTTCGGGGTTGTCGCCGCAGCGCTGGACCCGTCGTTGCCGCTCGAGAGTGGCGACCGCATCGTCGCGGTGCAGATCCGCCGCGCCGATGCACCCGGCAACGCGGAGCTGCCGGTGCGGGACGACTTCCTCGCGTGGCGCACCGAGCTCACGGCCATTCGGGATCTCGGGGCCTTCCAGCTGGACGACCGCAACCTGATCGTCGAGAACGAGGTTACGGACGTCGTGGCGGTCGCTGCGATGTCCGCAGCAGGATTCCGGGTGGCGCGCGTGCGGCCGGAGCTGGGGCGCCCGCTCCTGGAAGACGACGAGCGCGCGGGTGGGCCACTCGTAGTCGTGATCGGACACGGCGAGTGGCAGCAGCACTTCGGCGGCGATCCGAACATCATCGGCCGAACCGTGAGACTTGCCGAGACCATCCACACTGTGGTCGGCGTGATGCCGGAAGACTTCCGGTTCCCGCGCAGCCACGGCTTCTGGGTCCCGCTTCGTCTGGATGCGTCGAAGTCCGCGTTTGGAGGTGGACCTCCGATCCAGGTATTTGGCCGCCTGGCGGATGGGGTCACGCTCGAACGGGCGCGCGCGCAGGTCGCGATGATCGGACGTCGCATGGCCGCCGCATATCCCGTGACGCACGAGCACCGCCGCCCGACGATCGTGCCGTTCGCCCACACGGCGGGAATCACGGCGGTCGATCCCCATGATGTATGGCGTCTCTATCTGATTCAGGTCGGCGCCACTCTCTTGCTCCTGGTGGTCGCGGTGAACGTGGCAGTCCTCGTCTATGCCCGGACGGCGACGCGGACGACCGAGATCGCCGTGCGCATTGCGCTCGGTGCGAGCCGTGCGCGCGTGATCACGCAGCTGTTCGTCGAGGCGTTGGTCCTTTCTCTTGCCGCGGCCGCGATCGGTTTGTCGCTCGCCGGTTTCGCCCTGGACTTGCTGGAGCAACTGTTCACGCAAGGGGGCGATGGCCAGCCATTCTGGTTCGACATCGGGCTCTCTCCCGCGTTGGCCGTCTACGTTTGCGGGCTGGCCATCCTCGGCGGCACGGTCGTCGGCGTGGTGCCTGCGCTGAAGGTGACGGGGCGGCGAGCGTACGGCAGTTTGCAGCAATTCGCGGCCCGCGGCTCGGGCATGAGACTGGGTCCGACGTGGAGCGTGCTGATAGTTGCGCAGGTCGCGATCACCGTCGCTGTTCTGCCCGCATCGATCCACTATGCGAGCGTGCTCCTTCGGACGGGCATGCGCGATCCGGGATACCCCGCCCAAGAGTTCCTGCGTGCACGCATTTCGCTCGATCGTGAGGAGGCACCGTCACCCGCGGAGTCGACGGCCTACCAGAGGCGATTCGACGCACGCTTCTCGAGCGCTGCCGACGCGCTCGAGCGGCGCCTCGTCTCGGAGCCCGGCGTCGCCGCGGCATTCGTGAGCGCGTTTCCCGGAGGCGAGCGCGATCGGTGGTTCGAGATCGAAGGCGATGTGGTCGTTGGAAGCGCCGCCGACTCGGTGCGCGAGAAGACCATGGTGCATGCCAGCATCAACTCGGCGAGCGTCGGCCTGTTCGAACTGTTCGACGCGCCCATGGTGGCCGGCCGTGGCTTCATCGATGCCGATACGGCCAGCGGATCGACTGGCGTCATCGTGGATACCGCCTTCGCCGCGCGCCTAACGGGCGGCAACGTCGTCGGCCGTCGCATACGCAATCTCGAGGCGCGCCGAGCCGATGCGGGCGAGACGGCCGGACGCGAGCCCTGGCTGGAGATCGTGGGCGTCGTCGCCGACCCGCCACAGCCGAGCACCGACCCCGATGACCGGTGGCTGCCTAACGTGTACCGCGCCGCGGCGCCGACCAGTCTCAAGACGGATGGCCCCCAGGCGTCTTCGATCCGGCTCCGGATCCGAGTTCGAAGCGGACTCACGCCGGTCTTCACACGACGACTGCGCGACATGGTGGCCGCCATCGATCCCCGCTTCGAGCTGCACGAGTTGCGGAGCGACGAGGGGGTTCTCAGCAGCGGACTGCGCACGCTCCGAACCGGCGCGCTCTCGGTGGCCGTGGCGACGCTGAGCGTGTTGCTCCTGTCCGCCGCCGGCATTTACGCCATGTTGTCGTTCACCGTCGCGCAACGACGGCGCGAGATCGGGATTCGCGCTGCGCTCGGTGCCAATCCTCGCCGAATCCTGAGCGGCGTCTTCGCACGCGCGAGCGCCCAGCTCGGTGCGGGGGTGGCGGTCGGCGTGATCTTGGCGATCGCTCTCGACGGAGCAACGGACGGAATGGTCATGGGCAGTCCGTCCGCGGACGGTAAGGGACTGCGGGGGGCAGTCGTCCTCATGCCCATCGTAGCCGCCATTGTGATGGCAGTTGGGCTGCTGGCCGCGCTCACCCCGGCGCGGCGCGGCTTGGCGGTGCAACCGACAGAAGCGTTGCGCGACGACTGATGCGCCGCACAAATGCTTCTGGGTGCGAATAAGCCACGTTAGGCGGGCGTTCGGTGAAACTGAGTCGACGAAGTGATCGACCTATCAGGCGATTTCGTATGCACATGCGATCGACGTCGCCAAGCCTGCTCTCCTTGATGTACATCGCGCCGACGCCAATGCGCCTAACCACTTAAGCAAGTTCAGACCGACAAAATCGGCGTCGAAATCCGCGAGCGTCCGGCTCATCTGACCGAACGAATGTGCCGCATCCACAATCGTGTCGATGCCCCGAGCACGCGCCATCGCGACGATCTTTTTCACAGGGATGACAAGTTCGTCGCGTAAGCATGGAGCAACTATGCCGGCTTCACCGTGCGTTGATGAGCCTCCAAGACACAGGTGGCATGGGCTACCGCACCGTCGCATCACTCGCCACCATCAAGCGCATGACGAACGCGATCGAAACGCGCGCCCTCGCCAAATCCTTCGGGAAAACGCGCGCGCTCAGCGGCATTGACCTTACCGTACACGAGGGGACGGTCTACGGTCTGCTCGGACCGAACGGCGCAGGCAAAACAACCACGATCCGTATCCTGGCAACGCTTCTCAAACCCGACAGCGGAACGGCGACCGTTGCTGGTCTCGATGTCGTCCGTGAACCAGACGCAGTGCGGCGCAAAGTCGGACTCACCGGTCAGTACGCCTCCGTGGACGAAGACCTTACCGGCATCGAAAACCTTATTCTGGTCGGGCGACTGCTCGGCCTTCGATGGAGCGCGGCACGACGGCGCGCCGCGGAGTTGCTCGACGCGTTCGGGCTATCCGAAGCGGCGGGGCGCCAAGTACGCACGTATTCGGGCGGCATGCGGCGGCGCATCGACATCGCGGCCAGCCTGGTCACTGTTCCTGAGATCCTCTTCCTGGACGAGCCGACAACTGGCCTCGATCCGCGCGGTCGCAATCAAGTGTGGGAGCTTGTGCGCCGAATTGCTGCCGAAGGCACAACGGTGCTCCTAACGACGCAATATCTCGACGAGGCCGATCGCCTCGCTGCGCGCCTCGCGGTGATCGATCATGGCCTCGTCATCGCCGAGGGGACGAGCAGAGAGCTCAAGACATCCGTCGGCGCCAACGCGGTGCACGTGCGCCTGGCCGACGCCAGCCAAGGCGACGCCGCGCGCGCGGCCATAGCCCACGTCACTGGCAACGGCGTCATCCCCGGAACTGACGCCCAAATGATCGGCGCCCGCCTAACGAGCACGGCTCAGGCCGCCGAAGTGCTCGCTGCCCTCACGCAGGCAAATGTTGAAGTCGCCGAGTTTTCCGTCGGTACGCCGAGCCTGGATGAAGTGTTTCTGGCGCTCACCGGCAAGACGAGTGAACATGCGACTGCGGAGGGAGAACGATGACGACGGCAACCCGAGACGCGGTCGGCGACGTGCACGGCGTGCTCGCGGCAGGGCCGACTCCCGCGCCTCCATCCGCTGCATCCGCGATACTGACGCTGGCCTGGCGCGCGATGCTCAAAATCAAACACGTGCCCTTTCAGCTGTTCGACGTGATCGTCACGCCGATCATGTTCACGCTGCTGTTCACATACATCTTCGGTGGCGCACTCGCCGGTACGCCGCGGGAATACATCCAGTATCTGCTGCCGGGCGTGCTCGTGCAGACGATCGTGTTCATAACCGTGTATACGGGCGTCGGCCTCAATACGGACATTCAGAAGGGGCTGTACGACCGCTTTCGATCGCTTCCGATGTGGCAGCCGTCGCCGTTGTTCGGTGCCTTGTTAGGCGACGTGTTCCGGTATTCCCTCGCGGGCGCAATCATCATCGTGATCGGCTTCATCATCGGGTTTCGGCCAGGCGGTGGCTTCATGGGGATTGTCTGGACGATGCTCCTGATTCTGGTCTTCGCGTTCGCTCTGTCGTGGTTGTGGATCATCGTCGGGATGCTGATGAAGACGCCCGAAACCGTGATGACGATGAGTTTCGTTTTCCTCATGCCGCTTACATTCGCGAGCGACATCTTCGTACAACTCGAGACGATGCCGGGGTGGCTTCAGGCGGTGGTAGGTCGCAACCCAGTCACGTTGCTGGCGCGGTCGGCCCGAGGCCTGATGCACGGCAATATCGTGATGTCCGATGTGTGGTGGGTGCTGGCATCGTCGGGCCTGATCACAGCTCTCGCGGTGCCGGTCGCGATGCGACTGTATCATCGCGAGCGCTAGCCGAGAACTAACGCGATTCGCACTATCAGTATTTGAACTGTGGACGCCTAACGCGGACGCCGCGACGTGTCGGCCGCCTTCAGGAAGTCGCGCACCACGCGAAGCAACGCTTCCGGGTTGTCCCACATCGTCATGTGTCCGGCGCCCCGGATCACCTCGTACTTGGCGCCCGGCGTCTTCGCGGCGTAACCGCGCACGACCTCGGGCCCTACCAAATCGAACTCGCCGACCGTGAACAGCGTGGGCACCTCGATGTCCTTCAGCCCCGTAGTTGCGTCGTACGCCTTGAGCGTTCCGGTGGCAGTGAATGCACTCGGCCCCAGCATGTAGTTGTAGATGTCCTGATTCGTCGATGCGAGCAGAGAGTCGAATTCCGCTTGCACGGGCCGGCGCGAAAAGTACAGCGCGAAGAACTGGCCCATCGCCGCCTGATACTTCGGGTCGTTGTACCTCTTGGCCGCTTCGGCCGCCGCGATCGTCTGCTGCGTCGAGTCCGGCAACGTCTTCAGAAGACGCGTCTCGTTCTTTTTGTAAGCGGGGATGTCGAGCGTCGCGCTGGCGAGGACCATGCTGGCGACGTGCTGCGGGTGCGCGCGATAGTACTCGACGGCGAGCATGGTTCCCCACGAATCGCCGAACAGGTGGACCTTGTCGTAGCCGAGCGATGCGCGCAGCGAATCTAGCTCGCGCACGAAGTGCCTAACGTTGAATAGCGACGTGTCGGTGATCCTGTCCGACTTCCCGCCGCCGAGCTGGTCATAACGAATCACTGGCCGGTCGCTCCCCAGCGCCTCCAGCGACTTATGGTAAACGCTGCTGCCGCCGGGACCGCCGTGTACGAGGATCAACGGCGTCCCCGTGCCGCCTCCGATCTTCTTGTACCAGATCCGGCCGTCAGGCACCGTGAGCATCGCCTCGCCCGCCGGCAGTGTCGCGACGGAACCAGCTGCGCTAACTGTGTCTGCGGGCGCCGGTTTGGAGTCACCACACGCGATCTGTACAGCCAGCACGACGATCAAGGCCACGGCGCGACGACGCATAACGAGCTCCGGTAAGACAAGAGAGAAGGGGGGAGCTTCCTAACGCTAATCGGACCCCGGCCAGGTCATCAAGCAAGCAGCACGTTAGCGCCTGGCCGTGCCGCGCTTGCGCCGTGTTTTTAGCGATGCAACGAACTCGCGCGAATTCACGAGCAGCTCGCGAAGATCCTTCGCTTTGATGCGCGCCAGTCGTGCAAGAACGCACGGGTAGTTGAGATAATGCGGCTTGAGGTAAAACACGTCGGGATGCTGCGCGATCAACCAGTCGCGATCCACAAAGCTGAGTCGCGCCACGAGGCTGTTAGGCTCGGCTTGTTTGTTGGTGGCGATGCAAGCGAACATCGTCCCACGCACCTTGAGCGCTGGCACGCCCCACGAGATGCCTTCGGTGACGTCGGGCAGGGTAGACGCCGCCTTGCGCACCTTATCGAACACGTCGCCTTTGGACCTAGCAGGCATGTCGAAACCTAACGCCTAGCGTCAGGTTCAGATCCTTCTTGACGCGTCGACCGCGTCGCAAGTGGTCATCGCGGCTGGGTCGCGGCGACGACGATGCCGCTCAATCTGCCGCGAACACGCACACGCCACATCCAATAGAAGAGGAACACGATCGGCGCGAAGGCGAGCACGAGGAGCAAGGGCACGATACGCACTGGCTCGGGGAGGAACTTCATCTGACCCAAGAAGAACGAGCCGGTCGCGACGAAGAGCGCGAAGCACATCCGCCACAGATGCCGCGCCAATCGTCGCGATCCCCGCAACCCGCCCCCGCCCGAGCGAATGGCGCGCAGGTCGCCGATTGCGGCGAGCAACATGACGCTGCCAATGACCAGTGGCGGCACCACACGCGGGCGACCAATGACTTCCACCGTAGGATCGAGCCATTCCTTCAGGCCCCCGTAGAGTGAGATCATGGCGTAACCGAATGCCAGGACGGTCTTCGCGTGCGACTGCAGCCGAAACGTTAGGCGGCCGTTCACCTGGCGTTCTTCTCCACAAGGTACCGTAGCTATAACACGTCGCTCGCACGTCGCTCCACGCTCTCGAGCGTGAGCCTCTGCGGGGCAACGTCGTCGCCAGCGACGTCGAAGAGCGCCGGCATTGCGACGCGCCCGTCCGCAACAGGTGCGACGAGTACGCTCACCTCGTTCCCGGTTACTACCTATACTATCCGCATCGGCGGCATGCCTCGAGCGCGCTACGAGCGTGGGTCGAGCACCTGCGCCGCTGGCGGGCGACTATCGCGTTAGGAAGTGGCTCACCGGCTTCTGATCGGCGCGTAAGTTCAGCGGCACATCAGTCAGGCACGGCCGCGAACCAGGCTCGGCTCGGAGAGTGCGTCGGCGAGCAGATTGACCGCGAGTACCGCGACGAGGATCGCCAGGCCAGGGAAAAACGGCAGCCACCATGCAGCGCGCGCGAAACCTTGCGCGCGCG
>JBQTIF010000023.1:0-15642 GCA_052388395.1 Gemmatimonadaceae bacterium | reverse complement strand
TCGTCAGACCGGTCTGATATGCCACGTATGGATACCGATCGAAGGCCACGTCGAGGCCAGCCTTACGAGCCGTGTCGATTCTCGCAAAGACTGTGTCGAGCTTGCTCCAGTTGCGTGGTCCCTGCGTCTTGAGGTGCGCGATCTGCAGCGGACAGCGCGCGCCGCGTGCAACAGCAATGGACTCGTCTATCGAGTCGAGCAAACGATCATCTTCGTTGCGCATGTGCGTCGCGTAAGGCAGACCGCGTGCAGAGAGCGGCGTGCACAGCGCGATCAGCTCGTCTTGTGACGCAAATCCGCCTGGCGTGTATTCGAGTCCTGCCGACGCTCCGCACGCTCCCTCGTTGAGCGCGCGTTCGACAAGACTCGTCATGCGCGCGATCTCTGCCGGCGTTGCTGGCCGGTTGTTCGCGCCGACTACCGCTCCCCGTACGGAGCCCAGGCCTATCATGGAAGCGACGTTCACAGCGGGCCGCAGATCGTCAATTGACTTGAACAATGCAGTGAACGACGCCGGACCAGCGTCTTCTCCCGTCCGCGGCTCGCCTGTGGCGCGTGAGGAGCCGTCCTGACCAGCAACGATCGTTGTGATCCCCTGCCTCACGAGTGACTCGGCACGCGGATCTGCGTCCAGCGAGCCGTCGCCGTGTGAATGGATGTCGATGAAGCCAGGGGCTACGGCGAGACCGCGCGCGTCGATCTCTTCGCTCCCTCGATCCGCGATGCTGCGCGCGATTCGTGCGATGCGCGCTCCCGTCACAGCAACGACGGCCTCGACCCCTGGCGATCCGGAGCCGTCGAACACGGTCCCGCCGCGTATGATCAGATCATACGCAGCGCGCCGGCTCGCAGCGATGCCACGGGAAGACGCACGAGCTGGGCGCGCGCCTAACGCGAAAGCTGCCGCTCCCGCGGCTGCCTGCTCGAGAAACGTGCGTCTATTTGAAGGCAAAGCTCGTAGCCGCTGGCGATTGGATACCGCCCTTTACGAGCTCGACGCCGTAGGGGAGGCTAGGATTCACTTTGAACACAGTGGACACGCGCGGCGGCTGGCGATTTTCGGGGAGACCGTAACCGTAGTCACCCATCACACCTTGGTTCGAAACCACGCCGAGCTCCGCCATCGCCTGCAGAACGCCGCTGCGACTCAAGTTGCCTAACGCGACAGCTTTCTCGAGCACAGCGTGTGCGGCGCGCGCCTGCGTGTATCCAAACTGAAAAAAGAAATCCGGCTTCTGTTCCGGTTTGTACTTCGCCATGTCAGCCAGCATCGTGGCCATGCCGGCCACCGTGGTGTCGCCCCACTGCGGACCCTCCATCGAGATCCAGAGGTGCTCTTTCATGTACGGCGCCGCTGGCGATTGGGCGAGCGCACCGATCCAGCCTGGCGACAACAGCATCCAACGCGGTTTAAAGTCGAGTTGCGACGCTGCGCCCATGATTCTCCCCGTCTCGCTAGGCAGCGATACGAGGAGCACGCCGTTGCAGCCGGCGTTCTTGAGCTGGGACACCTGCGCGACGAATTCCTGATCACCCTGTTTGAACCGTGCTTGTGACGCGATCTGGAAGCCGAGCGTGCGCGCCGCATGTGCCAGGCCCTGGAGCCCTGCTTCACCGTACCCAGTCGCGAGCGCAAGCGAACAGATATTCTTGCCGCTCGCCTCGGAGTTCAAATAGTGATCCAGAACGTTGATGGCGAGGATTTGATAGGGTGCGGCGACTGGAATGAGATTGCGCTCGCCGATCCAGGCGGCATCGAGAGTCGCCCCGCTGCCGACGATCGAGTCCTCGGCCAATAGCGGGAGAAGCCCGTTGACGTGATCCGTGCCGAGGATCTGCGTAAAGAGCACGACCTGATTTTTGATCTTGTTGTACTTCTGCACCGACGACGACGGATTCGCGTAGGTGATGTCTTCTTGCAGCAGGCGGACAGGATACTTCCCCGCTACGCCGCCGCGCTCATTGAGCGCTGAGAAATAGGCTGCGTTGCCGTTCGTCAGGGGGATTCCGATGACGGCAACTGCATCGCTCAGCGGCGAGAGAATGCCGACGTTGATGCTGTCGCCATCGAAGCCAGCGCTGCGTGCGAGACTCGCGGTCCCCCTCCCGTCGTCGGCCACCGACTGGCCGCCGGAGCCGCAACCGAGTGCGAGAATTGTCCCGCCTAACGCGATTGCTGCGCGTACGTGCGTCGTACCTCGTCTCATGATTCGCTCAGTACGAGAAGGGCCACATCGTAAAGTATGTCTTCGTCCTGCGCCATATCTCCGCGAGACCGCGCGGCTCGAAAATCAGAAACACGATGATCAATACGCCGAAGAGCAGCTGATTCAGACCATACACCGTTATTCCGCCGGCGCTCCCCGCGCTGCGCGACACGAACGGCAGCAGCCCGCTTGCCGACTCCACGAGTCGCGGCACAATGGTGAGGAATAACGCGCCCAATACAGACCCGAGCATTGTCCCAGCGCCGCCGACAATGATCATGGCGATGTATTGAATGGAGAGAAAGAGGCTCCAGTCGAGAGGGCTCACATAACGCGCATATGAGGCGTACAGCGCGCCGGCCATCGCCGCATAGGCGCTAGACAGGGCGAACGACGCCACTTTGTACCGGAACACCGAGACGCCGAGCACCTCAGCGGCGAGATCGCGGTCGCGGATGGCCTGCAGCGCACGCCCCGGCCGCGTACGCACGATGTTCTTAGCCGCGAGCAGCAGCAACCCGGCCACGAGCCAGATGAGATAGAAGTAGCCGGTGTTGCGCGTTAGGCGCGCGCCAGCAAATCCGAGCGCAGCGAAGTCAATTGGACCGAACGCGACACTGGTGCGGACAGGGCGCCCCGTTAGGCCGCCCGACAATGCGTCCCAATTCTCGAATACATGTTGCCCGATCACGAGCACACCGAGCGAAACGATCACCAAATAGTTGCCGCGCAGCCGCAGCGCGAAGGGACCGATCAGTGCGCCGATCGTAGCGCCGACAAGGGCCGCCGCGGCCAGCCAGAGTGGGAGCGGGAGGCGCAACTGACCGCCGACGACAGCAGCGACATAGGCCCCGGTCCCAAGAAAGAATGCATGACCGAGCGAGACCTGACCCGTGTAGCCGACGAGCAGATTCAGGCCGAGCGCTCCGATGGTAGCGATACCGGCATAACACAGCACCGAAAGCCAGAAGTCGCCTAACGAAAGCGGCAGTCCGACCACGGCGAGTAAGGCCACGACAGCCACGACGCGCGCCGTGTGCGTCCGAAATAGTCGCAGATCGTCTTCGTAACGGATCGTCATGCGTGTGTTGCGCGTGAAGAGCGTCATGCGCGAATGACCTCCTTCGTCCCAAAGAGACCGTACGGCCGGACGAGGAGGACCGCGATCATCACGACATACGGGACGACGACGTGCACATTGGCACCGAGCCACGGCGCGTTGGGCGTGAGGTATGCCGCACTCATGACTTCGATCAGACCCATCGTTAGGCCGCCGATGACGGCGCCGCCGGGTGAATCCAGACCACCCAAAATCATCGCGGGGAACGCGCGTAGTGCGACGGCGGTGAGTGTGATCTCCACGCCGCGCGGACCAGCCGCGAGCAGCGTCCCCGCCAGCGCCGCAACGGCTCCGGCGAGCCCCCACGAGAGTGCGAAGATCGTCCGCGCACTTATCCCGTTCGCGATCGCCGCCTCCTGATCCGACGCGGTAGCACGCATGGCGACACCAAGCCGCGAATAGCGGAAGAACGTGAAGAACGCAGCCAGGACGACGGCGGCAAGTGCGATCGTCCAGACGTCGGCAACTTCTATCGCAACGCCGGCGACGTTTACCGTGCGCACACCCCACGGGTCGCCCAACACAACGAGGTTATAGCCCCAGAGCGCAGCGACGATCTGCTCGAACACGAACAAGAGACCCAGTGTGATCAGGATAACCGCGGACACTGGCTGGCCGACCATACGGCGGAGTACGACGCGTTCGACGAGCACACCGGTCAGTGCGGCGAGTGTCATGGACAATGCCACCGCGACGACGAATGGGAACCCTGCGCGGACCGCGTACTGGTGCGTGAGAAAAGCGCCAAGGACGAGCAGGCCGCCCTGCGCGAAGTTGATCACGCCCGTCGCGCGATAAATCACGACGAAACCGAGGCAGATAAGCGCGTAGGCGGTGCCTAACGCGATGCCGGCCACGAGGAGCTGCCACAGATCGGTCATCGATACAGCGCCTCGATCATATCCGCGAACTCGGCCGAAATCGCGCGGCGGCGGACCTTTTGCGTCGCCGTGAGTTGGCCGTCTTCGTGGTCCAGTTCCTTGGGCAGCAGAGCGAAACGCTTGACCTGCTCGACGTTGGATAGCGTGCCGTTCACTTCTGCGATCCATCCGTCGATGAGCGAGCGTACTTCTGGCTTCTCGCTCAAGTCGCGGTACGTCGTAAAGGGAATGCCGCGACGTGTCGCCCAGTCGCCCACGGTGTCGAGCTCGATGCCGATGAGTGCGGTGACGTATTTGCGCCGATCGCCGATCACGATCGACTCGCGGACATAGGGGGAGACCTTGAGCTTGTTCTCGATCCACGATGGGCTGATGTTCTTTCCGCCGCTCGTTATGAGGATGTCTTTCTTGCGATCGGTGATCGTTAGGTAACCATCGCTGTCCAGCTCGCCGACATCCCCTGTGTGGAGCCAGCCGTCTTCGTCGATTGTGTCCCGTGTCGCCTGTTCGTTCTTGAAATAACCCATGAAGATCGCGGGCCCGCGCATGACGATCTCGCCATCGGCGCTGATGCGGATGTCCACGCCCGCGTGCGGCGTTCCCACTTTGCCGATACGCACGTCCTCATGCGGGGTGTACGTACATACGGCGACGTTCTCCGTCATCCCGTACAACTCGCGGATGCGAACGCCTAACGCCCAGAAAAACTCCAGCACCTGCGGCGCGATCGGCGCAGAACCCGAGCACGCCTCGCGCACCCGTACGAGGCCCAGGCGCTCGCGCAGCGGACGGAAAATGCAGATCCAGCCCAAGGCGTAGAGCAGCCGATCCCAGAGCGACAGCTCGTGTCCCGCAAGGCGTTGACGACCGAGACGTTGCCCCTGACGTAACCAAAACGCGTACAGCGTGCGTTTGAGCCGGCTCGCGTCTGCCATCTTGATGCTGACGTTAGCTAGCATCTTCTCCCACACACGCGGCACACCGAAGAAGATGTGCGGCTGCACAATGCGGAGATCCGTGAGCAACGACTCGGTGCCGTCACCGAAATTGACGACGATGCCGGCTGGCAATGCCCACCCGAGCGAAAAAAGCCGTTCCGCGATGTGGCAGAGTGGAAGGTACGAAAGTGTTTCGTCACCCTCCTTTGGTGTAAACACGTTGAGAAAAGCCGCACCGGCCGTCATCAGGTTCGCGTGCGAGAGCATGGCACCTTTCGGCGGTCCCGTCGTGCCTGATGTATAGACGAGAATCGCGAGCGACTGAGGGTCCAGCGCCGCGATTGATGCCGCATACTCGTCGACGTTATGCTGCTCACCGTGTCTCTCGAGCTCTGCGTACGTGAGAATCATCGGATCGGTCAGCCGATGCGCGATGCCACGTGTCTCGATCACAACGATGTGGCGCAGGTTAGGCAATCGCGCGCGCACCGCGAGGGTCTTGTCGAGCTGCTCTTCGTCTTCGGCGATGAGCACGACGCTCTCGGAATGGTGCAGCAGGTATTCGACTTCGTCGGCGGGACTCGTCGGATAAACGCCGACCACGGCGGCGCCGATGCCTTGCGCGCCGAGGTCGGCGAAGAGCCACTCAGGTCTGTTCTCTGAGTGAATGGCGACGCGTTCTCCTGGCTTGACGCCGATCGCGCGGAGTCCGAGTCCGGCGCGCGCTGCATGGTCCGCGTACTCACTCCACGCGTACTCCCGCCAGCGTCCGAATTTCTTGTGGCGCAGCGACAGCGCGTCCGGACGCTGCGCGGCTCGCTCTCGTAACAAGGCGGGGAGCGTTGCCGCGGCTTTCACCGCTCAGCTCCGGCGACGCTGCCTAACGTGCCAAGGTATGCGCTCACGACGCTGGGGTGCGACTGAACATCCATCGGTGTGCCGAGAGTGAGTACCTTGCCGAAATCGAGCGCCAACACGCGATGCGCGATGTCCATGACCATGCGCATGTCGTGCTCGACGAGAATCGTGGTTGTGTGTAATTCCTGGTTGATCTCGAGGATGAAGCGCGCCATGTCCTCGGTCTCTTCCAGGTTCATCCCGGCCACTGGTTCGTCGAGGAGCAGAAGCTTCGGCTGCATCGCGAGCGCACGACCAAGCTCAACGCGCTTCAACACCCCGTAGGGGAGGCGACCCGTTGTCATGAAACGATACGGCTCCAGCTCGAGTAGCTCGATGATATCCTCGCACGCTCGGCGGTGCGCGATCTCCTCGCGTTTGGCGCGGCCCAAGAAGAGCGCACCGCTCAAGAAGCCAGTGCGCATGGCGCAGTGCCGGCCGAGTAACAGGTTCTCCAACACCGTGAGATGCTGAAAGAGGCCGACGTTTTGAAAGGTGCGCGCGACTCCTAACGCGGCGATGGCAGCGGGACGCAGTCCCACGAGCTCAGTACCGGCGAGCCGAATACTTCCTCGTTCAGGGCGGTACACGGCGTTGAGACAGTTGAAGATCGAGGTTTTGCCGGCGCCGTTAGGCCCGATGATGGCAAACAGTTCACCATCGCGCACGTCGAATCCCACGTCGTCCAGCGCCGTCACGCCGCCGAAACGCAGCGTGACCCCTTTGACATCCAACAGAGTCAGGCGCTCCATCGCTTCTTGCGACGATACGTGCGAATGTCGCGAAAAGAGTGCTCGCCGGTGTGACTGATACCGAGATAGAACTCGCGCACGTCCGCGTCTGCGGCGAGGTCGCTGCTGGACCCATCGCGCACGACCTTTCCGTTCTCGAGGACGTAGCCGTAACTCGCCAGGCCCAACGCCATCGCCGCATTCTGCTCGACAAGTAAAACGCTCGTGCCGCCCGCGTTGATCGCGATGATGATTTCGCGGATCTGCTGCACAACGCGCGGCGCCAGGCCAAGTGACGGCTCATCGAGAATGAGAAGTCGCGGAGCGGTCATTAGTGCGCGTCCGATTGCGAGCATCTGTTGCTCGCCGCCGGAGAGATACCCTGCTGTCTGATTCCTGCGTTCCGCGAGGCGTGGAAACATGGTGAAGACGCGGTCGCGCGCTGCCGCCTCCGCAGCATGTCCGCGGCACGTGAACGCGCCGGCACGAAGGTTGTCATCCACGCTGAGCTCGACGAATGGTCGGCGTCCCTCCATGACTTGAGCGACGCCGAGCCTAACGATTGCTGCCGCGTCTTTCCGGTGAATCTCGTTCGCTTCGAGCGTGACGCTCCCTTTGGTAATGACAGCGCGATGCACGGGGAGAAGTCCCGTGATGGCGCGCAGTAACGTTGTCTTCCCCGCACCATTGGCGCCTAACAACGCGACAACACCACCAACTGGCACTTCGAGGCTGACCCCGCGGAGCGCGAGGATCACGTCGGAGTACACGACTTCCAGATTCCGGACCGCCAGATGCGGCTGGAGCTGGGTCATTTTGCGAGAGGAGAGGGCGGCGGCGTGCCAAGCCGAGTCTGGCACGAGTATACGGCCGGGCCACTGAGGCGACAGGGCCGGCCCTGGGCGTCACGGCTGACGCTAGTCGAGCAGTGCCATCACCAATCCACTGCGGATCTTGGGGACAAACCAGGTCGACTTTGGCGGCATGAGGCGATCCTGCAGGCAGACATCGATGAACTGCCGCATTGTCACGGGCGCAAGGGTGACAGCATAGCGGAAGCGTCCGGCGGCGACCTCGTCCTGCAGCCAGCGCGCAGCGCGGTTGGCGCCGACAAACGTTAGGCGATCGTCGCGCGCGTCGCGTATCCCGAATACATCCGCGAAGAGCTTGCGTTGAACGATGTCGGCGTCGATATCCTGCGCCGCGTCTGCCGGGTCGAAGGTTCCCGGGCGCGGCCGCAGGTGCCACCACGTTGTCCCGTCGTAGAATCCAATTTCATGCGTTCGATCAGGTTGATACGGCTCACGTCCCAAACGCTCGATCTCGAACGATTGTGCGAGCGCGGCCGCTACGTCGCCTAACGCAGCAACTTCGTTCTCAATCAAGCGATTGTACGGCGCGATCGTCATCGTGGCCTGAGGGAAAAACACAGCGAGGTAGTGCTCATGACCGAGCATCGCAGCCGCCGCGCTGCGATGGTTGCCGTCGGCGACATATGCGCGCGGCTCGCCCGCCAGCAGATCGCGCAAACGTTGCCGCGTCGTGGGATCCTGCACGAGCCAGACTCGGTGCACATTCCCACCTTCATCGCTCGTCACGAAGTTCGCTGGCGTAACGTTCGCGTGCGTTTGCAGCGCTTCTCGAAAAGCACCGCTGGCATCATCCACGGCGAGGTTGACAGTCCCCATATCGGCACGCGTCGCCCGGGTGAGGTTTGCGCGGCCGCGCGCCTTCGCTTCGCGAATTCCCTCGTTGCGGATGATCGTGCCTTTGGGATTTTCAGGCGCGCGAATCTCTGCGGTCCGTGCCATGCCGCCGAGTCCGATCTGACGGACGCGTGGTCGATCTGGGCTGGTGAGCTCGTAGACCCACAACACGTCGCGGACTTCGCGCGTGCGCGGATCGGCGACGAGATCGGTCATCAGCTTGTTCGCATGCGCCAGCGCATCGGTCGAATCGTCATCGCCGATCTCAGCGACGGCGCTGACGTCGCAGTGCGGCATCGTGGCGCGCAGGACGGACGAAGGCTTCGCTTGAATGAGCTCCCAAACTTCGCGATCGCTCTGGAACTCATCGTAGTTAGGCGCGCCGAGTGCATCGGCGGCCGTGGAATCGACAGGCGTTAGGGCTCGGGCAACCGGGTCGATCGTGATCATGCGCGGGAGGAGAATAGAGGAGAGGGGATAGGAGGATAGGGGATAGGAAAACCGCCTGACTATCCCCTATCCCCTATCCCCTATCCCCTATGCTCTATCGGCTCCACGGCGGCTTCACCCCATTCGTGCGCGCGTATGCAATCACCTGGCCCAAATGCTCGTGCAGATGCGTCGTGGCAAGAATCCACGTCTGTTGAATCGTGAACGTCTGGCCGAACATCGTGACTTTTTCGCCTAACCGCTGCGCCGTCACGCCCTGCATCGCGCGCTTCAAGTGCGCGAAGGATTTCTCCATTTCAGCGATAGCTGCATCACGCGCCATCTTGCGCTGCTCGTACGCGACGGCCGTGTTGTAGTCGCTTCCCTTGATTCCGGTGGAAGGGTCGGCCTCAACGCCGGCGACAGCTGGAATCAGATAGTTGTCGGCCGCAACGTGCAGCACGACTTCGCCGAACGACCTGACACCCGTGCCGGGGCGCCAATCGAACTTGTCGGCAGGCATCGCTTTCGCGAGCTGGAGCATCTTCTCCTCGACCTGACCTACGTCGATGAGGAGATCGGCTATAACCGGCGCTGTTTGCGCCGAGCTCACCGCGCTGATTGCCAACATCGCTGCGGCGGTGAGAGTGAATCGAATTGGACGCATGGAAACCCTCGTTGGTGTGATGTGCGGTTGGTAGGTCCTAAGTCTAGTCGACAGCGTTCAGTTCCATTTCAGGCCGCGTAGCTGGTCCAGATTCAGGTTCCCCCCGGACAGCACAACAGCAACACGCGACCCTGGCGGGAGAGCGATCAGCCCATGCAGCAATGCCGCAACCGGCGCGGCGGCAGCCCCTTCGACGACCAACTTGCAGCGCTCCATCACCCACATCATGGCGTCGAAAATCTCGCGGTCCGGCAACGCAACGATCTCGTCCACGCAGCGCTGCACCACGGAGAACGTGATATCGCCGCAGCGTTTTACACGCAGTCCGTCGATGATCGTGCGACAGTCGATCGTCTCCACCTTTCCCGCCGCGATGCTCTCCTTCATCGCGGGACCGTCCGACGATTCGACGCCGATCACCCGGATCTTCGGGTTGTGTGACTTGACCGCCATCGATACGCCAGAGATCAGCCCGCCGCCGCCGATGGGCACGATGACAGCGGCCACGTTAGGCCAATCCTGCACGATCTCCAGGCCAAGCGTTCCCTGCCCCGCAATCAGCTGTTCGTCGTCGAACGGGTGCACGTAGGTAAGCCCTTCGGTGCGCACCAACTCCTTGGCTTTCTCGTTGGCCTCGTCCCAGATGTTGCCGTGCAGGACGACTTCGGCGCCGTAGCCGTTCGTTGCTTCGACTTTGGATCGCGTCGCGTTGGCCGCCATGCAAACGACGGCGCGGATGCCATGAATCTTGGCGGCGAGAGCGACGCCTTGCGCGTGATTCCCCGCCGAGGAACAGACAACGCCTCGCTGCTTCTGTTCCTCGGACATCAAGGAGAACTTGTTCAGCGGCCCTCGGATCTTGTACGACCCGACGCGCTGAAACATCTCAGCTTTGAGCCTAACGTCGTAGTTCGTGAGCTCGCTGAGCTGGCGCGAGCCTAGCAGCGGCGTGTGCTTGATGTGCGGCGCGATGCGAGCGCGCACGTCTGTGAAGTCGCGAAGGGATAGGGAGAACATGGCGTAGCTCGTAGCTCTTAGGTCGTAGCTCTTAGAACTGCCCTGGGTCGTAGCCTTCTAAGGACTAAGAGCTAAGACCTACGGCCTCATAAATGTACAGGACGCGTGACAGGTGCTACCATTGCGCCGCGCGAAACGCCTCGAGGCTCGGTGCCTAACCAAGTCAACACACTCCCCTGGTACCGCACGATCACGCGCGAGCAGTGGCGCGCGCTCGCAGCCGCGAAACTCGGCTGGATGCTCGACGCCATGGATTTCCTGCTCTACGTCATGGCGATCGGCGAGCTCAAGACGTACTTCGGCTTCGACGATGCCACCGCCGGGCTCCTGGGGACTTTCACGCTACTCGCATCGGCTGGCGGCGGCATTCTGTTTGGTGTCATTGCCGACCGGATCGGGCGAACACGCGCGCTCATCGGCACAATCCTCATATTTTCGTTCTGTTCGCTCGGCGCCGCAACGTCGCAGACAGTGCTCCAGCTGATGATCTGGCGCATCTTGTTAGGCATCGGCATGGGCGGCGAATGGGCATCGGGCGCTGTGTTAGTGAGTGAAACGTGGCCCGCCGAGCACCGCACCAAAGCGATCAGCATCATGCAGTCAGGCTGGGCGCTGGGGTACATCGGTGCCGTTGTCATCGCCGCCCTGGTGCTCGACGTTCTCCCGTTAGGCGCAAATGCGTGGCGCTGGTTGTTCGCGGTTGGGGTGCTCCCCGCCCTCTTCACACTTTGGATCCGGCGCCAAGTCGCGGAGCCCGATGCCTGGACGCTGCGCAAAAACACGCGGACACGGCCGCCGAACCCGTTTCCTGTACTCTTCGGCCCTCAATTTCGCCGTCGTACGATCCTCGCGACATTGCTCTCGGCGTGCGTGCAGTTCGCCAACTGGGGGCTCTTCTTCTGGCTTCCTGGTTTTCTCGCAACGCCGGTGGAGCGCGGCGGTGCGGGGATGTCGATCGTGCGTTCCGCCGGCTGGATCATTCCCGTGCAGATCGGTGCATATCTGGGCTACTTGTCCTTTGGATTCATCGCGGACCGCTTCGGTCGGCGGCGCACATTTATCTCGTATTTACTGACTGCCGCGGTGCTGGTGCCGTTGTACGGGCAGATGGCTCGTAGCCCTGGAGTGCTCATGCTGCTGGGCCCGCTCCTCGGCTTCGTAGGCTACGGCTACTTCAGCATGTTCGGTTCTTTTCTCGCCGAGCTATTTCCGACGGCTGTGCGCGCGACAGGTCAAGGACTCACGTACAATCTCGGACGCGGACTCGGCGCCCTGGCGCCGTACACGATCGGTTTCGTGGCGACTATGCCTAACGTGGGGATAGGATCCGCGCTGGCCCTCACATCGGCATTCTTCCTCGCCGGTTCCGGCCTAATTCTGCTATTCCCTGATACGAGTCGTCAGGCTCTGGTCGATTGATCAAAAGGGGTCAGAGTCGATTGAAATGCGGCGCCGGCCTGGAATTCACTGACGCACTATGATTTCAATCGACTCTGACCCCTTTTGATCACTCGTACTTGCCAACCAATTTCTTTGTGGTGATTGCTATTACTGGCCGCCCACGCTCCCCGCTCCAGCGAGTCTCGGCTTCCACAATTGAGTAGTAACGAACCTCTTCGAGCGTGGTGACGTCGATCGATCGCATCTGGGATGCGTCACCGAGAATCGAGCCGTTCAGGCGCACGAGTGGTGTTTGTGGTACCGTCCCCATGCTCGAGCGCCCCTCTACGCGGAAGAAATGCGGTCGCAGTCGATTCACAAGGTCGTACGCATTCGCCGCGCTCCCTGCCGCTTCGATCTCAGCGCGCGTGATGATATCGCGGCTGGAGCCGCGGACTGGCGACGTGGGGGCAGGTGCCGTAGCAGCGGCGCCCGTCGTGGCGGCTGGCTTCCCACCGCATGCGGCGACGGCGAACAGGGTGATTGCGATAGCGATGGATTTGCGCATGTCATCCTTCCTAAGCGGACCGCTCTGACGATAGGTGTCGGTTACCACCCACGCCACTAGTCGGCCGCGGCGGCAGCCGCAGAATTCCGCGACCCAGGACGAAGCACGGGGGACAGTGTGCAGCAAACAAGTGGCAAGGCTCGGCTGCGCGGGTTTTTGGTCGCAGTCGTGCGATTCTCGGGAAACGGTTGCGCCTAACGATCAATTGGAGCGCCTTCCGCACTGAGGTTGTCGCCGTCGCGCCGCGGGCGCAGACGGTGACCGACCTCGAGCCAGCGATCGAGCATGCGCTGCGACTGCTCGGCGACGGTCACAGCTCGTATCGCTCAGCGAGGGGTCGGTCGTATTTCATTCCCACGCGTAGCTGCCGCGCCTCCGGGGCCCAGGTGACCTCAATTCCGGCGACAATCGGCTATGTCAGAATTCGGTCCTTCAGTGGCACAGCTGAACAAGCATTGGCCTTCGCGAGTGGAATTCAAAGCGTGATCAAAGCCGCGGATCACGACTCGATCGCTGGCTGGATCGTCGACTTGCGAGGGAACGGTGGCGGCAACATGTGGCCGATGGTCGCTGGAGTCGGGCCGGTACTTGGCGAAGACATTGTGGGATACTTCATTGATCCCGTGGGACAGGAAATCGCCTGGGAGTATCGCAACGGCGCTTCCGTCTCTGGTGGCGTTCCCGCGCAGCGGGTCGACGCGCCCTATATCCTGCGCCGCGCGCGGCCGAAGGTCGCGGTCCTGAGCGACAACAGGATCGCCAGCTCTGGGGAAGCGACCTTGATCGCGTTCAAGAAGCGGCCGAACACCCGCTCGTTCGGTGTCGCAACGTGCGGGTTGTCGCCAAGACGCCATATGGAGACGTCGTGCAGCCAGAAGAATCAAAAGGGGTCAGAGTGGATTGAAAATCAAAGGGGGATCAAAAGGGGTCAGAGTAGATTGAAATCTTAGTGCGTCAGTGAATTCCAGGCCGGCGCCACATTTCAATCTACTCTGACCCCTTTTGATCCCCCTTTGATTTTCAATCCACTCTGACCCCTTTTGATTTTGACCTCTATTGACGCACGCGGCCACAGATCACCGTAATGTTGTCGGTCCCGCCGGCAGCGAGCGCATCGTCGATCAGCACACGGCACACCTCGTCCGATGACCGGATGGACATCAGCCGATCGCGAATTCGTTCATCCGAGACATGTTTGGTGAGGCCATCAGTGCAGAGCAGCGTAGTCCCAGTTCGACTTACACCCACGCGGGTCACGACCGGCCGCGTTTCCGCTCCGATCGCACTGGATAGAACGTGGGAGAGAGGCGAACGCGCCAGATCCGCAGGTTTGAGCACGCCAGTGTCCACGAGGTCTTGCGCGACCGTCTGATCTTTTGTAAGGCGAACGAGCTGACCGTCACGCAGCTGATAGGCTCGGCTGTCGCCGATTTGGAGCAGAAAGAGCGATGGCCAGACGCCCAGGCCTAACGTGAGTGTCGTTGCCATGCCGCGCAGCTCCGGCTGCGCCGAGGCACGTTTCACGACGGCCGAATGACACGCCTCAGCACCTAACCGCAACGCTTCCGCGAACGCATTTTCGTCCGACGGATCCGCGCGGTAGTAGCACTGCATCGTCTCGGTGACGTACGCGGCAATGCTTTCCAGCGCAGCGCGACTTGCTTGCTCACCGCCGTTAGCACCTCCGACGCCGTCCGCGACCATAACGAGCGTCGCCAATCGCTTGCTCGGCATCTCCAGCAGTTCTGGATTCGGCAGACTTGAGGAGCGCACGCGCATGGTCTTGTGCAGCGTTGCGATGAGGAAGTGATCTTCGTTCCTCGTGCGCACTTTCCCTGTGTGCGTTAGGCCGCAGACGTCGAGCTCCTCGTCTTTCGGGCGCCGCCGAGCGTCGGCGGTGACAGGATCCGAAGGGGTGTCAGCGGCGTGCAACGTCATCGCAGGTACCTCTTGTTGATCTTGGCCAGCACCGTGTACGCCGGATCCACGATATTCGCGATCGTGTTTTCACCGACCTGACCAACAAGCGTGTAAGCGTCGAGCTTATCGAACCCGTATTCCTCGGCCATCCATTCTATGAGTTCCACGTGAGCAAGCCGAAAGGCGTCGATCAACGGACGCCCGCTCCCGGCAACCATAATGTGCGTGGCGTCCTCCAGTCGCGGCCAGTCAATCTGCTTTCCTTTGATGACAGTGACCTTGAGAACGACGTCCATACTCGTTTCGAGCCCTGTTCCGGCCACTTCGCCTTCGCCTTGTCGCGCATGCCCATCGCCGAAGTATAGGTACGCGCCGTCATGGAATATCGGGAGGAACACCGTCGTTCCTTCGCGTACTTCGGGGGCGTCCATGTTGCCGCCAAAGTCGCCGGGCCAGAGGCCAGCAAAGGCTTCGTCTCCACGCGGCGCGACGGCGAGTCTGCCGAGCATCGGCCGCAGCTCGATTTCCATGCGCCTAACGCGACTGTTCGGCATGTCGGTCGTTCCCACCATGCGCACGGTATCCAGCTGCCATAAGTAGCGGCGCGCCTGAATCGGCTCGTTCAGCAAACGCACTCGGGTGTCGGTGGCCAAGCCGCCGAAATCGGAATAGACCTGCGACGCGGCGTAGCGGTGATTCGGTCGCACGCGGATGATCTCGACCCTCAGCATGTCGTTTGTCGTTGCCCCTTCGACGTAGAAGGGACCGACTTCTCCCGGAAATGCACCGCCCTGCTCGGAATAATAGGGGCCGAAATGCGTCTTACTCACGAGCACGGTTCCGGATCTGATTCGCAACACCGGATCGCGCACAGCAAACGTCGGCTGCTGAATCGTTGGAGTGAAACGCACAGTGTCTTGCGCGAGCGCGAGCGACGCGAACAGCAACAGGTACATAGTTAGGCTCCGATCCTTGTTTCCTTGGTGTCGCGCAAAGCTGCAGTCGGAGCGGCATGGTTGCGAGCCGAACGTGCACTGGCGACGATCGCATCTATGTGCCGTTGCACTAGCGCCGGCTCGGTCAATCCGAAGTGCTCGATCGCCGGTTCCATAACGAGCGATTCCTCGCGATAGTGCGGACCGAGTACTCCGTGATCGAGATTACGCAGCTTCATGTCTTGC
>JBQTIF010000022.1:0-8489 GCA_052388395.1 Gemmatimonadaceae bacterium | reverse complement strand
AGCCGGCGGAGTGCCGCCATTGAATGTGCTGTTCGTGTAGGCCGTGCCGCTGACGCTTGGGTTGCGGCCGAAGTTCGCGTCGCCCGACTGATACGCCAGCGCCGTATCGACCGCCGCGAGCGTGCCTAACGCGGGGTTCAGGCGTAGGTTCTGGTCCGCCACTGTATGCACGCGGATGCGGTCAGCAACAGGGTTGAAGTCAAACCCAATCTGCCTCGAGTTGATGGCGGTGCTGAGCGGCGCGCTGCCGACGCGATAGGCGCTGGCGGACTTCGTATCTATTGTGTACACCGCATTCTTGTCCGTCACGCCGTAGAGCACGCCGTTGGCTGGCCGGAAGTCAATGCCGGTAAGCCGCTCCGTCGAAGCGAGACCAGTGACCGTGGCGCTTGAAAGCAGGATCTGTGGAGCGGCGGGGGCAAACGATACGAGACGGTTTTGAGCGGTGATACCGAAGATCACGCCAGCGACGGTTGTTCGTTCGAAGCCGATGGTGGCGAGGGTGGCGTCGGAGCTGCGCGCGACCGGCGGTGCGGTGACGCGGGCGTCGCCGCACGCGAGGACCGAGAACGCTAGCGCCGCGAGCGCGATGCCGAGGGACTAGGAAGGGCGGTACATGGTCGTTCCTCCGAAGGTGGGTGAGCTTGCCGCTTTCGCGGTGCGGCGAAGCAACGACGATGCCGCCTCTACGCGATCGCCAAAGTGGCTGCACTGCAACGTGTTGCGTTGTGGCGACCTAACGCGCGTCTGCCGCGCGGCGATACGAGGGTGGTGAGAGTGTCTCGCCGTGGCGCAGCGCGGTTGCCGCGCTCACCAATTACTCGTTAGGGTGCTTGAGCAGCGACCAGTCTTTCTCGAAGCGTTCGCGGAAAGCCACAGCGCCGAGCGCGGTATAGCTGCGCAGCGCCTCGGCACGAAGTTCTAGCGCGCGCGTGGTATCGCCTGCTCGCTCACAGGCCAGCGCTAGCGTTGCGGCGCAGTCGGCGCGCAGGACGGCATCGTTGATCTGCACGGCGCCGTCGTACGCAGCTTCGGCGGCGCGGCGAGCCGCTGTGGCGTCGTTCTTCGCGAGGCAGAACATGGCGTTGACGCGAGTGGTCTCGGCCCGCGCCGTCGCATCGCCCGCAGCAGCGTAATGGTCCGCGCGCAGGAGCGCTCGCTGTGCCACGTCGAGCTCAGCGCGCGCGAGAGCGAGCTCCGCGCGTCCGATGAGGACGAACGCAAGGAGCGAAGGATCGTTGACCAGCTGCGCGTGCCGCACCGCCTGAGTGACGGCGCTTTCCGCCTCGTCCCATGCCTCGAGCAGCCGAAATGCGACAGCGAGGTTGTGATGAGTCTCGGCTGTGTGTCGTCGGTCGCCGAGCCGCTGGTACTCGAGCAGCGCGGTACGGTAGAGACTCAGCGCGACGTCGTAATCGCTGCGCAGGTACGCCACGAGCGCAAGGTTCTGACAGGCTCGCGCTGCGACGAGAAGATCGCCCAGTTGGTGCGCCAGGGTGAGCGCCTCGTTGAAACAGCGTTCGGCTTCATCGAGGTGCCCGCGCTGCCAGTGCAGCGCGCCGAGCAGGTTACTAGCCCGCATGCGTCCATCTTCATCGGCCCGGAGGCGAAAGGTTTCAAATGCGTCCGCGGCCAACGTCATGCCCATCGAGTCGCGACCGAGACGAGTGGCAGCAGTCGCAACCAACAACTGTACGTGCGGCTGGTCGCGCGTGACCGATGCGGGAGCGCCCTCAAACCACGCGAGCGCGTCGCCGAAGCGGCCGGCGGCCACGAGCTCACGCAACGCGTGACTCGGGTCCTCAGGCAATGATGGCGGGTGTTCGCTCATGGCCAGCTGACACGGCGATGCTAATAGGCCACGAGCAAGTGGCTGAATCCCGGCAGGTCGCTCGCGATACCGTCGAGCTGGAGGTTGATGATCGACGTTAGGCGCAAGAAGGGATCACCCAGCCGCGCCTGCCGGAAATTCGCGAGCTGCATCTCGATCACCAGATCCTGTGCGTCGATCCGCCCGTCGGCGTTGAAATCGTGATCAGCCTCGACGTAGTGCGTAATGAGGCGCGCCGGCGCCGCCGCGTCGAACAGCAGGCCGTCGGGTTCCAGCTTGAAGCGGATGCGTCGCTGATCCGTGACGCGAATGGTGATCAGGATCGAATCCCCCACAGCGATCGGCGAGCCGTTCGGCCGATTCACGAGTGAGTTCGCCTTGACCTCGACGCGCAGGTACTCGCTCCCGCGGCCGCCGCGGCCGTCGGTGAAATAGAGGTATCCGGCGCGCTCTTCACCGCGCTTGGCCCAGAACGAAACCGACGTCGTCTGCAGCGACGGCGCGCCTTCGCGAATGCGCAATACCGTGAGGCCGGCCGGAATGGGTGGGAGATCGTCGTCCGGACTCGTGGAATCGGCGCATGAGCCGACGCAGAGGACGAGCACCAGCAGGGCGAGGCGCGAGGCGCACGCCGCGACGGTCGACAGTTTAGGAAAGGTCATAGGTGTCTCCATGCTGCCTAACGTGAATCGTCAGGCAATCCATCGAGTAATCGCTGTAATCGTGAGCGCGAAATGCCCAGGCGCCGCGCGGCTTCGCTCTTGTTGCCTCGTGTGAGCGCGACCATGGCTAGCGCGGTCGCCCGCACAACGGTCGCGAGATCGGCGGGGAACGGGATGGGACCGGCGGGCACGGCGAGCTGCCCCGGCGGCGACTGCAGATCGCCAAGCTGGAGCGTGCCCGGCGGCGATAGCACGAGCGCGCGTTCGATAACGTTGCGCAGCTCTCGCACATTGCCGGGCCACGCGTGCAAACGCAGGCGCGTGCGAGCCGGCGCCGTGATGACGGGAAGCGGCAGGCCATAGCTCGTTGCCAACAGTTCGACGAAGCGCTGCGCCAGCAGCTCGACGTCATCCTCGCGCAGGCGCAGTGGCGGGAGCGTCAGCGCGACGACGTTCAGTCGATAGTACAGGTCCTCACGGAATTCTCCACGCTGTACGGCAGCCGCGAGATCAACGTGCGTCGCGCCAATCACCCTAACGTCAACGAGCTTGGTTGTTTGCGCGCCCACGCGGCGCAGCACTTTGCTCTCCAGCACGCGCAGGAGCTTTGGTTGCAGCTCGAGCGGCAGATGACCGACTTCGTCGAGGAAGATGGTCCCGCCATCGGCGAGCTCGAAAAGCCCGGGCTTGGTTGATACGGCTCCCGTGAAGGCACCCTTCACATGGCCGAAAAGCTCGCTCTCGAGCAGCTGCGCTGGGATTGCGGCGCAGTTGATGTCCACGAACGGGGCCGCTGCGCGCGGCCCCTCATAATGTATGGCGCGCGCGAGCAACTCCTTGCCGGTCCCTGTCTCTCCGCCAATGAGCACAGTCACATTGCCTAACGCGGCCACGCGGGCGGCCTGGCTCAGGGTTTGTTGCAGCACGGCGCTGCGTCCGAGGATCGCGCCGAAACCCGAGTCGCGTTTTTCCTCGTCGGCGAAGCGATCGGCGGCCACGCGCCCGCGGGCAGCCCGGACGTCGCGCTCTAGCGTGCGACGCAGGAGATCGAGATCGTCGGGCAGCGCGAAGTAGTCGCGCGCGCCCTTCTGGATACACGCTGCAGCCAGGCGATGATCGGCTGCCGCGCCAAGGACGTAGCGCGGAGCGCTGCTTCCTGCCAACTCGAGCAACAGGTCCGTCGCCGCAGCTTCGGAGCCACCAGCCTGGATGAGAATGGCGATCGCATTAGGCGGCGCGACGCTCGTGACGCCGTCCCCTCGGTTCGACCCCTCAACCAGCGGCGAGTTGAGCTCGCCGACAAGCTGTTCGATCGCAAGGCCGAAGCTGTCGGAGAGTGCGATGCGAAGGATGGACCCCTCGCTCGTCTTGACTCCGATCACTTTGCTCAAAGCAACGTTCGCGTCGCGAGTACCCGCGCGCTGCCAGGCGCTGGCATCCCGCCCCGTTGCACGTGGGACCTCTTGGACAGGGACACGCTGCGTCGCCGCCGAAACGCATCGTTCCGATACGACAACAGCTCCGCGGCCAGTTTGCATGTCGCGCGACTCCGGGTTGGCAGCCCAGCTGTAGCAAGCGTCAAACCGTCGTTTCGGATGTCAGAACTCCTTGTGGGATATTGATTTGCGATCAGTTAACACGCGCGTCGGTGCAGCGCAATAGCACAACGAGGCTGCGACTGCCTCGTTTCGATGCAGCGATCGCGCCAGATCGTGCTTCGCGCTCGAGGCGGCTCCCGCTCCAGGCGCTCGACGCGTTCGCGAAGGTAGCAGGCGTCCACTACGTTTCGCGTCCTTCGACCTGCCTCTTTACGCGCCGGCCCATGACAATCAGCTCGCCGCCACGCTCGCTTTCTGACAGCGACACCTTCGTGCGTCGCCACATTGGTCCTTCAGCTCCCGAAGTGCAGGAGATGCTCGACGCGCTGGGCTACGAATCGCTCGACGCTTTTATCGATGCCGTCGTGCCGCCTGCGATTCGAGCGCAGACGCCATTGCGCACCGGAGCGCCACGCAGCGAACACGATGTGCTCGAAGAGATTGGAGCGATCGCAGCAAAGAACCAGGTATTCCGCTCGTACATCGGGATGGGGTATCACGACACGTTCGTCCCGCCGGTTGTGCAGCGAAACGTCCTGGAGAATCCGGGCTGGTACACGGCTTACACGCCGTACCAAGCCGAGATCGCGCAAGGGCGTCTCGAAGCACTGCTCGTCTTTCAAACGATGGTGAGGGACCTAACGGGTTTGGAGATCGCCAACGCTTCGCTGCTGGATGAAGCAACAGCTGCCGCAGAAGGAGTGAGTCTGGCGCACGCAGTGAGCGGAAGCGACGAAAAGGATACCGTCTTCATCGCGGAGGATTGCCACCCGCAAACAATTGACGTCATCAAGACACGTGCTGCTGTCCGAGGCTGGAACGTCATTGTTGGCGATGCTCGTCAGGCAACCTTCGATGCGAAGGTATTCAGCGTCATCGTCCAGTATCCCGCAACCGATGGCGCGATCTACGACTATCGCGATGTCTGCGAGCGGGCGCACGGCGTTGGCGCACTTGTGATCGCGGCGGCTGACTTGCTCGCTCTGGCGCTGCTCACGCCACCTGGCGAGTGGGGAGCCGACGTCGCGGTGGGCAACTCGCAGCGCTTCGGCGTGCCGATGGGTTACGGGGGTCCACATGCCGCCTTTTTCGCCACGAAGGACGCGTACAAACGCATGATGCCCGGGCGCATCATCGGCATGTCGCGCGACGCACGCGGCAAGCCGGCACTGCGCATGGCGTTAGGCACGCGCGAGCAACACATCCGGCGCGAGAAGGCGACGAGCAACATCTGTACGGCGCAGGTGCTGCTTGCGGTCATGGCGGCGATGTATGCAGTCTGGCATGGGCCCGAAGGGATCACGCGCATCGCCCGCCGGGTGCACCGACTGGCGACACTGCTCGCGGCTGGCGCGGAGTCGCAGGGGCATCGCGTTGTACATAACGACTATTTCGATACCGTCTGCATTGCGCTGAGTGGCATGACTGCCGATGCCGCACTCGCTGCTGCGCGTGAGCGGCGCATCAACCTCCGCAAGCTCGACGCAACGACGCTGAGTATCGCGCTGGACGAAACGGTTGCCGATGCAGACGTCGCCGAGCTGGTGGCCGTGCTGCACCAGGGTGCATCTTCATTTAGCGTCGTTGGCGTCGCAGGTGACGTCGATCCGCGCTACGACGAACGCTTCGCACGCACGAGCGCATTTCTCGCGCATCCGGTCTTTAGCCGCTACCACGCGGAGCACGAGATGCTGCGCTACCTGCGGACGCTGGAATCGCGCGATCTGTCGCTGTGTCATTCGATGATCTCGTTAGGCTCCTGCACCATGAAGCTCAATGCCACGGCCGAGATGATCCCGGTCACGTGGCCAGCCTTCGGACGGATGCATCCGTTCGCACCGCCGGAGCAGGCAGCGGGGTACGCCGAGCTGCTCAAGTCCCTGGAACAGGATCTCGCCGAGATCACGGGGTTCGCGGCGGTATCGCTGCAGCCTAACGCGGGTTCTCAGGGCGAATACGCCGGACTCCTGGCGATCCGCAAGTACCACGATGCACGTGGCGACACGCACCGCGACGTCTGTCTGATTCCGCAGAGCGCGCACGGCACGAACCCGGCGAGCGCCGCGATGGCAAACATGCGCATCGTCGTGGTGAAAACGGCCGCGACGGGCGACATCGATCTGCAGGACCTGCGTGCCAAGGCGAGCGAACAGCGCGACCGACTCGCGGCCCTGATGGTGACGTACCCCTCGACGCATGGCGTATTCGAGGCAGGGATCCGCAGTGTGTGCGAGATCGTGCACGAGCACGGCGGCCAGGTCTATATGGACGGCGCCAACATGAACGCGATGGTGGGGTTGAGCCGCCCAGGGGACATCGGTGCCGACGTCTGCCACCTCAATTTGCACAAGACGTTCTGCATACCGCACGGCGGGGGTGGACCGGGGATGGGCCCGATCGGCGTCGCTAAACACCTGGCGCCCTTCCTTCCCGGGCATCCTGTCATCCCGCAGCCGGGTCGCACGGCGTTAGGCGCTGTCTCCGCGGCGCCCTGGGGTTCAGCGTCGATCCTGCCCATCTCGTGGACCTATATCAAAATGATGGGTGGGGAAGGTCTGACTGACGCGACTAAGGTCGCGATCCTCAACGCGAACTACGTCGCCAAGCGCTTGGACCCGCACTTCCCGGTGCTCTACAAAGGACAGAACGGCCTCGTCGCGCACGAATGCATCGTCGACCCGCGCGGAGTGAAGTCCTCGTCAGGCGTTGAGGTTGAGGACATCGCGAAGCGTTTGATCGACTACGGCTATCATGCGCCGACGGTCTCGTTTCCGGTGGCGGGAACGCTCATGATCGAGCCGACCGAGAGCGAGTCGAAAGCAGAGCTCGATCGTTTCTGCGACGCGCTTATCTCGATCCGCGCGGAAATCGCCGAGGTCGAGGCGGGGATACTCGATCGCGAGGACAATCCGCTTAAGCACGCGCCGCACACGGTAGACGCTGTTGTGAACGATGCGTGGAATCACGCATATCAGCGCGAGCGCGCGGCTTTTCCAGCGGAATGGACGAGAGAGCGGAAGTTTTGGCCTGCAGTCTCGCGAGTGGACAACGCGTACGGCGATCGCAATCTGGTTTGTGCGTGTCCGCCGATCTCAGAGTACGAGCAGGTCTAAGCTCGAAGGTCTAAGGAATGGCTCGTCCTTCGACGTTAGACCCTAGGTCTTACTGCCCGATCAACTTCTTATACGCCTCCGCATCGAGTAACGACGCGGCATCGGCATTAGCGACCTTCACCTTGATCATCCACCCCTCGCCGTACGGATCGCTATTTACGAGCGCAGGTTCGGCGTCGATGCGGCTGTTGACCTCGACCACCTCTCCTGCGAGAGGCGAGTAGAGCTCGGATACAGCTTTTACGGCTTCGATCGTTCCGAAGACGTCGTGCTCATTCAGCTTGCGGCCGACCTTTGGTAGATCGACGAAAACAACGTCCCCCAATTCGCCTTGTGCGAAGTCCGTGATGCCAACGACGACGACGTTAGCGTCGTTTATCCGCTTCACATATTCGTGGTCCTTCGTATAGCGCAGGTCGGCGGGGATGTTGGCCACGTGGTGTCCTTATGGTAGTGAACGGGCGCGCAAGTCTAGGCGCGATAAGAACGGACTTCAAGCGACATTCGCATCAAGCGTCTGCGCGTCGCGCTGCAGCGCAGCCCAGATCTCCTCAACGTGCTGCGACAATGCCTGGAGTGTCGACGTATTGTCGATGACGTAGTTCGCGCGCGCACGTTTGAGTTCTGAAGGCATCTGCGCCGCAATCATTTCCATGGCGTCAGCATGCGGGAGTTTGCGCTCGCGAACCAGTCGCTCGAGTCGCAGCTCACGAGGAGCGTCGACCAAAACGATACGATCAAACTCGTCGGCGAGTCCGCGCTCGAAGAGAAGCGGAATATCGCACACGACGATCTGATCTCCGCGCCCGCGTGCTTGCTCGATGAGCTCATCGCGCATCGTGCGCACGTTGGGATGCACAATGTCGTTCAGCGCCTCGAGCTCCTGCGGTGTCCCGAAGACGATGCGACGGAGGGCGTCTCGGTCGATCGTTCCGTCGGCCAAAAGGACGCGATTCCCCCACCGCGCTACGATCGCTGAGTGCGCCGGGGTACCGGGATCAACCGTTCGGCGGGCGAGCACGTCGGCATCGATGATCGTGGCCCCGCGCTCCGAGAGGAGGCGTGCGACGGTCGTCTTACCGCTGGCGATGTTGCCTGTGAGCCCAACGACTAACACTTCGCTGTGAGGTCTAAGGTCGAAGGTCGAAGGTAAGTCAAGGGGTGGGGTGTTGTAAAAAGGTTGCGAAACCATTGGGCCGGGAACGGTGTAACGCGCCGGGGTTGGTTTACCGCCGCCACAGTTAGGCAACGGAGTTAAAAAAAGACACCCCCCCCCCCCCAGGCC